>NZ_JBSGCB010000018.1:0-188745 GCF_053601595.1 Nocardia sp. NPDC004711 | reverse complement strand
ACCGCAGGCCACACCGTCGAGCAGCAGGTGCCTGGCGCGGGTCCGCAGCGGTTCTGCTGAACAGCACCTTCATCCAAGGCTTCGAGCTCGACGATTTCCATCCGCTCGCCTTCGGAGGACATAGTCTCGGCCAGACCAGACCAGAGTCAAAAGATAGGTACGGGGGTGTGGTGGAGGACAAGGGTTTCGGGAGTGTCAGATGGTGAAGGAAGGACCACAAAGGAGAGGACCACAAGGGCGCGCGTTGCGTACGGATGTTGCGTTGGCATGTGAGTCGCGTTGGGAGCAGACCACAACGGGGGGGTTGCGATCACAAGTCGCGATGCAATGCAGCGTGCGCACGAGGACGAACCACAACGAAGGGATTACCTCCGGCCCGGGGAGGAAGGAAACATGAAGTATAACAACGCGATCGGTGATCTGAGAGTTGAGGCGTAAGCATCAAGATACGTTGATGCCTACGCCTCAATCGAGGGAGGCCGACTTGCCGAATCAACCGATTTGATGCGTAGGCATCAACGAACTGACATGTCTAGCAGGGTCACTGTTGAGAATACGTATCAACGGCCAGGCCCGGTTTGATGCGTATGCATCAACGGTCTTGAGGCATACGCATCAACATAGAAGACCAGTTCAGAGGTAGTTAACGATGATATCGACCTCCGAATGATCGATCCCCACCACACTTTCGCCAGTGATGACCGCGGCTTCGTCCAAGGCGTTCCACCAGACTGGAAACTGGACTGTACCTTCGTATCCCGCCTCGCCTTGAACTTCTTCGCTTAGGGACCCGTCCTCACTGGGGATCAAGACCGACGTAAGCATCGTGATGTCGAAGCGGCCCCGGAAGACAAATTCGAAGGCAGCCCGGTCGCGAAGCATCGTGACTGCATCGATGAGGACATACACAGAGCTCTCAGGCTCGCCGACGTTTGGATTCCCACCTGGCACCTCGACTGCTTCGAGATCGCTCCGTGCCCGGTCGGCGAGTTGCTCGCGCAAATCACCGACGAGGCCGGCAAGGACTGTCCCGAGACTTGCCGCGCACATGTCCTCAAGTAGGTGAAGGGTTCGGCGCGTTGAGGCATCCGCTCTGATTGTGACGACGGCTTCATGTCGTGCCTCGGGGTCATTCGCATCGAACTCCCCTACGGGAAACTCTCTGATGGTGAGAAAGCCGTCCGCCAACTCCGAGTCCATGAGCGCGATCTTCTGAATGATCTGCGGCGCAAGGTCTTCGAGCGCACGGCGAGCAGTCCGGTCCTTCAAGTCGGCGGCGATCACCGTAGTAGCAGCGCGGGTTACCTTTCCCGCAGTAGCGAAGGCTTCGACCTTGCTAACGACTGTGCGCCGGAGCGTGTGAGCAGTCTGAAGATCCTGCATCACACGCTTCGTGGGGGTGAAGTCGATTGCGGACTTTCGGAGATTGCAGGGCCCGCAGATGGGGGCGAGGTTGTACGGGTCATGGACGTCGTAACTCGTCACAGCTGGGTTGAGTAGCTCATCGGCGAGCTTATCCAGCCTTGCCTGCGTAGCAGTCCTGGGCAGAATGTGGTCTATCTCCGTAGCGTTGAAATCGACTGGCTTTTCACACCAATAGCAGCGAGACCTGTACACGTCATACAAGGCCATACGCAGAATCCGGTTGTCACCACCCTCGCGGTACCTGATCTCTGTCACGTATCAAACCTAGCTCTCGGATACGGCCTGTAGACATCCGCCATCCCTGGAAGTGTCACCGAGAGACAGCGCCCTGACTTGCCAGCGCGCCACCCGGGTGAGCGTCTCCCTCGCGCTGCCTGGACGCAGCCAAGGAGACATAAGGACTTCCGCCAGCGCGGGGCAAGCGGCCTGATCTCCTCACAACTGGAACTGTCCAGTTTTCTGGACAACAAAGAGGAGAGCCCCAGTTTGCCGCCGACAAGCCTTACCCACCCCACTGTCTGGCCGCTGAACAGAGGGATAACCAGGGCAGACTCACGACCTACCGGATTCTGGGCGACCGTCCAGTGCCGCAAGGCAAATTGGCAATTTGAGTTGTTGACCGTCGCAGATCATTGATTCCTACGACGCTCACGGGAGCACGAGTGTTCGGATTTACGAGAGCACCATCCCAACCTCTTGTAACGCCCGACGTTCTCAGTACCATGTAGCAGCGGTACCAGGTGGGTCGTTCGGTCTCCCATTAAGCCCTCAACTGCTCCCACGAGCAGCCGCTGCTATATGAGTAGGCCGTACGTTGAAGACTAGAGGAGTGAGGATGGTCGAAGCGCCCCAAGAAAATGGGAACCCTTCGCGCTTCATAATGTCGGGGTCCACGCTAGTGGCGATATTACGCGGCGGAGACAGAGGAATTTTCCGGCAGCGATCAGAATACAGCAATCAACAATTCGATGATATGATATCCATTCATCGACAACACATTGAGAATACATTCGGAACAGGCGCCTTCGAGCGCGTTCAAGAGTTTTCCAGGACAGCTGGAACGGCGTATTCAGAACTTCTCGATCGCATAATAAGAATGACAGTTTGGGCAACCATTCTACTGTACTTTACAGGCTGGGCCGCCTTGGTTTTTGGCGCGGTCAAATTCTTCAGCTTCCCGCTACTGCTGACCATTCTACTAATGGAACTTTACGACGCGGTGACCGCGCCCCGGAAAAGAAGCACCAACCCGTCTCTGGATGAAGTATTCAACGAAGTCGGCGGGCCCCGGACTAGGCCTCGGTCTGTATATCTGCAGCTACTAGCGCAGTGGTCAATCAAATTGGGCGTTTCAGTCGCCTGCTACTACGCCACCGATATATGGTCATCCGGTGTCGCACATATATTCAACGAAATGTCTTTAGGTCTGATTTTCATATATAGCACGAGGCTAGCCCTCGGTGTATTGTCTCGCGGCATTTACGGAGCTGTCGCAACATTGATAGTCTTGAAATTTCCGACATTGATTCTCCTGGAGCAGGTCATATTCCAGACAGGCGCGCGGCTGCTACTTCGCTGCAATGATATTGATAGCAGCCTGTCCACTCGCCGATACTTCTCCATAACGTTGGAGAAGATGGCCTCCAATTTCGAGTCGAGCATACCGCGAGCCCTGCGCCTTAGAATCCATCCGCATGATTCTTCTTTTCAGCGCATGCTTTCTATCGCAAATTATATACGATCGTTGAAGGTGTGGGTCGCGTTTCCCCAGCAAGGCACAGCTCAAGCAATGGCCGACGAGTTGTCGATACTGATTAGCGCAATTGCAACACAAATGTATCACTACTTACCAATAGATCCGGTCGAAGAGCCCCTCGTAAAGACCAAATGGCACCTTCAAATCGCCAAATTCTTCGGCAGCATTTTAGCAGCGATTACACCTTTAGCGGCCTTGTTTATTGTACGCCTAGGTGGCATAGAACTCGATAATAAGATTACCGCTGTCTGGACAATCGCCGGATCTGTGTGGATCGTCATCTATGCTATTAGCTTGTTTGATCCGAAATATTCCGAGAAAATAAGCGCCGCGAAGGAGATAATCAGCATCGTCGAAACAAAACGCTAATATATCTCCATGCGGCTGACCAGGGAGCATGTGTATCGCATAATGGATGCCACGGAACCTTCCCGGCCGGGGAGGTAGGGGATATCTTCTCCGAAGCGTCTCCGGTAGACAGCGTTCGCCTCACCCGCGTCTCCAGCAACCGCACGAGCGTCTCCCCGCGCGGCCGCAAGGAGACACCAAACCACGACAAAGGCGACACCCGAGGAGATAGCGGACCACCAGGGACGAGGGACAGCTGATCCGGTACGCAACGAGTACGCACCGGATTCAGCAGCCGCCCCGATCTGCCAAACCTGACCAACGGACAATCCGCAGGTCGGCGCAGTGTTTCAACCCTCCCATCGGCTACAAAACCCTAGGTGGCAATCCGAGCTGAATCACGGAGCTGGGGTGTGACCTCATCCGATCGCCCCTCACCTGGGAGTTGCGACACGCCTTACCTGGTAGGCCCTGAGCTATCGCACGTCGGGTAGTTGAGCCGCAACAGAGATTCGTCAAACGGCGAAACTCCGATTAATAGCTGTGTTGCCAAGCAGTTCCGCAGCCACGAGTTCGGTTCCCCTGTATTGTTTTCCCATGCCGAATGAACTAGGGGGAGAAGTCGAGGCGCAAGCGCCCCTGACAATCCATCTGAAGCCTTACACGCCAGATGACAGTACAGGCACGGATGCGCGGCCCATAACCTTCGCGTATTTAATCCTTGCCCTTCTCATCCTTGGCGCGAATAGTTATGCAACAATCAAACTTGGCCATTACATCTGGGCCAATCCAATCGCGACGCTGCTGATTGGGGCAAGCTTTGCCATCAGCTACCTGATGGCCATTTATGCGATATGGCAACACTACCGGCGATTCAGTCTCAACTGGTTAGCAATCCGATCGAAGAGTCGCCCCCAGCGCGGTCACATAGACCCGAATGCTGAATGGCTGATGTTTGAGGCAAGAAATCTCGCATTCAGCGTGTCCATGTCCCGCCGTTTTGATGACCCTGATGAGGCAGAGGATCGTTGGCTGGAGAGCAGAACCCGCATCTTTCAGATAATCAAAATCTTTGAAAGCTTCGGCTACCATTTCTACGCAGAAGAACTTTTAGACGTACTACACGACCGGGATGAAACCCGGGAGCTGAAATCCCCTCCTCTCGCGCCGGGAGCGATAGCGTGAGGCAAGATCCACCCGTCTACTACCAGGTAACGACGCCGCTCGGGTTGTACCTGCCAACGACGGGCACCATTGTCCCGGCTCAGCCATCGGCCCGGGAACCAGCTCAGCTGGCCGTCCCAGTCATAGCTCCACAACCCGACCCGCAGACCGCACAGCAGAAGGATTGGTCGAAGTCAAAGTGGGCGGTGATCGCTCCATTTCTGTCGGCGGTGACTGCCGCCGTATTGACCTTAGCCGGAGTCGTGATAGCTCATAATGACAAGCAGGAGGCGACGAAACCCGCAGTCGTTGATTGCAGCGTCCAACGTACTGGCGCCCTTGCTATCCACAAGGACTTCCCAAAGTACCGACTCCCGAAGACTGATCCAGCTCAGGCTACCTGCGATATCAACGGCTTCCTGGACGCAGTAGGCTAGCCAGAGAGATTTATTGTAGATGTACGAATACGATAGGCCGCCGCCCGTTCATCGAGAGCCTACCGTTGTTTGATGCGTACGACTCAAACAGCATTGAGGCGTACGCATCAAACCCCAGGGCAACCCAGAACCAACGCCCGAGGGAGTTCGTCCGCAGCATGTCCGCAGTAGCTCCGCCACTGGCCAATCTGCCCCAACGCCACCAATAGCCAAATACCTGGTCAGAGCAGTGGTACCAACAGGCCCAATATCCGTCAATTCAGGCAAAACGGGCAAGATCATCGTTCGGGACGAAGAGGTCGTGCCCGAGGGATGCTCTAACAGCCCCACCGCCCGAAGCGAGAGCCGTTGCCGAAACTGGCTATACAGACCCAAGAGCGGCGCGCATGCGCGCGCCGCCCCGCGCTACGAGGCACACCCGCTCCCTCGCTCCGCTCGGTCACGGGAGCGTCGGCGCGTTGCAGCGCACACCAGCACGCCGCGAATCGATCCCATTGGGCCGCTTCGAGCAATGGACAGGATGGGAAAGCAGACGGGTCAGGGAGCCAGGCCTGATCGGCCGGCCCGGCCTCCGCTGGTGAATCGGCCGGCATCCCAGCCGCTGGGCCCGAATCGCTGACATCCGCCGCAGTCACCGCCAAACGAACCGCCGCACGGATTCGCCGCTTGCACGAAGAACATCGCGACCGGACTTCACGAGCCTGGGAGCCAACGTCGTCGTCGGAGGCTCTCCCTCACCGGCCAGACATCCGCTGGCTCAGCTCTGACAGACCGACTTTATGACGCTGACTTTGTAGCCGGCGTTCTTGGCCATCGCATCGAAGTCAGCTTCGGCGATGGACGCGCCAGAACCGACCGAGTACCTGCTCGGAGAGCTATCGAGGTTTCCCTTCGAATCCATCCCGTACCCCTGGGCAATGGCGGCACAGGTACCACTAGGGAAGACCAGGCGCGCTTTGCAGTCGCCGCCAGCCGTATGACCGCCCCCTGAGCCGGTATCCACCCAGCGTGCCGGATATGCGTTGTTGCAATTCGCAACGGCCGCATCGATGGCTTCTTGTCTGCTCGGATAGTTCGTGACCGTATTGAACCCGTAAGTACCTTCCGCGATAGCTCCCCATTGAATGTCTGCATGTGCGACACCCGCCCCGAGAAGACTGGTCACAGCCGCCGCGGAAATAGACAGGACGGCGCCACTGAAGCGTGAGTTCACGCTTCCCCCTTACATTTTGTCGGATTCCCCTCATCGGGCTCGCGCTAGTGACTATCACCGCCGATGTAGCCCGGTCAACTGATTGACCGATACGCAAACCTATTCGGCCTGAGCCGGATTCGGCACCAGGTGTGGCGGACGCCGCGACATGAGCGCCGAACTGGCGTTCAATATGGATCGGACAGAGGAGCAAGGAGAACATATGAAATGGACTGTCTTCGCATTGCCAGTTATAGCAGTGGCCATGACTGCGTGCAGCAGCAATAGCTCAAGCCCCGTCGCGGCGTCGTCGCCTGTGGCCGCGCCGGTGGCAACAACTTCGACCTTCAGCCGGGCTGACGCCCTGACACACCACGTCGGCGACCAAGTGCTCGTGGGCGGCACCAGTGAAGGCGCACAAGCGACGTACGTGATCACCAACCCGCATCAGGTCGACGGTCGGTACGCCCTGGACTTGTCCATCAGCTGCTCGTCCGGACTCGAGTACGTCCCCGGGACCTTCCAGTTGCTGACATCAGGCGGTCGCAAGATCGAGCAGTACGACGCATGGATGCCCCGGCCGGGTCAGATCGACTTGTCGGGCGCATTGATCGCTGGTGAGAAGCGTGGTGGTTGGATCTCGTTCGTGGTGCCGCCGGGGGAATCCGCCACGAAACTTGTCCTGTACCACGGCGATATGTTTCCGCCGGTCGCGATGTGGCAGATGAGCTGAAAGCCGTTGACGCCCACAACTCCCCGCCTCCTCATAGGCCCAATCGTCTCGCTCCATTAGCCCGCATCAAGGGCGCTTCGCGTCGGCTACGCCGATGGGCATTCGCCCACCCTTGCCCCGACCTCCTTCCACAGAGGGCGGCCAGTATGAGGAAGCAGGGAGAAGAACAGTCACCAACCGAGTAACTTCCATCCCCATGTACGAGGTTCTCTGGGTACCGGACGCACTCAGCACCAACAGCAATCGTGACAAACCCGTCAAAGTCCCCAACGCCACAAGGACGATCAATGACATGGTCGCAAAAGGGTGGGAGCTCCACTCGATCGCCCCGGGCACCAACGCGCAGACGTACATGGGTCTATTCATCACGTTCAAGCGCGACTAGCGATCCGGCCGAGGTCGCGGAGTGATCCATCCCGCGACCTCGGTACTCAAATCGTACGCAGCAGCGCCAGACACCACCGATTCGCACCAACGATCCAAACGACGAATCACCGGGTCAGGCCATCCCAGCCAACGACCCCAATCACGCACAAACCTCACAAAACCGACTAATCACGCCCTCCTAAAGCGGGTCGCAGCCGCACAGGTATCGGCTCACCGGGCCCGCAACCGGCCCGCAGCAACCTTGTACGCCGCCAACCATATCAAGCCGACAAACACGCGAAGACGCTGCTAGAGAGCATGATTCGCGCGTTGTCAAGAACTACCACAACCCACCAACAACCGAGAGGTGCCACCTTAAAATCCGCCAAGTGACGGTTCGAGCCCGTCCGGGGGCACTACGAAACCTCTGGTAAATCACCCTGAGACACGCCCGTTTGCCTGCCCCGATACGCACTCAGCAAGACGCCGATGGCCGTCAAGAAGCGCTACTTCGAGCTGATCCGGCAGGGGCTGAAAGCGGTTGCGGCAGCACGGATCGCTGTGGTTCCTCGATGCCGGCTCGGCGAGCAGTTCACCGAACCCGGCGATCTCTGCGGGCGGTCGAGACGCCAGGAAGTGTGTCAGTG
The DNA here is from genome assembly GCF_053601595.1 of Nocardia sp. NPDC004711. Classification (NCBI taxonomy): domain Bacteria; kingdom Bacillati; phylum Actinomycetota; class Actinomycetes; order Mycobacteriales; family Nocardiaceae; genus Nocardia; species Nocardia sp. NPDC004711. The sequence continues at coordinate 180,677 of NZ_JBSGCB010000018.1, read as the reverse complement.
TTGCAGCACAACAACATTCACGATACAGCCTTAAACTCGCAGCCCGTCGGACAGCAGGGTGAGCAACCGGCGCCAGTCGCCACTGCCGGAGCGGATGGTGGCGGACAGTGCGCCGACCACCATGTAGACATCGGCGACGGTCAGGTCCGGGCGCACCGTTCCAGCAGTCTGGTCGGATTCGATGAGCGCGCCGAGGATCTCGGCGAGCTGTTCCAGCGCAGCGCCGCGCGGTTCACTACCGCGCGATTGACGGGAGGCTTCGATGGCGGCGGACAATCCACTGTCGGCCGCGAGGGTTTCGCCGACATGGGTCAGATAGTCCAGCACCGCCCGGCCGGGCTCGGCGTGGTTCAGACATTCGGTGCGCGCGTATTCCTCGATCTCGGCGAAGCGTTGCGCGGCCGCGGCTTCGATAAGGTCGGCCTGTGCCGGGAAGTGCCGGTACACGGTGCCGATCCCGACACCCGCGGCCCGCGCCACTTCCGGCAGTTGGACCTGGCTTCCCCGCTCCGCGAACAGGTTTCGTGCGGCTTCCAGGATGCGGTCACGATTACGGGAGGCGTCCGCACGCGGCTTGCGCGACGGCGACGATGGGCTTGACACTCGGGTCCCCTTCCTGCCTACACTCAAAACGGATCCGGATTCCGGTTCCGTTTCTCTTGAGTCGAAGGGTACCACCATGTCCCACAATCGATTTCTGCTGCTCGACGCCGGCGCGGCCCGCCCCGGCCGCCTGCCCCTGCCGCCCGCGTTCGCCGTGAAGGCCACCACCGCCGATACCGAAGGCCGCTTCTCGCTCCTGGAAGTCACCCTCGCCCGCGATATCCCCCGCCACACCCATCACGTGGCCGACGAATGCATCTACGTGCTCGACGGCACACTCGAGGTGGAATTCGACGACCGCGTCGAACACGCCACCGCCGGGATGTTCGTCCTACTCCCCCACGGCATTCCGCACGCCCTGCGCCGCGCCTGCACACCCCCGCCTCGCCTCATCCAGATCTCGTCACCGGGTGGCTGGGAGTGCTATCTGGAGGATCTGATCGAGGCAGGGCCGACCGTGCTCACCGCGGGTGCCCTCGACCCGGCCAAGATCAACCCGATCGCCGCCAGGTACCAAATCCGGTACGAGGAACCCACGGTGGCGTAGACACCGGCGTGCCTACACCTCCGTTTCACACGCCCCGATTCGGGCGATATCACATCTGAAATAGATGTCAGTCACTCGCGATACGCTGCGCCAGTCCCCTTGACGTACGGGGATTTTCGACAACTGGAGAAGGAAGTATGACCCTGTCGGTCCTTGCTCGTTCGACCGTCGGTATCGCCGCAGCAGCGGCGATGGGGGTGGCCACCATCGTCTCGGCTACGACCGCATCGGCCGCAACTCAAAGTGATCAGCAACCACAGCTGTCCAGTTCCACGATCTGTGTCAATCGCTCCTACACGATCACTGTGCCCAATCTCTTCCCGGGCAATGCGGAGATCTATATGAATGAGACCATCGATGACGGGGTGCCTGCGGACGCAGTACCGACGGCGACGAACCTCAGCTGGATAGGAGAAAACAGCAGCACGTTCACCACTGTCTGGTCGCCGACCAAGGCCGGTACTTATCACTTGATGGTCACCGAAGTGCCGTCGTCACTGGGGCCGGCCAGCTCCGTCTACTTCAAGACTTTGGATGTAGCCGTAACAGCGGCCAGTATCGGCAGTCTCAGCGCTGGTGGAGTGGCGAGCTTGGGGTGCCTGATCAGCAGCATCTCCGCTGGCTGAGATCAAGATTCGGGTGCTGACCAGACTGTTGGCACCCGAGTCCTGAGTCTCATTCGCGGTGCTGGACTCCATGGCTCGGTCCCCTGCCATCCCCAAGCGTGGTCCTGCAAACCAATCGTCACCACTGCTGAAATCCACTGGTAGGGACCGATTTACAACACCATCAACCCTCGCCGATATCGGACCGATAGGACCGATTGCTGGTTCGGGATGAAGCGCACGGTGTCGGCAGCGCTTACTGCTTGCCCAGGACCGGCTGGACGTCCTCAACAAGCCGATCTGAGGAATCCGGTCAGTTCCGTGTCGACGGCGGCGGGGTCGTCCTCATGGGCGTTGTGGCCCGCGCCTGCGAGCATTCGCAATGTCGACGTGGGGATCAGGTGTGCGAGTTGCTGCGCCTGCGATGGGCTTATGACGCGATCCTGTTCTCCCCAGAGGATCAGGGTGCGCACTCTGATCGTGCTTGCTTCCCATTGCACCTGGGAGAGATCGAGATTGCGTGGCTGCTTCCACATCGCCGTGCGGTTCTCGTCGTGGCTCTGCGGGATCCAGTAGGTGTCCGCCAGTTCTCTGGTCAATTCCTCGGGGCGCGCATACGCATCGCGCAGTCCCGCCACATAGATGTCCTCGGTCATCACACGCGTGGCCAGTTCGCCCAGGAAGGGCGTGCGCATCAGCTGCATGTTCGCATTGAGCTCGGTATCCAGCACGAGCGGTGAGATGAGCACCAGCCGATCCACCTGCGAGGGATGTCGTGCGGCGAAATCCACGGCGACCGAACCGCTCAGGGAATGTGCCAGCACGGACGCACGGGCAATGCCGACCGCCGACATGAACAGCCGCAGAGCCTCTGTCATGGCCCGCACGTCATATCCGAAATCCGCGTCGTGCAGGGTAGTGAACCCCGAACCCGGCAGGTCGACCGCATAGACAGTGTGATCGGCAGCCAGCGCGCCAATGATGTCGCGATAGGTGTAGGACCACAGCGTGCCCCCCGGCAGCAGAACGATGGGCGGCCCCTGACCCTCCTCCAGGAAATGAAAGCGGGCCACCGCGGTCTCGACGAACCGGCCGCCGTCGAGAGCAGCCAAATCCGCATGGCTGTCCGCACTCGATACCGCCGATGGCGTCGCCACGCCGAGGTGCAACAGGGCCATCATCGCTGACAGCGCGCGCCACCACCCGCGTCGACGGTGCGCGTTCGAGTCGATGTCCACTCGATTCTCTTTCCGCTCAAGGCTTCCGGAATAAGGCGACATCGAACTGCAGGGTCACCTTCGGGCCGACCATGCCTGCGGCTGCCTTCCAGTGCACTCCCCAGTCCTTGCGGTTGATAGTGACGCTGCCGGTGAAATCGATCCGGAGTGCGCCGCGCGGGTCGGTCTCCGCGCCGATCAGCTCGAATTCCATGGTGATCGGCCGGGTGATGCCACTCATGGTCAAGTCACCGGTGACCTCGAGATTCGCCTCACCGGACTGTTCCACCTCGGTCAGGATGAAAGTGATCGTCGGGTGGTCGTCGACACCGAGAAATTTCTTGCCCAGCAGATCGTCGCGCTGCCGATTGCCGGTGTCGATGCTCTTCGCCTGGATCGTGAGCCGACCGCTGGACCTCTGCGATGCGTCGAAGTCGAGGTGCGCGTTGCCGTCGAACGTCAAGAAGTTCCCGCGCACCCTGGTGGCCATTGTGTGCCGGGCGATGAAGCCGATCCGGGTGTGGGCTGGATCGAGGACGTAGTCACCGGTCAGCTCACTGAGTTTGTTGTTGATCGACATGGTCTTTCACTCCTGAGGTTGGATGGTTTACCGCGATCGGCTCGCCTACAGCGGACGGCGGGCGATCGTGCGCGCGATCGAGACGGCGGCGAGCTTGTCCGGGTTGCGGCCTGGGCCACCCGCGTCCGCTCGAGCACCTCGACCCCATTCCTGGCCATCCATTTGGCCACCAACCGCCGCCCTGGCTCAGAAAACGTCGGGGCCAATCTATCGCCGCAGACCAGCGTGACCTGATGACCCTGTTCGGCGAGTTCGGCCGCCGTCTCGACCCCGGTCAGCCCCGCACCGACGACGGTGATCGCCGCCGCGGACAACCCCGAGATGACGGCGCGCAACCGCTCCGCATGCTCCAATTCCGCTATCGGGTAGGCAAATTCGACTGCTCCGGGTACGGAGGCGGGCACCGCCGAAGTACTGCCGACCGCGTAGACGACGTAGTCGTAGTCCAACGCGCGGCCGGATGCCAACTCCACGGTCCGTGCGGCCGTATCGATTCGAATGGCGTCGTCGACCACCAACCGCGCGCCCGCACCGAGCAGCGTGTCGTAGTCGATCGCGACCTCACCGGTTCCGGCCACGAACTGATGCAACCGCAGGCGCTCGACGAACCGCGGACGAGAGTTGACCACGGTGATCTCGACGTCGTCGCGCTGCCGCAGACGGTTGGCCGCCACGGTTCCGGCGTAGCCCCCACCGATCACCACGACCTTCGTACAGCTGCTGTTGTGCTCACTCATGTCCTCGGGACACCGCCCGCCACCTCGACATAACAACACGTGACGCAGGTCACCAGGCCAGCTAGGGCCGTGATCCACGATCACGAATGGCGAAGCCCCCTCCCAACTCGAGAAGCGCTCTCGATTCGGGTGGGGGCGTTGCCTTTCCGCGGTCAGGTCGACGAATCAGGATGCGGGGGTCCGACCTTGCGCCTCGATCGCGATCTTGTTCCAGTCGGCCCAGGTCGCCAGCCGGTCGGCGTAGACCTGCGGAACGATCTCGTTGCCCTGCGCCCCGAAGAACACCCGCAGCGGTGGGTTATCGCTGTCGACGATCTCGAGCAGTGCCCGCCCCGCAGCAGCCGGGTCACCCTGGTCGAGCGTCTGCGCGTAGGCAGCGAAAGCCGCACGGAGATCGCCATACTGTGGGTCGATCTCGGCATGGACGGCGCCGGCGGCCCCCTCGGTCGCATACGAGCTCGGTTCGACCACAGTCACTTTGATGCCGAAGCCCGCAACCTCCTGCGCGAGAGACTCGCTCAGACCTTCCAGCGCCCATTTCGACGCGTGGTAGGCGCCACCGAGCGGCCACGCGGCCACGCCGCCGACCGAGGAGATCTGAACAATGTGCCCGCCACCCTGCTCGCGCAGCTGCGGCAGCACCGCCTGAACAACCCAGACCGCACCGAACAGGTTGGTCTCCAACTGATCTCGCAACTGTTGCTCGCTCAGCTCCTCCACAGCACCCAGTACGCCGTAACCGGCATTGTTCACGATGACGTCGAGACGACCGAAGTGGTCTCCGGCGCGCTCTACAGTCGCGAACACCGCCGACCTATCGGTCACGTCCAGCTGTAGCGGAAGCACCGCGTCGCCATAGGTGGCGGCCAGTCCGGCAAGGTGTTCAGCGTTCCGGGCGGTCGCAGCGACCCTGTCACCACGGGACAGGGCGGCCTCAACGAAGTTGCGGCCCAGGCCACGGGAGGAGCCGGTAACAAACCAGACCTTGCTCATGATGATTTCCGTTCTTCTGCAGGAGCAATCACGGCGGTGCGGGCGTTCGCACCGCTGATGTTCCGTGCTGCGCACCGAACGGACACAAGACACCGACGGCCCCGTCCGCGTAACAGAACAGCGATGTGACCCGGGACACCGCCGCGCCTACGCCTCCGTTACGCATGCCCCGATTCGTGCGCGATCCCAGCTCACCGCCATGGCCGAGTTCAATCCACGGAGCAGCACCGCCTCCAAACTTGTCGCGACGGAGCTGATCAACGTTGTCCAGAGCGCTCCCGCTGGAGCAAGCTGCACGCCGTCCACCGGCTGAACCGGCAGCACGAACTCGATTCCGGTAATCGGTGGGCTTCTGAGCAGCCTGTCGGCTCAGAAGTAGCACCATGCTTCGTTTCAGCCGGCCAGGAAGGACAATCGCACGTGCCGCAGCGGGTTGTCGACATTGAGATCCACGATGGCGACCGATTGCCAAGTCCCCAGCGCCATTTCACCGCGCAACACCGGAATGCTGGCATAGGGCGCAATCAGCGCGGGCATGACGTGCGAGCGTCCGTGTCCGCGTGAGCCGTGTGCGTGCCGCCAGCGATCGTCGGCGGGCAGCAGGTCCCGCAGCGCGGCGAGCAAGTCATCGTCGCTGCCTGCGCCGAGTTCGATCAGCGCGATGCCCGCGGTCGCGTGCGGCACGAATACGTGAAGTAACCCGTCGGATTCCGTCGCCGTCTCACGCAGAAAAGCTGCACACTGCGATGTGAGGTCGTGGACAACCTCGCGACGGCCCGTCTCCACCTCGATCAGTCTGCTCTCCATGGGCATCATGGTCCTCCAGCTGTGCCGTCTCATGAGATCGGCGTCCCCGACTCCCGGGCGAAGGCGTAGCCCTCTCCGCCCGAATCGACTTGAAGCCGCCGTCACTGCCGGGCTTTTCCACTCACCGAGGGATTTTCAGGATTCTTCTAGAAGTGCCCGTGATTCATCGCGAACGATGTCATCGATATCAGAATGTGTTGGCTTCCAGCCGATTTCGGTCATCGCCTTGGTCGGGTCATTGATCAGCACCGCAGGTTCCGCTGCCGCAGAACGATGCTCGAGCGCAACAGATCGGCCGGTTACCCGTTCCACCGCGGCCACCACGTCGAGCACACTCGTACCCCGTCCACTGCCGATGTTGTAGCGGGTAGCGGTGCCAACGGGCGGGAGGTGCTCGATACATGCCACGAGGGCGCGGGCCGCATCCATGATGTGCAGGTAGTCACGAACGGCAGTGCCATCACCGTTGACGATCAACGCCGAACGCTCGGATGCAGCTGCCAACGCACGCGATATCAGCCGACTCGGATCCCCATCCGCACCGCCTGCGATATTCGACAGTCGAACAATTACTGCCGCCAGTTCCCCGCTACCAGCGGCGGCCTCGATGGCCAGCTCAGCCGCAAGCTTGCTGCCGGCGTATGGATGGGGCGGCGCGTCACCGATGTCCTCGGTCATCGGCTGCACATCCGGCGTGCCGTAGATCGCCCCGGTCGAAGCGAAAACGATCCCGCGGATCCCCGCGTCGATCATGGCTTCGAGCACCGACAGCGTTCCGCTGGTATTCACGCGGAAATAGCGCAATGGTTCGTCGACCGATTCGCGGGCTCGCGCCAACCCGGCGAGGTGACAGATCGCGTCTACGCCCTCTACCGCGTCGCGAACCGCCTTGTCGTCGAGCAAATCGGCCACGCGAACATCGGCTGCGCCCGGAATCACCAGCCCATGAGCGCGAACCATCGCGACGGGCTCGTGCCCGGCAGAGTGAAGGGCTTCGACGACAGCACGACCGAGGTAACCGTTCGCTCCGGTGACAAGTACGCGCACCCGGCCATCATGTCATCACGGAAACCGCAGATCGCAATGCTTCCAGGTGAGTGCGATAGAGGCCGCTGCAGCGGCGGCCGCCAAGGCGTCGAAGCCCTGGTCGTCCATCAGCTCGGGCCAGCGCCCAGCGCCGATCACGTTCGCTCAGCGAGTAATTCGGATGCGTGCGGGTCTCTTCTCCAGGTGTGATTGCACCTGGTAGGAACACCATACGTGGTATCGGACCGGAGGATTCGGTCGATCAACCTGTCTGGTACCGACCAGTTTGCTTAGGTAGGGTCTGCCGAGTGCTGCACGGGCGCGCCGACGAACAGGCGCTGATCGATCAACTCGTGGCGGACGTACGCGCCGGCCGCAGCGGGGCACACGTGCTGAGCGGGCCCGCGGGCATCGGCAAAACCGCACTGCTCGACTACACCGCGGCGAAGGCCCAGGGACTGCGCGTGATTCGCGTGGCAGGCATCGAATTGGAAGCCGAACTCCCCTTCGCCGGCCTGCATCTACTGCTGCATCCGGTGCTCGACCGGCTCGACGCGCTGCCCGCACCGCAGGCCGCGGCACTGCGGAGCGCCTTCGGACTGGCCCCGGCCGCACCCGGCGATCGCTTCCTGGTCGGCCTCGCCGTGCTGTCCATGCTGGCTGAACTGGCCGAAGACGGACCTGTGCTGTGCCTCGTCGACGACGCCCAGTGGCTCGACCGATCCTCCACCGAGGCACTGACTTTCGCGGCCCGGCGCCTGCACCACGAAGGCGTTCTACTGCTGTTCGCGGTGCGCGGCGAAGCCCGGGAGCCGGCCGGACTCACCGCACTCACCACTCGCGAACTGACCGGACTCGATCCCGCCTCCTCGGCCGCGCTGCTGGACGAGCGGTATCCCGAACTCGCCGCACCCGTGCGCGCCCGACTCCTGGCCGAAACCGAGGGCAACCCATTGGCCCTGGTCGAACTACCCTCCGCGCTGAGCACCGAGCAACGCAGCGGCCACGCACCGGCGGGCTCCTACGACCTCGCCACACTGCCCCTCTCCACCCGGGTACAGACGGCGTTCGGCGCGCGCGCCGCACGGCTGGACGACGGGGCCACCAGACTGCTGCTGATCGCCGCCGTCGAGGAGACCGGCCGGCTCGAAATCGTCTTGGCTGCCGCGGCCGCCCACCATGCGGGACCCACCGAACTGGCAGCCATCGAGGACTCGGGACTGCTGGTGCGCCAAGGTGATCGGATAACCTTCCGGCATCCGCTGGCCCGCGCGGCCGTACTGAGCGCCGCACCGATGCACCGCCGGCTCGACGCGCACCGCGCGCTCGCTGAGGCACTGACCGCGAGCCACTCCCCCGAGGCCGCCGACCGAGCGGCGTGGCACCGCGCCGCCGCCTCGACCGGCCCTGACGACGATATCGCCACGGCACTCGAGAGTGCGGCACTGCGAGCCTCCGAACGGGCCGACCACGCGCTCGCCGCCGCAGCCATGGAACGCGCGGCCGAACTGACCGTCGAACCGCACACCGCTGCGCGCCGCCTGACCTGCGCCGCCCACGCAGCGGCGACCGGCGGCGATCTGCAACGGACCGCCGCACTCGTCCGCCGCGCCTATCGCGGGCCCGTCCACCAATCGGAGGCACCACGCCTGGATTACCTGCGCGCCATCGTCGAATCGGAATTCGGTTCCCGGCACCGGGCCGCCCGCATCCTGATCGACGCCGCCGGCCGGGCTCCGGCCGATCTCGTGAGCATGATGCTCGTGGACGCCATGCGCAATGGCGTGCTGGTCGGCGATGCCGAACTCACCGAAGAGGCCGCGACCCTGCTGCAACAGCGCGCCGGCCGGACTCCGATCAGCGAGGGAATGATCGGCATGGCCCGCATGCTGGGTGGTGACGACGAAGCCGCGCTCCACCGGCTGCACGCCTGCGCGATGCACGCGCACTCCCACCCGGCGGGCTTCAGCCCGGACGAGCGCATGAACGCCGCCGCGATGGGCCTGATGACCGGCCTGGACGATGAGGCACGCGACCTGCTCACGACCCTCGTCACCGATGCCCGCGAGCAGTCCACACTCCGGCTGCTGCCGATGCGCCTGCACTATCTCGCCTCCGCCGAATACGCCACCGGCCGCCTCCGCGACGCCACGGTCCACGCAGAGGAGGCGCTGACACTGGCCGACTCCATCGGACAACACCACCAGATGGACGGCCTGCGTAGCATTCTCGCCTGGGGTGCGGCACAGACCGGCGATGAGCAGCGCTGCCGGGAACTCGCCGAACCCACCCTGGCCGCCGCCCTCGACCGCGGCGAACTCGCCACCGCACTACTGGCCACCACCGCGCTCGGGCTGCTCGACCTGGGCGCGGGTCGCTACGACCGAGTACTGGACCGCATCGAATCCGCCTCCCGCGGCCCGATGGGCAGCCACTACATGGCCGTCTTCTTCACGCCGCTGCGCGTCGAGGCCGCGATGCGCACCGGGCAGCCCGCACGCATCGGCGAAGCGCTCGAACGCTTCCGCCGCTGGGCGGACGCCAGCCGATCACCGTGGATTCAAGGCGTTTACGCACGCTGCCTGGCCCAGACGAGCTCTGATGACGAGGCCGGAGCACACTATGCCGCAGCGGTGCGGCTGCACGAGAAAGGCGGCCGCCCCTTCGAGAGGGCCCGCACCCAACTGCTGTATGGGGAATGGCTCCGGCGCGCCCGGCACAAGACCGAGGCGCGCACGAGTCTGCGCGCGGCACTGGAGACCTTCGATCGAATCGGCGCGAGCGTCTGGGCCGCCCGAGCCCGCGCCGAGCTGCGCGCGACCGGCGACACCGGCCGGCATCCGGCCACCGCCTCGGTACTGGATCTGCTTACACCACAAGAACTTCAGGTGGTCCGCCTGGCCGCGCACGGACTGTCGAACCGCGAGATCGGCGCGCAGCTGTTCCTCAGCCCCCGCACTGTCGGCTACCACCTCTACAAGGCTTATCCCAAACTCGGCGTCGCAGTGCGGGCCGAACTACCCGCACTGGTCCACCAGCTGTAATGGGAGCCGGTCCGAGTCAGAACCGGTAACGCAGGATGCGTGCGCCCTGACGGGACAGGGCGGTGCTGCGGGACATGGTCCGGGTGAGTCCCCGCAGGGGTTGCGGCCAATCGGCTACTTCAGGTGCGCGAGTGAGGAAGTCCTCGTCGATGAGGGTCAGCCCGGCGCCCCAGGATTCCGGTTCACGCGGGTCGTCGAAACCCGCCGCGGCGGTGATGCCGAGCGCCTTGATGGTGGGATGGTATTTCATCGCCCACGCGGCGAAGCGCGTATAGCCGTTGAGGGCTATCTCACCCGTGCCGAAATGCGTTGTAAGAGCGCGGGTCAGGACTTGGAACGAGCTGCCGGGCAAAAAGGGGATCAGCCCCTCGGCGACGATCATTGCCGGCCGGTCACTCGGTATTCCCGCGAGCCAGTCCACGCTGGTGACGTCCGCGCCCACGAGATGAGAAGGCTCCGGCAAGAATTGCGGACGCACCGAGATGACCTCGGGGAAATCGACGTCATACCAATCGATTCCGGCGGTCGGCCGACACCGGACCATTCGGGGATCCAGCCCACAGCCCAGGTCGAGCACCACCGCGTCGGGATGCGCGGTGGTGAAGGACCGTACGGCATCGTCCAATTTCCTACTGCGCAATGCTGTTTCGTAGGTCAGGGCGGGCTTGATCTTCAAGGTGTCGAAGTCGTAGTCGATCCGATCGGCGATCTCCGCGGAGCGGGTGTCGCCGAGCATCGGGACGGGCAGCTTGCTGTCGAGAGCCTTGGCCCACAGTGTGATCAGCAGGGTTTCCTCGAGCTGATTCAGAGTCAAACGGGTACGTTGGACGGTCACGCGATACCTAACTTCTTGGATGAGGGTGCACCGCGGAAAAGTCGCGGAGGTACCCGCTCGACGTTAGGAAAAGACCATGTCGCCGGAATCCGTCGAACGACTGGCAGCCAAAGGCGGCGCATCACCGAGGCCGCCTTGTCATTCGTTACCGACATGAGTAATTTCTTACTCATGTCGGTAACGAATGCGGCAAGACGTGCGCAGGTAGTTGCGGCGGCGATCGACACGCTCGCCGAATTCGGATACACCGGGACCACATTCGCCAAGATCGCGGCGCGCGCGGGAATCAGCAGTACGCGGCTGATTTCCTACCACTTCGACGGCAAGAACGATCTGATGCTCGCGGTAGTCGACCACATCGTCCTCGCGGCCGAGCAATATATGAGCCCGCGAATCGAGGCCGCGGGCCCCGGTCGATGGCCACAGCTGTCGGCCTACATCACAGCCAACCTCGACTATCACCGAGACCGGCCCGAACACATGCGGGCCTTGATCGAGATCTTCAACAACGTGCGCACCGCGGCCGGGGATCCACTACAGATCCCGCAGCATCAGGCCTCCGCACTGGAACGGTTGGAGATGGAGCTTCGCGCGGGTCAGGCTGCGGGCGAGTTCACCGCTTTCGACCCGCTCGTCATGGCGGTCACCCTCAGAGCCGCCATCGACGCGGCCGGAATCCGTTACGCCACAGGCACCTTGACCTCTCCCGATGCGTACGCGGCCGAACTGGTCGACCTGTTCCGGCGTGCCATCACGTCGGCCACCTGACCTTCCAGGCGCTGGCCGATTCCCCGGCATGGGAATCCGTCCCATACCGCGCCGCACTCGTCCCCGTCAGCGGTATGCCGCCCTTCGCACCGCGCGCTTTCTGACACGAAAGCGAAAAGGACAATGCCGCAGCCGAATTCGCTCGCGACATCGCCCTGGTCCCGCCGGATCACCGGTCTCGCGGGTTGCGAGCACAACCGAGCCGGGCACCGCACTGTGACTTCGCGCCCGGTCGCCTTGGTTACTGATCCGAGTAAATATTTACTCGGCGAGGTAAACTCGGGCAATGAAGAGCACCGGCAGCAACACCATGACTGCACAGCCCCCCACCAAATGCGGTACCGCCCTTGTCCTCGGCGGTGGTGGAGCCGTCGGCTTGATGTGGATGGCAGGGGTCGTAATCGGATTCGCCAAGGCGGGAATCGATCTGGCGCGCGCCGACCGGATCGTCGGCACTTCCGCCGGTTCGATCACCGGATGCGTAATCGCGGGGGGCCTCGACCCGATGCGCCTGGTAACTTCGCCCGCCCCGACCGACGAACGTCTCGAACCACAGCCCGATCCGAACAGCCCGGCGGTGCGCATCGCCCAGCTGGGCAGGCTCATCGGCCTGAGCGCATGGCCCGACAAAGAGCTGCTCATCACCGCGATCGACGTTGTCACCAAGCAACGGCAGGTCTGGACAGCGAGCGGCCCCGCCTCTCCTGCCGAAGCTGTCGCAGCCAGCACCGCGACACCGGGGGTAGGTGCGCCCGTCCCCATCGACGGCGCCTCCTACGTCGACGGCGGTATGCACTCGACCATCAACGCCGACCTGGCTGCGGGCGCGCGGCAGATCCTCATCATCGAACCGCTCGCACACCTGTATCCGCACGCTCCGGCCGACAGCGAATTGGGCGGCGCCACAACAATGTTCATCGTGCCCGAAACCGCTGCCGTGATCGGCCCGGACCTGTTCGACCCGGCCGGCTTCGAACCCGCGTTCCACACCGGTTTGCGACAGGCCGCCGACCACGCGTCTGCCGTGAGGCAGATGTGGCCGGCCGCATGAGCTCAGCGCACCGGCCGAACAGCGCGTGGCCCGAGGCGTTCGATCAGCGACGCCGACGTTATTCCGGGACGGTGAAGGCTTCGGTGATGCCGCCGTCCAGTGGGAGTGCGGCGGCGGTGAGGAAGCCGGAATCGTCGCTGGCCAGAAAGGCTATCGCGCCGGCTGCCTCGTCGAGGGTGCCGAATCGGCCCATCGGCCAGTGCACCAGGCGTTTGTCCAGCGCTCCTGGATTGCGGTCGAAGACCGCGCGCTGTGCCGGTGTCTCGATCGGACCGAAGAGGACCGCGTTCACACGGATGCCGCTGCGCGCGAGATGAACACCGAGGTCCCTGGTCAACTGGACGACGGCGGCCTTCGCGGCCGTGTAGGCCATCGGGGCGGTCGCCGACCCCAGCGCGGACAGGAACGATGCGGCATTGATGACCGAACCGCCGACCGGCTCGGTGTTCCGCAGGTATGGGATGCCGTGTTTGCAGGACAGGAAGATGCTGGTCAGATTCGCATCCTGGACTCGCCGCCAGGTCTCCAGGCTGGTATCCAGCGCCGAGTGGTCACCCGCATCCATCAGTCCCATGTTGTTGTAGATGACGTCGAGTCGGCCGTGCTCGCGCACGACCTCCTCGTACATCGCCTGAACCTGCGGCTCATCGGCAAGGTCGGCCCGCATCGACCTATCGCCGACCGAATGCTCGACCTTGTCGACGCCGACAACCACCGCACCGTCACGGGAAAACCTCTCGGCGACAGCCTGACCGATCACGCTGGCGGCACCGTTGATCACACACACCTTGCCCGCAAGCACCGGCTCCTCCGATCACGCGCACTCACGCCGACGCCCATCGATCGCGGGGATCGGCGACCAATCCAGGTCGAACTACGTTCTGCCGCACCGTAACACCTACAGATCACCGATCAGATCGACGACCCGCCCACCAACGACGCCGCTCCGGACTTCGACGCAGGTCACCCGGTCCAGGATGCCCGTTGCTTTCAGAACAGCAGGAACGGCCGGTGACAGTGAGGGCCGATGGTGGTGCAGGCACAGCTGTTGGCAACGGCTACCGACATTGGCAGCCTCGTAGCGGGCTGCGGGAACGCAATGAGCCGCCTTCCCCGGCCTACCCGCTGCGGCCGGTCGCCACCGAACCACCCACCTGCAGGGGACCCAGCGGCCGGCCGCAGCGGGACTATCAGTGCACGCAATCTCCGATCACGCCGCGCGGTCATTGCGGACCAAACGTTCGGCGACGATGAACGCTGCTCTGTAGCAGTGATTCCGGCTCACCGCGCCGCTCGCGAGCGGATCCTGCCATTCCGATGCCAGCGGCGTCCGGCGCGGCGGGGCGGGGCAGTCAGAGCCGAAGGTCCGGCGCGGACAGCCGCCGACTGGCGTTCCCTGGTTCGCCCGTGCGCCGGGTGGGCGGCCCTAGCCTGGATACTCGTGCCCGTCGACGCCGGGAATGCCCATCGCAGTAGGGGTTTCGGTTGTGGCGCCATGGTTCGCGCCGGGCGTCGGCGGGGTCGCGCGGCACGACCCGGCCGCCACCGCACCGTTGCACCGGTCGGGGTACACCCCGCCGGCGGGCGGCCGGGTCAGAGATGGCGGAAGATCCAGCGGGCACGTGGCTCGTCGCCGATGGCCCCGAGCAGTGCGACGGGTGTGGTGGAGGTGGTGTCGCCGTAGAGGGTTCGGCTGGGGTCGGAGGCGAGGCTGACGCGACGGTTGCCGTTGGTCTCGCTCACGTACCACAGGCCGGTGTCGGCGACGCCGCACACGTTCTGGCCGACGGAGTAGGTCAGCGAGTCGAGCCGAACGGGTTGCAGGCACAGCCTGGTCGAGGAGTTGAGGAGCTGGAACACCGGCCCGGCGGGCCGGTACCCGATCAGGACCGGCTCCCACCGGTTGGTGTCCGCGCCCTCGTCCGCACTCGTTCGCACATCGGCGATGTCGGCCGCGGTGACGACGGGCCGCAGGGTGTAGGCGGGCTGGGCCTCGAGGAAGATCCGGTACCCGCCCGACCGGAGCGGTGCGGCGGCGGCGGGTGTGGCCGCGGCGGCGAACAGGACGTGGGCCACGATCACGAGGACTGCGCGGGCGGACATGACGCTGGGGTCCTTTCACGGGAGGAAGGGCGAATCATGCTGTGCACAGGGCGAATTCACCGAAGGTGGCGTGCCCGGCCGGAAGGGGACGGGCACGCCACCCCACGTATTCGAGGCCGGACCCGCTTCGGAGTGCCCGATATGCGCCGAGCAGGCGGAGCGTCCGGAATCGGCAGCGAGAGCCGGTGAGACGGCACCGTGAGCCGACGATGCCCCGTTTGCCTGCCGGTTTTCGGCGTGATGGGAGGAACATCCGGGATTCAGGAGGTGCCGACGATTAGCCATTCACGTGTTTAAGCTTCCGGCTCACGGGTGCCCGACGGTGCGCACCTCGATGGTGGCGGGGCGCGGAATCGCGCACGGAGCGGGGTGGGAGCTGACTGATGAGCGTGGTGTTCGACACGGCCGCCCTGCCGCCGAGAGATCGCCTCCCCGCCCTCGTGGCGACGCTCGAGCAAACAACACTTCGGGCGGATCGGAAACTCGAAGTCGCGCCTGGGCAGGATGCGGTGTCAGCGCGGGTGGAGACATGGCAGGTCGGGCCGGTGACCCTGATGCGGGCGAATATGCCGGGCATATCGACCACCCGCAGCGCCGCGCACGTGCGCGCCTCCCCGACTTCGATGCTCACGGTGTCACTGCTGCCGTCGCGCACCGGTCGCCGCGAACATGAGCACCGCCGATACGTGGCGCGACCGGGGGCCTGCGAGGTGTTCGACTACTCGCGGCCACTCCGATTCGATTGGTCCGGGCAGGATTCCCCGATCGGGATGTTCCTCGACGCCGACCATCTCGACCTGCCCGGCGACACCATCGCCGCGGCGACCGGAAACCTGCACACCAGTCCCCTGCACTCACTCCTCACCACGCAACTGGCCTCCATGATCGACCGTGCCGATGGCCTCACCGGCGATCCCGCCGCCGAGCAACTCGGCCATGCGTGCATCGAACTGCTTCGCGCAGTGCTGATCTCGGCCGCCGAGCACGGCCCCTGCGACGGCACCGCGGTCCCCGCCCACCTGCTGATGCGTCAGATCCTGGACTTCACCCGCCGCCGCGCCACCGACCCCGACCTGCACGTGCCGACCATCGCAGCCGCACACCACATTTCGGTGCGTCGCCTCTACCGCTTGTGCGCCGAGGCCGGGATCAGCCTCGAACAACGCCTCATCGCCGCCCGCCTGGACCACGCCCGCCGCCTGCTCTCCGCCCCCGCCGCACATCAACGCTCCATCGCCGCCATCGCCCACGCCAGCGGATTCCGCGACCCCACCCACTTCACCCGCCGCTTCCGCCAACGCTACGGCCTGACTCCCAACCAATGGCGCGCCGAACACAGCGTCCCCCGGGCCAGCGGATTGCCGCCGACCACCGCGCGGGCCTGAACCTCCCGGGGTCAGTGGCCGGAATACCCTCTGAGCCAAGGTGACTCCGCCCGACACGGGCGATGTGATCGTCGATTCCCGAAGTCGGGTGCCGCCGGCGCGGTCGACCGGTGGGGCGCAGTCTCGGTCGGGCGACCAGTTATTTCCGGCGAATGTCTCAAAAGTTCGTCACGGTTGGTTTGCTATCCGCTATCCTCACTCCCGAGGCACCGCCGGAATCCGAAAAATAGTGCAGGCCAACGGTATTGCAATCGGCATGCGGGTCGGCGGATCGGCTGGTTGCCGGGTCGTCGGTGCTTCGTGTGGTAGCCGTCCGGACAGCAAGGAAACACCGTGCACGCACGCTCCCTCGTCACCGCACTCGGCGCGCTCGCCGTCACCACCGTGCTGGCCACCGGCACCGCGGACGCGACCGCCACGCTCACCGTCGATACCGCCCGAGAAACCAATGGCAATGCCGTGATCGGCGTGACCTACCAGTGCACCTCCGGTCTCGGCGCGGAACTGTCGGTGACGGTCCGAGCCACGCCCTACCTCGGCTCAGGAGTCAACGGCAGCTCCCTCGCCCCGGTCAACTGCATCGGCCAGCCCCAGCAGACGATCGTCACGGTGAATCCCGTTCAACTGTTCGGCGAGTCGCCCAAATTCCAATCCGGATCCATCACCGACGTGACGGTCACCGTACTCGACCTGACCCTGAATTCCCCTGTCACCACCACGAAGCGCCGCTTCGACCACCTCGGCTGACGAACCGCGGGCGGGAGGTTCACCCTTGTCCGAGGTCGTGCCCGTGTTCGTGATGGGCACGGGCACGACCGGTGTCAGGCGGGCGGGTTCTCAGGCGCGGCGGCGGGTCGCGAAGGCGGCGCCGCCGAGTGCTCCTGCGGCCAGGGCGATTCCGATGCCGCCGAGCCAGCGGGCGGTGGTGTCGTGGTCGGCGGTCGCCGCGGTCGTCGGCTTGTGGTCGGAGCCCTTGGGCGCGAGATCCAGTGTGGGGACCGGGCGTTCGGGTTCGGTGCCGTCCGGGTTATCGGCCTGATCCCACTTCACGACCTCGCCGTCGGAGTAGGTCTGGGTGGCCGGGAAGGTGAGGTGGTCCTGGTCGGGCAGGTCGTCGGCGAGGACCTGGAATTGCTGGAACTGGCCGGGTGCGATGCCCGCGCCGGGATCGGCGGTCCAGGTGACGGCGGTGACCTTGCCGCCGGCGTCCTTGGTGATGACCGACTTCCACCCGGGAATCGGCTGGGCGTCGACCGACAGCAGGGATGGGAACTGAACGGTCAGTGCGGTGGTCAGGCTATTGGTGCCGGACTCGTTGGGGACGCGGAAGGTGAGGACCGCGTCGCCGGATTGGACGGCGTCGGGGGCGGACACGGTGACGTGCGCGGAGGCGACGCCCGCGCCGGTGAGCAGGGCGGCGGCGCTGATCGCGGCCGTAATGGCGGTCCGGGAAATGGAGGAGAGAGCCATGGCGGGAAATCCGTTCGGAGGTAGCCGAATTCGCCGTGCCGGGTGTCCCGGCGACGCGGGACACCCGGGACGCGGATCAATTCTGGCTGTTGGTGAGGGTGTTGTACATCTGGATCAGGCTGACCACGGTCACCGGCGCGCCGATGGCGAGGGTGCCGATGGCGGTGCCGAGGCCCGCGCCGACGCCCGCGCCCGCGATGCAGCCGCCGGGCGCGCCGATCAGGAACACCGGCGGCATCAGCTCGGTGCCGACGATCGCACCGGCGATGCAGCCACCGACGAGCCCGATGGCCGCGCCGAGCATGCCACCGATCGCGGTGGCCAGACCGATCTGAGTGCCCGCCACGCCGAGGGCGTCGTTGAAGTCGTCCTGGGAGAAGACCGGCTTCAGGGCGACCTCGGCGGCGGGGGTGGCCTGTGCGGGGTCGGCGCTCGGGGTGAGGGTGATGGTCTTGCCATCCGCGTCGACCTGCGCGGCGATCGGCCAGTCCTTCTTGTCCAGCTGGTAGGTCAGCGGCATGCCGAAGGCCAGCTTGCCGTCGGCGTCGAGGATCTCGAACTGGGTGCCGCGCACGTTGATCCGGCCGGCGTCGGTGCGCAGCACGACGGAGTGGTCCACCACATTGGCGGTGTAGTGGATGCCGGGGGCGATGTCGGTGCTGACGGTGCTGCCCGGCCGTTCCTGGGTCGCGGGGGCGTCGGCGGCGGCGGTGCCGGTGGTGATGGCGAGCGCGGCGACGGCGAGCGCGGCGGTGGCGGTGAACTTGTTCAGGGTCTTCATCAGGGGATGTCCTTCCTCGCGAACTCCGGTCCGCGAGACGAAAAGCTGTGGGGAGGAGGGGAACTACTGCTGCGGTGCGGTGCCGTCACCGGGCTGGGCCAGCGTGAACGTGCGCTGCCCCTCGATGCGGTGGCCGTCCTTGGAGGTCACGGTGAAGTGGGTGGTGTACACCCCGGCCGGGCCCAGCGGGGCCAGATCGACGCTGAGCGTGCGACCGTCGACGTGCACATCGCCGACGGACCAGGTGTTGCCGTCCGGACCGCTCACCGCCAATTCCGGATCGTCCACCTTCTCGTTGAAGGTGACGCTCACCTGCGGCGGACCCGCCTGCAGCACCGCACCGTCGGCCGGCTCGGCGTGCGTGATGTGCGAGTGCGCGTCGGCCACTCCGGTGCCCAGCACTGTCGCGCCGATCAATGCCGCGGCCAGCACCGTGAACGCGGGCCGCAGCCGGGGCAGCCCGCGACCGGGCCACGTGAATTTATTGCTCGACAAAGCATTTCCCTTCCACACGCCGACCGGAATGGTCGACGGCAGCACGAATCCGTCGTGCGCGCAGCATGAATTGCCAATGGTCGATAAACGATCGACACCGCGCGATTTCGATATCAGTGCACAGAAGTCAATTGCACACGGCCGCCGGGGAATTTCTCACAGCGCGATTTACGCAGCCGTGAGCCGGACCGAAAAATTGGCGCACCGATATCCTTCCGGCGCGGACAACGTATCCGCGACGGGCACAGGACAGCCTCGGACGCGCGCGTACCCGGGCCTACCCGGATCAGAGCACGGTCGCGAGGGCGGAAGAGATCGGCGGGCCACGCCGGGAGATGGCGCCGAGCAGCAGCGCACCGGGCGGCCGGGCGGGCGCGTCGGGTGTGCGGACCAGCCGATCCTCATCCGGCGCAAGCGATTCGAAGTGGGCGAGCAGCGACCAGACGGCGCGCGACACCGCGGCGTAGACACGTTCCACCGCGGCGATCAGCAAGGCGGCGAGCACGGTTGCCACAGCATGCGCGGCCAGCATCGTCCATCCGGCGACGCCGGACCCTTCGACGGTGGTGTGGGAATGATCCGCGACGGTCGCCATCATCAGCGCATTGTGCGCGAGGAACTGCCCTGCTCCGAGCGCCGCGACGAGCCGGACCCGCCCGCGCCCGGCAGGAGATCCGACCGCCGCGCCGACGGCGCCGCTGACCACCAGAAGCAGTGTCAGTGCGGCCGAATGCGGTAGGGCGCCCTCGAAGCCATGGGCCGCTATGGCCAATAGGCCACACAGAATTCCGGCCAGGCTGCCACGTATTCGGTCACGCGACGGAGCGCCGGCACACGCGAGCACAACCATCGTCGACAACCTTCACAGACAAGCCAGAGCGGAATGGATTCGCGAAGACTATAACCGGTCCACCGGAATTCCCGAAATCCCTTCCGCGCCTCGAAAACAACTCGACCACAAGGCCAATTCGCTTCTGAACGGAAGAGATTCGGGCGACCGAGCCGAGCCGATTCGACACCGAGCAGCTGGTTATAGATATCGGCTCTGAACAGGTGGCATAGTCTACGGAGAACACGAGGTTGTCTCCGATCCCGTTCAGACGAAGGAGTGACCGTTTCGATGAAGAATGCATGGATGTATCGAGCCGCGTTCACCGGCGTCGCCGCGGCCGCGGCGGTCGTGATCGCGGCCGCACCCGCGGGTGCCCATGTCAGCGTCTCCGGGCCCGATGCCGCCCGCGGCGGTTCGGCCGTATTGACGTTCCGGGTGCCGAACGAGTCGGCCACCGGCAGCCCGACCACCGCGCTGACCGTGCAATTCCCGGCGCTGACGGAGGTGAACACCCAGGCGATGCCGGGCTGGCGCGCGGAGGTCTCGCGCGACGCCGATCACAAGGTCACCGGCGTCACCTGGACCGCGGACGCGGGCGGCGGCATCGGCCCGGGACAGTTCGGGTCCTTCGCCGTGCTGGCCGACGGCCTGCCCGATACCGATTCGATCACCATGCCCGCCACCCAGACCTATGCGGATGGGCAGGTCGTGAAGTGGGACCAGACCTCGTCGGGCGGCTCCGAGCCCGAGAATCCGGCTCCGGTACTGCAATTGGCTTCGAAGCAGTCCGCTACAGCCGGTCACGGCGATATCAAGACCGCGATGCCGCAGTCCCAGTCGGAGAAGGACACGACGGCCCGCTGGCTCGGCAGCGTCGGCATCGTGCTGGGTGCGCTGGGCCTGCTCGGCGCCCTCGGCCTCGGATTCGCCCGCCGCAAGTCCTGAGGCGTTACCCGATCCTGCACCGCGGCCGACCGGTACCGCCCACCCGGGCAGGTACCCGTCGGCCGCGCGTCTTTCTCAATGACCGTGGCTGTGACGTGCCGTCGTCGTCGGAGCCTGCGGCCCGGAGTGACCGGGAGCAGCCCACGTGCCGACCGCCCAGGCCGCACCGAACACGACCGCGAGCACGAGCAGGAATCCGGCGATCCTGGGTATCACGCCGAACCGTGTACTCATCGCCGATTCCTCTCTGGCAGTCACTCGCGTCCGCTCGATCACCCGAGACCGAAGGGCTGTCCCCAGAGCGTGACCCAGGTCTTGACGTTGTCGGTTTCCACTTCGACGTTCACGAACGAGCGCGCCTGGGCGTAGCCGCCGCAGCCCGACAGGGCGATGGTCTCGTCGGACCAGCTGACGCTGCCGTTCGGACCGTGGAATTCATTGCGCCAGCGGTGGGTCTCGCGGCCGAAGTCGTCGGGCTGTTCGAGATCCAGCAGGTGGAAGGCCTGGGCCTGACCCGGGCCGAGGCTGAGGTTGCCGCCGCCGTTGACGCCCGCCTGCGGGGTGACATTGCCCTGGTTGTCCCAGCTGGCCCCGACGCTCGGGCCGCCGTTCACACCGCCGCCGTCGATGGCGACCTGGCAGCCGACGACATATCCGGGGTCGATGCGGCCGCCCTTGGCGGTGGTTCCGGACAGCTGCACCGAGACGGCGCCGGACGCCCAAGCATTGCGGTGCACGGGTGTCGCGCCCATCGACGGGCTGATGGTGGCGGATTCGCCGGTCAGCGTGACATCGATGACGGTGCCGTCGGACAGGGTCTGGGTCAGGTGGCCGCCGGGCAGCGGCACGAAGGTGTCGGCGTGAGCCGCCCCGGCGGCGGACATGCCCAGGGCGGCAGTGGCGGCCGCGCCGATTCCGGCCAGCCGGGCCGCGGTCTTACGGAACTGCATGATGATTTCCCTCTGGGTATCGAATTCGCTGATGCGAGAGGTGAATTGGCGACGTCGGGCGCGGCGTCAGCCGATGCTGAACGGCTGCCCGTAGAGGGTGGTCTTGGAGTAGTGGTCGCCGATGATCTCGACCACGGTGTAGGCCCGCGCCTGGGCGTAGCCCGCGCAGCCCTGGATCTGGACTTCGGCGTCCCGGTATTCCACCGAGTAGGTGCCCGCCTTCAGGATGTCCTTGTAGTCGATCTGCACGAATTGCACCTGGCCGGGGCCGAGATTCACGCCGATGGACCCGCCGAGGCTGCCGCCGTTGAGGCTGAGCGAGCCCGAGACCCCCGCCGAGACGGCGTCCTCGCCGATGCTCACCTGGCAGCCGACGATATAGCCGGTGCTGATCTGCGAGGCACCGTGTGTGGAGGAGTTGTTGGAGCCGGCCTGGCTCACCGGACCGTTGTTGGGGCCGACGGTGCCGTCCGGCGTATCGGTGACATCGGCGGTCGCGATGCCGGAAACCCAGACCACCCGGCCCGCGCCGTTGGCCGCCAGCGACGGTGAGACCACGGCGTGTTCGCCGGTGCGGTTGACCGTGACGCCCGGCGCGGCCTTCTGCCCATCCGGCAGCGGCACGAAGGTGTCGGCATTGGCCGCGCCGGTGGAGAGCAGGCCGATGGCCACGGCCGCCGCTGCCCCGGCGCCCGCGACACGGGCACCACGACGCACGGCGGAATTCTGGATTTCCCTCACGAATGGTCCTTCATCAACTGTGACTTGCGTTTTCCGGACAGTTAGTCGGATGCGAACACGTTCGGTTCCCGGCAGGTCCGTGAGGTGAATCACCGAATTATTTTCAGGCGGACGGGTTTTCGTGAGATTCCGCCATCCGGCGCAGGGCGCGGCGATCGACCTTGCCCGCCGGGCCCAGCGGCAGCGCGGGCAACACGAGCAAGCGCTCCGGGAACTTGCGCGGTTCCAAGCCGCGCCCGGCGAGATGCTCGGTCAGATCGCGCAGGGTGAGCGTGGCGGTGGCAGCGACGCAGGCGCACAACCGTTCTCCGTACAGCGGATCCGGCACGGCCACGCAGGCCACGTCGGTGATGGCCGGATGAGTGAGGAGTAGCGATTCCACCTCGGCCGGGCTGATATTGAGCCCGCCCCGGATGACGACATCCTTGCTGCGGCCCACGATCGTCAGGTATCCGTCCGGATCGAGGACGCCGAGGTCGCCGGTCCGGGTCCAGCCATCGGGGGTGCGCAGCGTGCGATCCAGTTCGGCGTCGTCGACGTAGCACATCGGCGACATCGGCCCGCGGGAGACGATCTCCCCTACCGATCCTGGTGGCAGGGTGGTGAATTCCCGGTCCACGACCCGGATTTCGGTGACCGCCGGATGGGGACGGCCAGCGGTGGTGGCGCGTTCGGGCGGATCGTCGAGGGCGGTGTGGCAGGAGACGCCGTCGGCGGATCCATAGAGGTTGACCACCGGGCAGCCCAGCGCCTCGCGACCACGCACGGCGGTCGGCGTGTCGAGGGCGGAGCCGCCGACCACCACCGCCCGCAGGCTCGACAGGTCCGCGGAACCGATGGCCGGATGATCCAACAGCATCCGCAACATGGTGGGAACGCCGAGCAGATGTGTGGGAGCCGCCCCTTCGACCATGGCGAGCGTAGCGGCGGGCTCGAACCTGGGCTGCAACACCAGCGTCGCCCCCAGGGTGGCCAGGGTGACCGACGTGCCGCTGGAACCGAACGCCGAGGCGAGCGGAACCAGGAACATATTGCGCATGGCAGCCGGATCCTCGTGCAGCGCGGCCAGCATGGCCCCGCGCCCGCCTGCGAGCGCATTGTGCGAGTAGAGCACCATTTTCGGTTCGGCCTCCGAACCGGAGGTGACCAGAATTCGGGCCGGGCCGTCGGGATCCACGGTCCGGGCGCGGAATTCGCACGCGTCGGTGGCGAGCAGGGCGTGCACGGGCACGCAGCCGCGCGCGACGTGCCGTCCAACGGCGACGACCGCGCGGAGTGCCGGGAGCTCGGCCGCCATTTCGCGGATGCCTGCGGCGCAGGGGAAGCCATTGTGTTCGGCCAGGGTGATGACGGCGACGGCTTCGGAGCGCCGCAGCAGGCTCGCCGCTTCCCGGCCGCCGCGTCCCACCGGGAACGGCAGCGCGACCGCCCCCAGCGCCGCGATGGCCAGGTCCGCGGCACAGGCCAGGCGGCCATTCGGAAGCTGCACGGCGACAACGTCTTCAGCGGTCACGCCGAGACCGGTCAGACCGGCCGCCAGCCGCCGGGCCTGTTCATCGAGTTCGGCGTAGGTGACGGTGCCATCGGCGTCGATCACCGCGGGCTTGTCCGGATGCTGTGCGCACCGTGCGGCGTAGAGCGAGTAGATGTCACGGCCGGGGTAGTACCCGGCTCGCGCCCAGGAATTCCTCAGCTCGGCGGGCACCAGGTCCGAATACCAGTGCGCGACGGTTTTTTCGGCGCCGCTCACGAGATTCGCCACGGGGTGCTCAGGGCGGGGCAGCCGAATTCGTCGCGGCCGATCACCGCGGCGAAGCGCGCATCGGTGAGGAGGTCACCGAGATCGGTGGCGACCGCCACGGTGCCGGTCGTCCAGCCGTCCTCGTCGGGAATCGGCTGCCGATCCGCCGTCTGCGGGCGGACACCGCAGCGGCGCAGCGTATTCGAGGCGCTCAACAGGCTGCTCTCGACTGCGGCACCGGTGCGGTCACGCTGCCGCAGCAGCAGTCCGGCGACGGCGGCTTCTGCTCCGAGGATGCCGCCCAGCACATCGAGCAGGGTCATCAGCGAGGGCGCGGGCGGCGCACACGGCGGGCCGACCAGTTCCGCGAGGCCGGTGCGGGCCTGGACCATGAAGTCGGTGCCGGGTGGCAGATCACCGAGGTCGAGGCCGGACCAGCCGGAGGTGTAGACGTGAACTACGCCGGGCGGCATGTCGGTGGCCGAGAGCTCCAGCTGCTCGGCCTTGCCGGGAGCCCAATTGTGCAGGAAGACACCGGATTCGGCGGCCAGAGCCCGCAGTCGCTTCCGGTCGGCGGCAGACTTGATGTCGAATTCGGCCGCCCGCTTGCGCCGGTTGAGGGCCAGCCAGCGCGACGACAGATCGCCACTGCACGGCGGCATCTCGCGCAGCGGGTCACCGCCTGGCGGCTCGATGCGGGTCACGTCGGCTCCGAGCAGGCGCAGCAGGTGTGCGGCCAGCGGCGCTTGCACCCGGCGGCCCGCCTCCAGGACGACGAGGCCGCTCAGCGGAGTTTCGAGGGTGCCACGACATCGATCCGGCTGGGCGAGCGGCGAATTCGGGACCGGCAGCACGGTCCACGGCGCGGGCAGCGACTGGGGGGACGGCGTGCCGGACTCCGCCGCGCTGTACAGGCGGCACACCTGGACCCCGGAGTGCGCGGCGGCCACCCGGATCTGGTCGAAGGTGTGCGCACGGGTGGTGTCGTGCAGGTTCTCGGCGAGCGGCGCGGTCGCCGTGGCGTAGCGGAATTGGAAGGGGCGCCAGCCTTTTCGCCAGGCCCTGGGTTCCGCGCCCAGCTCGGTCCAGAACGCACCCCACGGTTCCGGCTGCAGCGACTCGATTTCGAATCGGATGCCGTCGGCGCTGGTGAACGGCGGGCCACCCGGGGCGAGGTCCACGGCTTCGGGATCGTCGCCGCCGGCCGCGGCCAGGTACTGGGAGATCGACAGCAGGGCGGCCTCGGCGACGCTGGTCTCGACCCGGGCGAGGCCGCCGGGCGCGGTCAGCAGGCTGGCCAGCAACGCGGTGCCGGCGAGGGCTCCCGCGGCGGTCTCGCAATAGTCGACCGAGAGTCCCCGGGGGCGACCGGCCCGGCGGCCGTTCACGTGCATGACCCCGCAGATCGCCTGCACGGCAGTCTCATTGGTGAGCGCCGGTTCGTCGACCGGGCCCGCCCAGTCCACGGTCAGTGCGCGCCGGGTGCCGTCCGGGAGGGCCAGGTGCGCCGTCGCCGCCACGCCACGGGGCAGATCACCGACGGTGACGGCGGCGCCGAGCGCGCCGAGATGGATGCGCAGCACCTCGGCCGCCGCGCCGGACCCGCTGACGGTCGCGGTCGCGCCCGCGAGCAAGGGAGCGACCGCCGGGATGGTTGCGTGTGTGTGCGACATTGCGCGCCTTCCGCCGGATTCGGGTGTGCAGTCAACGAGTCGGCCGGAAGGGTGGAAGAGTTCCGACAAATGGTTCGATCGGAACATGTCGCCCGAATCACCCACTGTGTCCGCCCTGTCCGCGACCCTGCCGAGCCGGATCCAGGAATTCGTTGACTCCCAGGTCATTCCACTCGAGGACGCCCTCGACGCCGATGACGGTGCGGTGTGGGCCACACTGCGCGAGCAAGCCATTGCCGCCGGTCTCTGGGCGCTGCCGCTGCCACGGGAGCACGGCGGCGGAGGCGTCCCGCTGGCGGACTACCTCGCGCTCGCGGAGCTGGAGGGCCGCAGCGATCACGGGCCCGAGGCGCTCGGTTCCTCGGCTCTGCTCACCGTCCGCATGCTGGGCGCACACGCGCATCCGGAGTTGCGCGCGAGCCTGCTCCCGGAGCTGGTGGCCGGAACCGCCAAGGCGGCGTATGCCATGACCGAGCCCGGGGTGGCCGGATCCGACCCGAGCGGCCTGCGCACCACCGCCGTCCGCGACGGGTCCGGTGAATGGATCGTGACCGGCCGCAAATGGTTCATCACGGCCGCCGCCCGTGCCGGCTGGGTACTCGTCGTCGCCCGCACCGGCGTGAATCTGCCCACCCGGCAGGCGTTCTCGATCCTGGCCGTACCGACCACCGCCGCGGGATTCCGGGTGATCCGCGAGGTCGACGTGCTCGGTGCGGGCGGCCAGCACGAGATCGAATTCGACCGGGTCCGAGTGCCCGGCACGCACCTGCTGGGCACGGTCGGCGCGGGGATGACGCTGGCGGCCGAACGGCTCGCGCTCGGGCGCACCCTGCGCGCCCTCCGCTGGATCGGGCAGGCCCAGCGCGCCGTGGAACAATTCGCCCGCCGCGCGAGCGAACGCCGGCTCGGCGACGGCGTTCTCGCCGATCGCCAACTGATCCAGCAGCTGGTGTTCGAGTCCGAACTACAGCTCCGCTCGGCACGGCTGCTCGCCGCCGAGGCCGCCCGCCCGGTGGCCGCCGACGCCCCCGCCCAGATCGAAGTCGGCCTGGCCAAGACCGCCGCCGCCCGCGCCCTCGGCACCGCCGTCGATGCCGCCATCCAGGTCTACGGCGCCGAGGGTCTCACCGCCGCAACGGGTCTCCCCCGCCTGCTGCGCACCGCGCGCGCCGCCCGGATCCTCGACGGCGCCGACGAATTCCACATCACCGCCACCGCTCGCCGCCTCCTGCGCGACTACTCCGGCCAGGGTCGACCGCCCGCCCACTGACGCCCCACCCACTACGGCGATCGCCGGCCCGTGGTAGTCGTCCGCCGGCACGACAGCTGTTCACATCGCGACGAAGTCGCCTCTGTCCCAGCTGATTCAGGCGGAGACCATCGCAACCCGTTGTGCCGAGCCGAGGGTGGATCGCGGATCGAGCCACGTCGGCCCTGGCCCGGTTCGTCCGCGAGAGGCGGGCAGCGGCGGACGGCGACCTCGAAATCCCGGGAACCGAATCGATTCGCGGCACGACTTGTGGATCGACGACGAGTGGGAGCTGAGGGTGCGAGCGGGATCGAGGGTGGAGCTGACCGGGGTGTGCTGTGCGCACGACCGGCGGCCGGTCGTGCGAGAGGTCGATCTGGTGGTCGAGCCCGGTGAGCGGGTAGCGCTCACCGGTACCAACGGGTCCGGGAAGACGACACTGCTGCGCGCGCTGCTGGGGCTGCACCCGGTGTCGTCGGGTGTCATTGCCGTGGACGGGGATCGGGCGCGGTCGGCACGGGATTGGGACCGCCGGCGCAAGGTCGCCGCGTGGATTCCGCAGCGGCAGGCGTCCGGCCGGTTTCCGCTGCTGGCGCGCGAATTGCTGGTCAGCAGTGGCGATCTCGGCGCGGCGCTGGAGGCCGGTGAGCGGCTCGGCGTGGCGGACTTCGCGGATCGGCCGCTGGACACGCTGTCGGGCGGTCAGTTGCAGCGCATGTATCTGGCCCGGGCGGTCGGCTGCTTCGCCGCGGGCGCACGGCTGCTCCTGGCCGACGAGCCCACGGCCGCACTCGATTTCGCCGGCCAAGCCGAAGCGGTCGAATTGCTGGTGGCGCTGCCCGTGACGGTGCTGGTGGTCACCCATGATCGCGCGCTGGCCGACCGTTGTGATCGCGTGCTCGAGATGGCCGACGGCCGCTTGCGCGAAATCCCCGCCCGGCATGAGGAGATCGTGTGAACAGTGCGGCGAATTTCATGGACGTGTGGCAGCTGGCTCCGGTGCAGCGCGGTTTGTTCGCGCTGGTGCTGGGCGCGGTCGGACTGCCGATCGTGGGCGTGGTCATCATCGGGCTGGACATCATGCCGGTGCGGTTCGCCATGATGCACGTGGCGCTGCTCGGCATCGCGGTCGGCATGCTGACCGGGCTGGACCCCATGCTCTGCGCCCTGGTGGCCTGCGGCGGATCGGGGGCGGCGCTGACGCCGCTGGCCCGCAGCCGCACCGGATTGTCCGGGGCCATGGGCCTTTTGATGAGCCTGTCCATTGCGGGCGCGCTGCTGGTGCTGTCGATCTCGGGCGTCAACGCCAATGGCGCGTTCGAACTGCTCTGGGGATCCATCCTGGCCACCCGCACCGCCGATGTGGTGCTGCTGGGTGTGCTCGCCGCGGTGGTGCCGCTGCTGTTCGTGCTCCGCCGCCGCCAGATCGGACTGCTGCTGCACGACCGGGAGCTGGCTGCCTGCTCGGGCGTGCGGGTGGATCGGCTGACCCTGATCCTGCTCGTGCTGGTCGCGATCGCGGTGGCCGCCGGCATCCGGCTCACCGGCGCGCTGCTGGTGGACGCGCTGACCCTGCTGCCCGCCCTGGCAGCGCGCCGGCTCGCGAATTCGCTGACCACCATGGCGATCACGGCGGTCGTGGTGGGCGTGGTGGTGAATATCGCGGGCTTCACGCTCGCGGTGGCACTGGACCTGCCGCCCGGTCCGGTCCTGGTGCTCTTGGCGGGGGCCGTCGCCCTCGTCGTTCATGTGATACCCGATTGGAGAAGACGAGGATGGCCCTCATCCGACGAAACCGGCTCGCGCGCATCGCGATCGGTGCCGTTGCACTGATCACCGGTGCGGCCGTTGCCACCGGCTGTTCCTCGAGCAGCGACCATGACCACAACGGCCCGCATGTGGTGGCCGCGAGTTCGTGGGAGGCGGCGTTCGCCAAGGCCGCCGGGGCCTCCGACGTGACGGTCATCGTGCCCGCCGCCATCAAGCACGCCCCCGATTACGATCCCAAGCCCTCGGATCTGGCCACGGTCGCCAAGGCCGACTTCGTGCTGTACGCGCAGTTCGAAGGCTTCGCGGGCAAGATCAAGGACGCGGCCGGATCCAAGGCCAAGCTGGTCGAGGTCAATCTCGACAATGCCAAGGACACCATGGAATCCGAGGTGCGCCGCCTGGGCGACCTGTTCGGCACCCGCACCACCGCCGACAAATGGATCGTCGATTTCGAGACCGAGTACGGCAAGCTCGCCACCGACGTCAAGACCGCCTGGCCGGGCGGGCAGCCGCCGAAGGTGGTGCAGCAGGCGTTCATGGGCTTCGCCGCCCAGCTGTCCGGCGCGCAGGTGCTCGGCACCTATGGTCCGGCGCCCATCACCCCGGGGCAGGTCGCGGACCTCTCCGCCAAGAATCCGCAGTACGTGCTGGGCAATGAGCAGATGAGCACCGGCCAGGTGCTGCCCGGCTCGTCCGCCAAGCAGATCGATCTCACCAATTACCCCACGCAGGACCAGGATCTGCTCTCGGTGTACCGGGACGCCGCCGCCAAGCTCACCGCGGCGATGCACGGCTGAGCGGCCGGGCCGGGCTGGGCGGCGTGTCCGGCGGGGCGATCACAGTTCGGCTGGATCGACCTCGCCGGACAGGATCGCCAGCGCCAGCATGAGAAAGAAGTCGCCCCAGATCAATTCGTGGCGGATCGCCAGACCGCGCGACAGGTCGTAGCGGCCGTTCAACAGTCGCCCCGGCGACTCACCGGTCGAAAAATGCTCGCCGACAAGTACCTCGACGTCCCGGTGCCGCGTATCCCGCGTCAGTCGCGCCCGCAGCCACAGTTGTCCGACCCAGAACCCCGCCGCCCAGGAGCCGCGGCGGGTCGTCGTCCACTCCCCCGCGTCCGGCTCGGCGTACAGCGGAAATCGGTCTCGCACAGCCGCTTCGGTGACCGCGATCCTGTCGAGGATCGGCTCCAGTGCAGCGGCTGCGCGCATGCCCGGGAGTGTCCGGCCCATTCGACCCGTCTCCGAGGTCATCAGGCATCAGGCTTCGCTCGTCGCGCGGTCCGCGCACGCCACCACCATGCCACCGCTGCGGCCGCCAGGAACGCCCCCGACACCAGGGTCCACGCGGGTCCGTAGCGGCCGTCCGAGGCGTCCACGAGCGCACCGAAAACCGGTGGCCCGATGACGAATCCGGCGAAGAACCCCGCCGACACCACCGCCGAGTCGCGGCCCACGTGCTCGGGCGCGGCCGTCGCGATGACGGTCATCATCGAGACGGCATTCGCCGAGACCGCACAGCAGCCGATGCCGAGCGCGCCCAGCCACACCCACCCGCTCCACCAGGTCCCGGTGAGAATTCCCAGCGCCGCGACCGCCGCGCCGAGGGCCAAGGGCCCCAGCAGGATCGCCGGGGTCGGCAATCGGGACGACCATCGGGTCCAGCCCACTCGCCCGGCGATTCCGGCGACGCCGAGCACGGCGACCAGGGTGCTCGCCGCGCCCGCGGACAGCCCCAGCTGCTTGGCGGCGTACAGCGCGATATAGGTGTTGATCGCCGAGATTCCGGTCCCGAGCAGTACCGAGTAGCCGCACATCCAGCCCGCGTCGCCGTGCGGGCGTGCCACCACCAGTGGTGGAAGACGCGGCGGCTGCGGATCTTTCACCACCGTGAGCGCCGCCGCCACCGCGAGCGCCGCGATCGCCGCCGCCGTGGCCACGGCCGCGCGCCAGTTCACCGCGCCCGCGATCGCCGCCAGGGGCAGTCCCGCGAGAAACGCGCCGAACTGCACGCCCGACTGCTTCCATCCCGCCACGGCACCGCGCACGGCGGCCGGAACACGGGTTGCGATCAATTGATTCGTCGCCGGGTTGGCCAGGGCCTGTCCCAGCCCGGACACCGCGATCGCCGCCACCAGCCCCGCGTAGCCCGGTGCCGCCGCGAACAGGGCGAGGGCCAGCGCGGACAGCGCGAACATTCCGATCAGGCAGCGCCGGGCTCCCAGCGCCGCCACCATCGGACCGACCACCGGCGACAGTACCGCCGCCACCCCGAACCCGGCAGCCACCAGTAATCCCAGTTGCCGTGTGGCAATGCCGAATTCGCCGACCAGCCGGGGACCCAGCGCGCCCAGCAGGAACAGCGGCAGCATGGACAGGGCCATCGCCGTGGTCAGCAGCGCCGTCAGCACCGAGCTGCGGACAGCCGTGACCGCCGGGGTTTCCGCGCGCACACTCACACCCGACAAGTCGAACGAACGGCGGCCCCGGTTCCCGCGGATTCGCCCGGGACCCGCGTCGCCGTCCGGCCCGCCGGGAACTTCCCGCCGGGCCTGCGCGACCATTGAGCCATGAGGTGCGAAACGATCCGCGAAGCGCTGTCCGCGCGAATCGACGGCGAACAGGAGCCCATCGCGGCCGAATCGGCCGATCGGCACCTGGACGCCTGCGCCGACTGCCGTTCCTGGTACCTGCGCGCGGAATCGCTGCAGCGGACGCTGACAGCGATTCCCAGACCCTCGGTACCCGACCTCACGGCCGGCATCCTGCGACAACTGCCGCCGAACTCGCCGCTCAGCTCGGTCTCGTGACGATGGGCCGGTCGGGCTCCTGCCATGCGAGGACGAGGGATTCCCGGGCACGGGCCACCCGCGACCGGACGGTCCCGACCGGACAGCCGACGGCCTGGGCCGCCTCCGCATAGGACAGCCCGAGCATCTGGGTGAGCACGAACGCCTCCCGGCGGTCGTCGGGCAGGCCGCGCAGAAGGTCGGCGATGGCGAGCATTTCGGGGAAGTCGGAACTGTCACGCTCGCAGCGTTCATCGATCACGGTCTGCCAGTCGCCGGAGGCCTTCTTCGGGCGCACCGCGGCGCTCCGGATCCGGTCCACGACGGTGCGCCGGGCGATGGACAGCAACCAGGTTCGCGCCGAGGACCTGCCGGCGAAACCGGGCAGGCTGCGCAACGCGCGGAGGTAGGTCTCCTGTGTGAGGTCGTCGGCGGATTGCACATCGGTCAGATGCGCCGTGAAACGCCAGATGTCGCGCTGGGTCCCGCGAATGAATTCTTCGAGGGCGCCCCGGTCGCCACGACCGGCGGCCAGCGCGAGCGCGGTCAGCTGATCATCCGCCGAGACCGCGGGACTGTTCGGGGCCGGGTTCGCCCGGACGAGGCCGCGCGCAGACGCTGGCGCGGAAGGGATTAGGTGCATTGCCAAGCCTTCGATTGCAGACGCCACAGCAATGAGACGTCGATCGGAATCGGTCGCCGCACGATCAGCGGCGCACCGCGAAGGGGGCGGTCGATCAGTCACCGGTGGGCGAATTCGCCACCGGCAGTGAACTGTTCAGACCTGGAATGCACACGCGGGCGGGCCGCGTCGAGCCAGCACATGCCGCAGCAGGGTTTCCGACGGCTTCGGAACCCGGTGCTCCGCCACCCGCCCGGCCGGGAGACCGGCGGGCACACTCGGATGGAGATAGACGAGCAGCAGCGGCACGAAAAAACGCGCATACAGCGCGCGCAGCAATGCGAACAAAGCCCGTTCACCGCGCCACAGCCAGAGGCCGCAGAACATCGCGGCCAGGCAGTGCGCCGAGATCATCGCAGGAGTACTGGACCCGGCGCTCACGGCGCCGCTCATCCCAGCAACATGGTTCATGTGGCCGCCCGACATCGGCGCGAGCCCGAACCACAGATGCAGCACCAACTGCATGCCGGCCAGACCACCGACGATGGGCAGCACACCCCACTGCCGATCGGCGAAAGCCCATGCCACTGCGGCGGTCCCGCCGCACGCCACTACCAGGGCCGAGAACGACAGCCCGTGCCCGACCACGTGACCGTGCCCAGCGGCCGACACCGCGACGGCGATCACGGCGAAAATCGCCGCCCGCACGGCACGCGACACCGGGGTCACGAGTGGGTCGGTCATGGCGAGCTCCATCGTCGCATCACCACGCGAACGCCTGTGCCAGAGGGCTTCTCGACCTCATGTCATCCCATGAATGCAGTGGCGGGATCGGGCACACGTCGATACGACGGTGCAGGTCCCGCCCGGGTTCACCGCCGGCGGTGCGCACACTTCGGCCAGCAGGCCGGATTCATTCCGACGGGGCCGAGGTCCAGCGCTGCTCGACCTTGGCCCAGCGCCAGTAGGCGACGGCGATGATCCAGGCCAGCACGAACAGTCCGACAATGCCGAATCCGACATTGTTCAGGTTGATTCCGGCGATCCAGTCGGTGATCGGGTTGACGAAGTCGGCGTCGTCGTGCAGGACGGTGATCAGTTCGATGGAGCCGACGACCAGCGCCACCGCGATCGACAGCGCGGTGATGGTCAGGTTGTAGTAGATCTTGCGGATCGGTTCGGAGAAGGCCCAGTCGTAGGCCACGTTCATGAACAGTCCGTCGAGGGTGTCCATCAGGCTCATGCCCGCGGCGAACAGCAGCGGCAGCACCACGATCGCGTACCAGGGCAGCCCGGCCGCAGCCCCGGAACCGGCGAGGGCCAGCAGCGCGACCTCGGTGGCGGTGTCGAAGCCCAGCCCGAACAGCACGCCCACCGGATACACCTGCGCCGGCCGGCGCACCGCCCGCATGACCGGGCCCAGCAGCCGGGCCAGTGCACCGCGGGCCTGCAGGGCGGCCTCCAGCTCCTCGGCATCGAACTCGCCGTGCCGGCTGCGCTGGAACACCCGCCAGATCCCGATCAGCGCAACCACATTGAGCAGCCCGATCAGATAGAGGAACGATCCGGACGCCACCGTCGAGACGACACCCAGGGTCTTGCGGGTCGGCGAATCGTCGTCGACCAGCTCGCCGACCACCC
Organism: Nocardia sp. NPDC004711; assembly: GCF_053601595.1. Lineage (NCBI taxonomy): Bacteria > Bacillati > Actinomycetota > Actinomycetes > Mycobacteriales > Nocardiaceae > Nocardia > Nocardia sp. NPDC004711. The sequence goes on along the minus strand of NZ_JBSGCB010000018.1, from coordinate 146,675 downwards.
GCGCCCCGGCCACCACCAGCGCCGCCAGCACGAACACGATCGTCGCGTGCCCCATGGCGAACCAGAACCCCACCGACTTGGGCCGCTGCCCATCGGCCATCAGCTTCCGGGTCGTATTGTCGATCGCCGCGATGTGGTCCGCGTCGAACGCGTGCCGCAGGCCGAACGCGTAGGCGGTGAAACCCAATCCGACCCCGAACACCTGCGACCCGAGCTGATAGCTGTGCGGCGCCACCGCCCCGAACAGCAGCCCGAACGCCACCAGATGGATCGCCGCGACCACCCCGAGCAGCACCCCCGCCTCGATCCAGTCCCGCCGCGACCAGTCGTGCAGGACATGCCGCAACCGACGGCGCGCGGGGACAGCGGAATTCGAAGCAGAATCGACAGACATGCGCGCAGAGACCTTCTCGGGGAACCCGCGTCCCCGCACGTAGGGCTGTGGCGATGTGAGGTCTGACTCCCGTACCGCCGTAGCGGCCCGGACACAGTGGCGCGACCGTCCCGGATTCCCACCGGGTTCCCACCATCGTCACAAAATGTTCGCCCGACTATACAGAGCAGTGCCAGCGACCCCGCCGGGCAGCGGGCCCGGACGATCCCGCGCCCGAACGACATCGGATTCGTGATGGACCGTCTCCGGACGACCGGGGAACCGTGGCGCGGGGAGACCGGTCATGAGTACTTAAGTACGACAGATTCCCAGGTCCGGCATTCTTCATAACGTTGTGCTCATCAAGTTCGCACCAGCAAGGAGAACCGACATGAGCGACATCAACGAACTCGTCCAGCGCTACCTCACCGCCTGGAACACCACTGACGCCTCGGCCCGCGCGGCCCTGGTCGCCGAGTTGTTCACCGACGACGCCGAATACACCGACCCGCTGTGCTCGGTCCGCGGGCACGCCGGACTCGACGCCACCATCGCCGCGGTCCAGGCTCAGTTCGCCGGACTGGAGTTCAGCCTCGGTGCTCCGGTCGACGCGAACCACCACATCGCCCGCTTCACCTGGCACCTCGGCACCCCGGGCGCGGAGCCCCTGGTCGTCGGCTTCGATGTCGCCGCCCTCGCCGAGGACGGGCGCATCGAACGCGTCTACGGCTTCCTCGACAAGGTTCCCGCCGGGGCTTGATCGTTGCGCCGCACGCAGTTCGGCGGCGCGACGGTCGGCGATGCCTGCGCAAGGGCGACGAGGTCGAATCCATCACCGACGCTCGGGCTTCGGAGCTGCTGGCGGACCGCCGGGCACGCGGGCTGCCGGAACTCCAGCGAGGCCGGGTGGCCGCTCGATGCGGGCGGCCACCCGGTCGACGTTGATCAGCGGTAGGAACCGGCGCTCAGGTCGGCTGTTGCGCTGGGGCCCTGGGGGTTCCAGCCGAGGTCGGCGCGGGCGGCGTGACCGGTGACGGATTGGCTGAGGGCCAAGGCTTCGGCGAAGGGAGCGCCGAGGGCGGCTTCGGCTTCGGCGAGGGGCCAGATCACCGGATCGCCGGAGACACCGGCGGCCTGGGCCGCAGCGGTGGCGAGGTCGAGCACCGAGACGGCGGGCTCGGTGACGGCGTGCCAGATGGTGCCCGCCGAAGCCGATTCGACGACCTTCACGAAGAGGTCGGCCAGGTCGTCCACATGGACGGTGGGCCATACGACAGCGGAGTCGGCGACGACGACCGGAGCATTGTGCTTGCGAGCGAGATCGACCAGGAGAGCGGGGATTCCGCCATTGCGGCCGTGCACGATGCCGGGGCGGATGACCGCGGCGCGGACGCCCGCATCGGCGAGGGCGAGAACCTGGCGTTCGATGACCGGGCGGTAGCCGACGATGGGAATGGCGTTGGTGGCCGCGGATTCGTCGGCGCCATCGGTCGCGCCGAGAACCCAGACGCCGCTGGTGTAGACGAAGGGCTTGTCGGTGCCGCGCAGCGGGTCGGTGAGGGCGGCGATGGCGGCGGCGTCCACGTCCGCGTTTCCACTGGGGGTGGCGAGATTGACCACGGCGTCGATATCGGGGGTGACGGCGGCGGTGAGGGATGCCGGATCGGCGAGATCGCCGGTGCGCGTCTCGAATCCGGCCCCGGCGTCCTTACCCGGCCGTGCCAGTGCCACCACCTCGTGACCCAGTTCGGTAAAGCGCTCGGCGACTGCGGAACCCAGGTAGCCGCCGGCCCCGATGATCAGTACTCGCATGAATCTTCTCCTCCATCTCGGCCACGCCGGCCGTCTTCACGACAGCCTCGTCGGCCGCACTGGTATTCCGCTGTCAGTGGGTACGTTCTCGATTACCAGCGAACAGCACGTCAATTACCGGCGAACAGCACGCGATTCGCGTACGCGGTGTCGAAATATTCCCGGGCTTCCGCGATTCGGCCGTCGGCGACGCGGAAGGCGATGACTACATCGTTGACATACTCCGCGCCCGTCACGGTGGTCGCGCGGGTGGTCCACTCTGCCACGGCGCGGTCCCCATCGGCGATCACGCCACGCACCTGCTGGCTCATGGGTTTGGTGGTGTCGAAGCGCGCCAGCATGGCGGGCAGGAAGCCGTGGAAGATCTGATCCGGTCCGACCCAGGTGCCCGAGGTCGGCAGGTCCCCGGCCAGCGTCCAGGTGGCATCGGGCGCGAAGAACTCGCTGCGCCGCTCGACCGCCTCGCCGCCCGCAGGGCGCGAATGTAGTTCTCGATCACCGTCCGGGTCTCGTCTGTGCTGCTCATGCCATTCAGTTCACTGGAAATCCCGAGCCCGACCAAGGGGCAGCTCACACACTCAGCGATAAAGGACGCTTATCGATGCAGAGTGCCGGACCGCCGATACGTGAAAGCGCCCGTGGCGTTCGGCCACGGGCGCTTTCACGCTCGGAGAGTCAGTCCTTGACCAGTGCGACGCCGGAGGCGTCCAGGGCCTCGGGCGAATCCTCGACCGGCTCCGGCGATTCGGCGCGGTTGGGCAGCAGCACCGCCATCACGATGACGATCAGCGCCAGCGCCGCGGAGACCGCGAAGGCCAGCCGCATGCCGGACAGGTGGGCGTCGAGCGGGTTGGCGCCACCATCGGTCAGATGGGTGGCCCGCGACGTCATGACCGTCACCACCAGCGCGGTACCGAAGGCGGCGGCCACCTGCTGCAGCGTGCCCAGCATGGAACTGCCGTGCGAGTACAGGTGCATCGGCAGCGCGCCCAGGCCCAGCGTGAACACCGGCGTGAAGGCGGCGGCCAGCGACACCATCAGCAGGATGTGCAGCGCCACCAGCGCGGGATACGGCATGGTCAGCGAGAGCTGCGTGAAGCCGACGAGGGCGGCCGTGATGCCGATCGCGCCCGGAACCACCAGGACGCGGCCGCCGAACCGGTCGAACAGCCGGCCCACGGTCGGACCGAGCAGACCCATGGCCAGACCACCGGGCATGACCAGCAGACCGGTCTGCAGCGGGCTCAGGCCGCGCAGGTTCTGCAGGTACAGCGGCAGCAGGATCATCGAGCCCATCATGGCCAGGAAGGCCACGGCCATCAGGACCAGTGCCTTGGCGTAGGTGCCGGACAACAGGATTCGCAGATCCATCAGCGGGCTGCCGTTGCGCTGCAGGTACACCTGCCGGAAGACGAAGATGGCGACCAGGGCCACACCGCCGGCGACGATCAGCGCCGGAGTGAGCGCGCTGCCCGCGCCGAACTTGCTCAGGCCGTACACCAGCCCGCCGAAGCCGAGGGCCGCGAACGCCACGCTGAACCAGTCGATCGAACCCGTTTGCGGCTCACCGACGTTCTCCAGTTTGCGCAGCCCGAACCAGGTCACCACCCCGGCGATGGGCAGCACCAGCGCGAACAGCCAGCGCCACGAGCCGATCTGGAGCACCAGGCCGGAGATGACCGGGCCCATGGCCGGGGCGACCGAGATGGCCAGGGTGACATTGCCCATCACGCGGCCGCGGTCGTGCTCGGGGACGACCGTCATCAGGGTGGTCATGAGCAGCGGCATCATGACCGCGGTGCCGCCGGCCTGGACGACCCGGCCGATCAGCAGCACCGCGAACGACGGCGCGATCGCGGCCACCGCGGTACCGAGGAGGAAGACACCCATCGCGAGGGAGTACGCGCGCCGGGTGGTGACACGCTGCAGGAACCAGCCGGTCACCGGAATGACCGCCGCCATGGTGAGCATGAACGCCGTGGACACCCACTGCGCGGACCGCTCGGTCACGTGAAGATCCGTCATGAGCCGCGGAATCGCATTGATCATGATGGTCTCGTTCAAGATCACCGTGAAGGTCGCGAGCACCAGCAACCGGATGACCGTTGGCGTCCGCTGCTTGGTCGAGCTAGCGGATAGATCGGGCATCGGAAAACCTCCGGGGGTGTTCGTATTCGAGGGGGTGACGCGGAATCGGCGACAGTGCCGTCCGGGGGGCCATATCCATGCAGACGGGGACAGATCACTCAACTCATCGGTCTCCGGTCAGTATTCCGGCGGGGTCCGACAGAATTCATCCGATTATCGGGTGAACCGCAGCCCCATAGCATGCTGAAAGTGTGCTGCTACCAGCACTTATCGAACTCGGCAAAATTGCCGAGTGAGGCAGGTCACGTTTGGGGGGACGGGAGCTCGGATCGGTCCCGGATCCGGAACCCGCCATGATGGAGGAGGATGCCCCGTCGCGATGGTGCGCTCGCGGGGCGGGAGGGTGTGAGAACGACCGTGGCCGAACACATTCCGCAGCTGCGTGGACGCGAGCGCGAACAGCAGGCGCTCGACACCCTGATCGAGGGTGCGCGCGAGGGGCGCAGCGCGGCGCTGGTGCTGCGCGGTGAACCCGGGATCGGCAAGACGGCGCTGCTCGGATACGCCGCCGCGCGGGCGGACGCCGTACGGGTGCTGCGGGGCACCGGCGTCGAGGTCGAGGCCGAATTGCCGTTCGCCGGACTGCAATTGCTGCTGCGCCCCGCCCTGAACCGGCTGCCCGGCCTGCCGGAACCACAGCGGGCGGCGCTGGCGGGCGCACTCGGCCTCGGTCCCGGCGGGCGCGAGCCCATGCTCACCGGTCTGGCGGTGTTGTCGCTGCTCACCGATTATGCCGACGGCGCCGGGCTGTTGGTCGTGGTCGACGACGCGCAGTGGCTGGACCGGGCCTCGCAGGACGCGCTGCTGTTCGCGGCCCGGCGGCTACAGGCCGAGGGTGTGGCCATGCTGTTCGGCGTCCGCGAGGGCGAGGGATCGTTCGAGGCCGCCGGGCTGCCGGAGCGGCGATTGACCGGTCTGTCCCACGAGGCGGCGGCCGCCCTGCTGGATGAGCATGCGCTCACCCCGGCCGTGCGCTACCGGCTGCTGGCCGAGGCGCGCGGCAATCCGCTGGCCCTGCGCGAGCTGCCGCTGGCGATGGCCGCCGAATCGACGCCGGACCTCGCCGCGGGCGCGCTGCCCCTGACCGATCGGCTGCGGCTGGCCTTCCACGGCCGGATCAGTCGGCTGCCGGAGCGGACCCAGACCCTGCTGACCGTGCTGGCCACCGATGAATCCACGGAGCCCGCCGTCGTGCTGCGTGCGGCGGCGAGCCTGGGAGCGGGCATCGATGATCTCGCGCCCGCCGAGGCTGCCGGATTGTTGCAGCGCGGGACCGGCGCTGACCTGTCGATCACGTTCCGCCACCCGCTGATTCGCGCGGCGGTGTACCAACGTGCCCCGCTGGGACAGCGATTGGCGGTGCACCGGGCCCTGGCCGAGGCGCTGGACGCGCCCGAGCAGGCGGATCGGCGGGCCTGGCATCGCGCGGCGGCGGCCCTCGGTCCCGATGCCGAGGTGGCGGATGCCTTGGAGCGCAGTGCTGTTCGCGCGCGCGAACGCGGCGGCCACAAGGCGGCGGCCGCCGCCTACGATCGGGCGGCCCGGCTCAGTGATCGGCCGGAGGATCGGACGCGACGTCAGACGCTGGCCGCCCAGGCGGCGCTGGAGTCGGGTGATCTGGAGCGGGCGGCCGAGCTGGCCCGGCGCACGGCTCGCGAGGTGAGCTCGGAATCGTTGCGCGCCAGTCTTTCCCAGGTGCGGGCGCTGGCCCTCTTCTGGCAGGGCAGGTTTCCGGATGCGCACCGGCTGCTGATCGACGCGGCGACGAGCATCGCGGCCACCGGACCCGCACAGGCGGCGGACATGCTGGTGCAGGCCATGCACACCGGGTGGTATCTCGGCGAGGCCGATTTGCGGGAGGTCCTCGAACACCTTGCGTACCTGCGATTGCCGGATGCGCTGCCGGTGACCCCGGTGGTGCAGTTCCTCGGCCGGCTGTTCGAGCGTGGCCCGGGCCGGCCTTTGGCATTGACGGACATTCTCGGCGAAATCCGTTCCCGGGGAGAGGTTTCCGACCAGGTCCTGTCGATCCTCTGCGGCATCGCGCTCGCGCGCGGCCAGGACGGGCCCGCCTTCGACCTGGCCATGTCCCTGGAGGGCAAGCATCGCGCCGCCGGCGCCGCCGGGCGACTGCCGACCGTCCTCTTCTTCGCCGGCGAGGCCGATATCTTCACCGGCCGCCTGCGCGATGCGCGCACGGCGACGGTCGAGGCCCGCGACCTCGCCCGCGACACCGGTCAGCAGCAGTGGGTGCGTCAACTCAGCAGTGTGCTGGCGCATCTGGACGCACTGCGCGGCGATGAGGACGAGTGCCGGGCGCAGGCCGAGCTCGGCCTAGCCGGGGATACGCCGGGAGCGATCGCGCCGGGCGCACCGTGGGCGCACTGGTCGCTGGGACTGCTCGACCTCGGGGCCGGGCGAGCGGAATCGGCACTGTCGCGCTTCGAGCGATTGATGAAATCGCCGTTCGATCATCATATTTGCGCCACCCGGGCGGTGCCGGATCTGATCGAGGCCGCCGTGCGGATCGGAGCCCCGGAGCGCGCCGCGGCGCCTTTCGCGAACTTCGCCGGCTGGGCGGAGTCGGTGGGACAGGGCTGGGCCGATGCCCTGGTGCTGCGCTGCCGCGCGCTGCTGGACGACAAGAATGCCGAAGACCTGTACGCGAAGGCGCTCGAGCTGCACGACCGCGAGGCCCGCCCCATCGAATTCGCCCGTACCGCTCTGCTTTACGGCGAATGGCTGCGCCGCGCCCGCCGCAAGGCCGAGGCGCGCACCCGATTGCACGAGGCCCTCGAGGTCTTCGAACGGCTGGAGCTGAACCCGTGGGCCAGGCGCGCCCGCCACGAGCTCACCGCGGCCGGCGCACCGGATTCCGATCCGGGTCCGTCGCGCAGCACCGCGACCGGCCTGACCCCGCAGGAATTGCAGATCGTCCGCCTCGCCGCGCAGGGCCTGTCCAACCGCGACATCGCCGCGCAGCTGTTCCTGAGCCACCGCACCGTCGGCTACCACCTCTACAAAGCGTACCCGAAGCTCGGCGTCACCTCGCGGGGCGAGCTGAAGGATATTGCCGCACAACTTCATTGATCATCGCGCCTGCCGGGTCATGCCTTGATGAACTCGAGCAGGTCGTTGTCGAGCTGCTCGGCATGGGTGACATAGAGCCCGTGCCCGGCGGCCTGGTACTCGCGGTAGGTGGCACCGGGCAGCAGCTCGGCGGTGCGGCGGCCGGTGATGTCGATCGGCGCCGAGAAGTCGGCGTCGCCGTGCACGATCAGCGCCGGAACGGTGATGCCGCGCACCGCTTCCCGGCTGTCGGCGTGGAAGACCGCCTCCTGGATCTTCAGCGTCGCCCACGGTGCGGTCGACAGGCACTGCCGGTAGGTGAGGTCCGACTGCTCGGGCGACACCTCGGTGCCGAACTGCTCGGCGAAGTACAGCTGCGACTGCCGGGCCAGCCACCTGGGCCGGTCGGTGCGGATACGGCGCAGCATGTCCTCGAGCACCGCCACCGGAGCCCCGCCCGGGTTGTCGTCGGTGAGCTTCAGGAACGGCAGCATCGAGCTGACGAAAGCCACTCGCGCCACCCGGGATTCGCCGTGCCGGGCCAGGTACCGGGCGATCTCCACACCGCCGGTGGAATGCCCGACCAGGGTGGCCTCGGTCAGGTCCAGGTGGTCGAGCAGGGCCGCCAGGTCGTCGACGGTGGTGTCGAGGTCGTAGCCGCCGCGCGGCCGGTCGGAGCGACCGTGGCCACGGCGGTCCAGGGCGATGCAGCGGTAGCCGAGGTCCGCGAAGAAGGGAATCTGGTACTCCCACATATCGGAAGCGAGCATGGCCCCGGCGACGAACACGATGGCCGGTCCGGTGCCGTAGTCCTCGTAGGCGAGCGTGGTGCCGTCGGTGGGGGTGGTGAAGAACATGGGAATCCCTTTGGCTCGGATCGCTGGTTCGAACTTGATGAACACCACGGTATGAAGATCCGCGTGACCGGGAATCTGTCGTACTTAAGTACTCGCGACCGGTATCCCGGCACGGGTCGACGGATGCGTTCGTCCACCCATTCCCACCATCGGCCGGAGCATCGGCATACGATTGGCAAACCAGTCGGAAAAGGCCCGGTCAGCCGGATTCGACCGGGATACAGTCAGGAGTCACCGATGACCAAATTCCTGGTGATCTACAAGTCGGATCAGTCCGCTCGCGAGCGGATGGCCCAGACCACCCCCGAAGCCCAGGCGGCGGGCATGAAGGCCTGGATGGACTGGGCGGGTCGGGCGGGGTCGGCGATCGTCGATCTCGGGTCGCCGCTGGGACCCGGATCCCTCAATGCCGACGGCGGGATCGGCGGCTTCTCCATCCTGCAGGCCGACTCCAGCGAAGCCCTTCAGGAGGTGCTGAAGGGCCATCCGCACACCGAATGGGGCGGCACCATCGACATCTACGAATTCCTGGCCATGCCGGGCATGTGACGACGGGAGTTAGTGCACGCCCTCCATGTGGCGGCTGATCCAGGGCGCGACGGCCCAGACGATCGCGCCGACAACCATGGCCACCAGGCCGGTGATGCCGAAGTACACCAGTTCGTGGGACGGGTCGTAGAACTTGGACAGCACGCCCGACATCGAGGTGCCGATGCCGACCGAGAAGAAGTACAGGGCCATCATCTGAGCGCGAAAAGCGTTGGGGGCCAGCTTCGTCGTGACCGAGAGACCGATCGGCGAGAGCATGAGCTCCGAGACCGCGAACGCGCCCAGGATGAAGAACACGATCACGAACGACACCGACTTGCCGTGGCCGCCCGCGAACAGGGTGAACAGCAGGAAGGCCGCGCCCATCCCGATCACGCCCAGCGAGAACTTGCGCGGGGTGCTCGGGGAGCGCATGCCCAGGCGGGTCCACATGATCGCGAACAGCGGCGACAGCGCGATGATCCACACCGGCTCCATGGAACCGATCCAGCTCGACGGCGCGGTCCAGCCGAAGATGGACCAGTTCATGCGCTCGTCGGAGTACACCGCCAGCACGGTGAAGATCTGCTGGAACAGCGACCAGAACACCGCGTTCGCGATGAACAGCGGCATGTAGGCGCGCACCCGCGTGCGCTCGATCGGGGTCACCTTCTCACTGGTGAGCATGATGGCGAAGTAGGCGATCGAGGCCACGACGATCACGACGGTGGTGGCGTCGGGCAGATTGGACAGGGTCACCAGCTTGGTGGCCCAGGCGAAGGCGACCACCACGAGGATCGCGGCGAAGGCCGTGACAACCTTGGGAATGGCGGTGCGCGGCAACGGGTTCGGCACGTCGCGGCCGTGCTCGCCCAGGTTCTTGCGGAAGATGACGTACTGGGTGAGGCCGATTGCCATACCGATGGCGGCCGCGCCGAAGCCGTAGTGGAAGCCGATGTGATCCTGCAGCAGGCCGGTGATCAGCGGACCGGCGAAGGCGCCCAGGTTGATACCCAGATAGAACAGGGTGAAGCCGCCGTCCGCGCGCGGATCGTCCTTCTCGTAGAGGGTGCCCAGCAGCGAGGAGGCATTCGCCTTCAGGCCACCCGATCCCAGCGCGACCAGCACCAGACCGACGCCGACACCGGTCAGGCCGGGCAGGATGGCCAGCGCGATGTGGCCGGCCATGACGACGACGCCGCCGTAGAAGACGGTGCGCTCCGAGCCGAGCAGCCGGTCCGCGATCCACGCGCCGAGCACGGTCGACAGATAGACCAGACCGCCGTAGGCGCCGACGATGCCGGTGGCGGTGGACTTGGCCATGCCGAGACCGCCGTCGGTGGCCGTGTAGTACAGGTAGTAGCCGAGAATCGTGAGCATTCCGTAGAACGAGAACCGTTCCCACAATTCGACGCCGAACAGATTCGCGATACCGATGGGGTGGCCGAACAGGGTCCGTTCAGTGGCCGGTTTCGCGTCGTGAGCTACTCCTGACATACCGGCGACCCTCCCATAAAAGGCAATCCGACAGCAACCTCAGATGTTAACCTGCGTCACAATCGCCAAGGGAATGTTCATGGTGCGCGGAGCCGAGGGGCAAATGCCCTGCAGCCGCTTGATAAGTGATCTGATCAGGCAATGGACAGTGCGATGCCATCCAGGATGTCGTGTTCGCTGACAATCAGCTCGCGGATCCCGGCACGCCGCGCCAGCTCATCGGCAAGCACTTCGGCTATTACCGCGCCACCACCGATCACATCCACCCGGCCCGGATGCATGGGCCCGAGCGCGGCCCGCTCGTCGTGGTTCATGCCGATCAGCCGATCGCACACCTTGCGCAGGTCGGCCAGCGGCAGGCGGGTGAGATGCACACGCTCCGAATCGTATTCGGGCAGATCGAGCGACACCGCGGCGATCGTGGTCATGGTCCCGGCCACGCCCACCCAGGTGTGCGCCCGCTCCACCGGCACCACGCCGAACGCCTGCGCCAGCCGCTCCGAGGCGAAGAAGCGCGCCGAGGCGACCTCCTCGCGGGTGGGCGGGTTGCCGTGCAGGCAGCGCTCGGTGATGCGCACGCAACCGATATCGGCCGAGTACGCCGCGTGCACGCCGGACGCGTCGCCCAGCACCACCTCGGTCGACCCGCCGCCGAGATCCACCACCACGAAAGGCCCTGCGGCGCTGGACAGTTCGCCGACGGCGCCCGCGAAGGACAGCCGCGCCTCCTCGTCGCCGCTGATGACCTCGGCCTGGGCCCCCGGCACCACGCGGCCCAGCTCGACGCCGGTCATGGTGAAGAAGTCCTCGCGATTGGCGGCATCGCGCGTGGCGGAGGTGGCCACCATCCGCACCCGCGTCACACCGTGCTTCAGCATGAGGTCGACATAGTCGCCCAGCGCCACCCGGGTGCGTTCGATCGCTTCGGGATTCAGCGCACCCGTGGCGTCCACGCCCTGGCCCAGTCGCACGATCCGCATCTCCCGATGCACGTCGGTCAGATGCGGCTTACCGTCGGCGTCGCGCGCGACATCGGCGATCAAGAGCCGGATCGAGTTGGTTCCACAGTCGACGCCCGCGATCCGCTCGTGTGCTTCCGCACCGGGGGCCGCACTCCGCGCGAACTCTGCGTTGCTCATCCCTGACCTCTGAATTCGACTGGTTCTGAACACATCTCGCCGAGCGGGCCACCCGGCCCGCGCGGCGGCGCGGCCGACTCCACGCCCTCGGCAGCCTACCCATCCCGCTGCCCGGTGCGGTCGATCGAACCTCACGAGAGCGGCTGAGCTCGCGCCCTGCTCCGCATCGGTGCGCGCCCGCCGGACCGGTGCAAGCCAGTTGTTCATCCGGGCGCGGCCGGCTCATTCGCCGGCGGTCTCCGAATCGGTGCGGTACTCCTCGTATTTCGGCCAGTCGGCCGGAATGGCGGTGCCGCGCAGGCCGTGGTCGGCCGCCAGGGCGACGGCCTCGTCACCGAGCGGGTTGAGGCCCGGGCCCTTGGCCAGGGAGTGGGCGATGAGGACGTGCAGGCATTTGACCCGGTCGGGCATGCCGCCGCCCGCGAAGTCGGTGCCGAGGTCCTCGATGGCATTGCGCTCGGACAGGTAGCTGTCGTACGCGGCGCGGTAGGCGGCGGCGAGTTCCGGGTCGCGGGTGAGGCGTTCGGACATGTCGCGCATCAGCCCGGTGGTCTCCAGACGGCTCGCCTCGGCGGTCAGGCGCGGGTCCGTCAGGTAGTACAGGGTCGGGAAGGGGGTGCCGTCCGGGAGCTTGGGCGCGGTCTTGACCACCGCGGGCAGGCCGTCCGGAGTGCGGTAGGCGATGGCGAGCACGCCGCGCGGAGCCCGGCCCAATTGCTCGGCGACGATCGCGAGATCGCGCTCGCCGGGGACGTTCTCGGCTGCGGTCACCTGGGTTGTCCTTCCTCGGTGGGGGCGGGCGGCGGGGGCGCCGGTGCGGGTGGCGGGGTGGGAGCCGGGGCGGCGACGGGCTGCGGCGAGGAAACGCTGTGCCACAGCTGCGTGTACCAGGGGTCGGGCTCCCGGGGTTTGGCGGGCTGGGTCGGGATGGCCGGCTGCTCGATCTCGGGGATCTGCACGATGTAGGGCGTGTCCCCCGGCATCACCAGGCGCAGGCGGTCCCGGGCCTCGGCCTTGATGTAGTTCGGATCCTGTTGCTGCGCACGGCGATCGCGCAGGCTCACGACCTCCTCCTCCAGCTGGCGATGCTGAGCGGCCAGCTCGGCGGCGTCCGAGCGCTGCGTGAAGTAGGTGCGCAGCGGCACCGCCAGGGTGAGCGCGAGCCCCGCCAGCACGGCGGCCAGCAGCACAGCGCGACCGGTGGACAGGCCGAGGATCTTGCGTTCGTGCCGTTCGGATTTCGTGGCCGCCCTGGGGGCGGTGCGACGCTTGGGAGCCGGCTTCCCGGAGGTCGCGCGGCTACTGCTCGAGCTCGAAGATTTCGCGGCGGCACCGGATTTCGGGACGGCGGCGGATTCGTTCCGCTTCCCGGCCGAGCCGCTCTTGGCGCGAGCGGAGCGCGACGGGCGCCGGTCACTTCGTCCTGCCGGACTAGTTCCGCGCGCCCGTCGCTCCGTCATCTCACACCTCGAAATTCAGTAGTAGTCCCAACTCTCGGGGTCCGGGTCGGGGCTCGAGCTACCGATTATTCAGCCTTCGAACGCGAATCGCGGGAAGGCGGCGTCACCGGCGTAGCGCGCCGAGTCGCCCAGGGCGTCCTCGATACGCAGCAGCTGGTTGTACTTGGCGACACGCTCCGAGCGGGCCGGGGCGCCGGTCTTGATCTGGCCGGAGCCGACCGCCACCGCCAGGTCGGCGATGGTGGTGTCCTCGGTCTCGCCGGACCGGTGGCTCATCATGGTCTTGTAGCCGTTGCGGTGGGCCAGCTCGACCGCGTCCAGGGTCTCGGTCAGGGTGCCGATCTGGTTGACCTTCACCAGGAGTGCGTTGGCCGCGCCCTTGGCGATGCCCTCCTCCAGGCGGTCCGGGTTGGTGACGAACAGGTCGTCGCCGACGAGCTGCACCTTGTCGCCGATCTGGTCGGTCAGGGAGACCCAGCCGTCCCAGTCGTCCTCGGACAGCGGGTCCTCGATCGAGACGATCGGGTAGTTGCCGAGCAGGCCGGCGTAGAACTGGGCCATCTCGGCGGCGGTGTGCAGCTTGCCCTCGAACTTGTAACCCTCACCGGTGGTGTAGAACTCGGTGGCGGCCACGTCGAGCGCGAGCGCGATCTCGCTGCCCAGCTTGAAACCGGCCTTCTCGATCGCCGAGGCGATCAGGTCCAGGGCGGCACGGGTATTCGCGACCGACGGCGCGAAACCGCCCTCGTCGCCCAGACCGGTGGACAGGCCCTGGGACTTGAGCACCGACTTCAGCGTGTGGTAGACCTCCGCGCCCCAGCGCAGCGACTCCTTGAAGGTGGCCGCGCCGATCGGGGCGATCATGAACTCCTGGACGTCGACGCCGGAGTCGGCGTGCGCGCCACCGTTGAGGATGTTCATCATCGGCACCGGCAGGACGTGGGCGTTCGGGCCGCCGACGTAGCGGAACAGCTCCAGGCCCGAGGACTCGGCGGCCGCGCGGGCCACCGCGAGCGAAACACCCAGCAGGGCGTTGGCGCCCAGGCGCGACTTGTCCGGGGTGCCGTCCAGATCCAGCAGGGTCTGGTCGACGGTGCGCTGCTCGACGGCGTCGAGACCGATCACGGCCGGGGCGATCTCGTCGAGGACGCCCTCGACGGCCTTCTGCACGCCCTTGCCCTGGTAGCGGTCGCCACCGTCACGCAGCTCGACGGCCTCGTGCTCACCGGTGGACGCGCCGGAGGGCACGGCCGCGCGGGTGAGGGTGCCGTCGTCGAGAGCGATCTCGACCTCGACAGTGGGGTTGCCACGCGAATCCAGGATCTCGCGAGCTCCGACCTGTTCGATGATGGCCACGAAACGACACTCCTTCGGCTGCTGACTCGGCAGGTCGCACGGCGAACCCGTGCGCTGACGAGCCTACTGTGCCGGGATCGCGCCGCCGCATCCCCCCGTCGGCGCGCCCGCAAGATATACACACTCCCCGACTACTACGACCACACACCAGGTTCGCGGCGCGTCTCGTTCTGGACTGCGCTCCGCGTCCCCGCGCTTGTAGCGGGGGAGCGAAGCGGAGGAGGAAAGAACGAGACTCCAGCGCCGCGAACCTGCCCGGAGCGGAGCGGAGGGCAAATCAGACACTGCGGCCCACGCTGTAGGCGGCGGCGCGGTAGCGGACGGTGTTCATATAACTGGTGGATTGGTTGTAGGTGAGCAGCGCCTGCTGCCAGCCGGGTGCGCCGGTGAGGTCGCCGCCCATGGCGCAGAGGTAGCGCGCGGCGGTGAGGGCCGCATCGTCGATATTGTCCGGATCGATCTTGCCGTCGCCGTTGGCGTCCACACCCCAGCGCTGCCAGGTCTCCGGAATGAACTGGAACGGACCCATCGCCCGGACGTACACCGGATTCGCCTCGGTGGAGCTCACGTCCAGAATCCGCGCGCGCCCGGGCGAACCATCCAGTGGCAGCCCGCGAATGGGCGGCGACACCGTCCCGTCATCGGCGATGCGCGAACCGCCGTGCGTGCCGTGCCGGCTCTCCACGCTCGCGATGCCCGCCAGCGTGGTCCAGCCGATCCCGCACTCCGGCTTGGACCGTGCCATCACCGCGGCCGCGTATCCGTAGGCCTCCAGGGCCAGCACCGGAATGCCGGTCGGCCCGTGCTGTTCCTCCGCCCAGTCCCGCAGCTGAATCGCGGTGCGCCCCGGCGCATCCAGGTCGATCGGCGGCAGCGGTGCGCCCGCGCCCGGTGGCATGTCGTTCGGGACGGGCGTGAGATTGCTTGTCCCGCAACCGGTCAGCAATACCAGCGCGGCGGCCGTGCCCAGCAGGCCGGCGCGGGTCAGCGGGGCCCGGAGGCCGGCCATTCGGATACGCACCCCATTCATCATCCAGATGGATCGGCGTGGAGGCGAACACCGTGAACACGGTTCACCCGGGTCGCCGGTAACGATCGTGTTCGACCGGCCTCCGCGCGGGAATCCCATATCCATCCGCTATTTCTACGACACGCCCTTAGGTAAGGCTTGCCAAAATTCCGCGGGGGTAATACCGTCTTTCGCCGAGCCAAGATCACCATGCCACCGCCCAGCCAGGAAGGCCCTCCCGTTGGTGAAAAGCGTTCTCCCCGAACGTAGTCAGCTCCACCCAGCCCAGCTCAAGCGACGCGACCTGTCCGAATCCGCAGCCCGGGCAGTGCGCCACGTGGCCGCTGAGATCGCCGTCACAGTCGGGCGCTGCCCGGAGATCGCGACCACCCTCTCGCACCCGGTCCTGCTGCGCCACATCGACGCAAAGTACGGACGGCTGCCCGACGCCGTGCACGAGGCCATGCGACCGCCCGCCACCGCGGCGGGCGTGGCGGTCATCAGCCGGCTTCCCGTCGATGACGAGGAATTCGGCCCGACGCCGTACAACTGGCAGGAGGCGACCGAACTGGCCGGAACCCGGACACCACGGTCCGGCTCCTTCCAGCTCGATATCGCCATGCTGCTGCTCGCGCGGTGCGCCGGTGAACCCTTCGGCTGGGAGGGCCAGCAGGCGGGGCGGCTGGTGAACAACATCGTGCCCACGCCCGGCCACGAACACGAGCAGTCGGGCGCCAGCAGCACCGCGCTGCTCAGCCCGCACACCGAGGACGCCTTCCACCCGGACCGGGCCAACCTGCTCATGCTCGGCTGCCTGCGCAATCCCGATCGGATCGCGACCACCGTGTCCTCGATCCGGAACGCGGAACTCGATGCGGCGCAGCGGAAGATCCTGAGCACGGCGCGACTGCCGATCCTGCCGGACGTCTCCTATGGCAGCGGCTTCGGCGCCGCCCCGGCGCCGCCGATCGCCACCCTCGGCGACGACGCGGGCAGGACCACACTGCGTTTCGACCCGGCGTACACCCCGCTCGACCGCGCCGATGACGAATTCCGCAGCGCCTACCGGCATTTGAGCGGCGAACTCGAAAGAGTCTGCTTCACCGCGGCTTTGGCGCCCGGAGAACTGCTCCTGGTGGACAATGACGTGGTGGTGCACGGGCGGGTGCCGTTCACCCCCCGCTACGACGGCACCGACCGCTGGCTCAAGCGGGTCAATATTCGCCTGCCCCAACGCCGCCGCGACGCCGAGGCCGGGGAGGACGGCTACGGTCAGCGCGTGGTGGCACCGTTCCGCACGACTCGAGGACAGCACACGTGAACTGCCGCCCCACCCCGCTCCGCGTACTCAGCCGCAGCGACCTGGCCGATGTCCCGATCTCCCCGGCCGAGGTGGTGCGGGCCGTCGAAGACGCGTATCTCGCACTGGCGGGCGGCGATTCGGACAACCCCCGCAAACTCAGCGTCGCCCATCCCGACGGATGGTCGGTGGCCTACGCGATGCTGGGACGCGACGGGCGGCGCCGGGTGGTGGCCATGAAGACCAGCTACAAATTCGACCCGCACCACGACAGGTCGAACAAGCGGTATTTCACGACGATCTCGCTGTACGACGACGCCACCGGGAACCCGATCGCGCTGATGGACTGTGCCCGCGTCGGCGCCCTGCGCACACCCGCGGTCTCGGCACTGCTGGTGCGCGAATGCGCCCGGCCGGGAGCACGCAGCGTCCTGCTGATCGGCACCGGCACCCAGGGCCGCAATGCGCTGCCTCACCTACTAGCGGCGAATCCGCAGCTGAACCGACTCATGCTCTACGGCACCCACCCGGAAGGATTGGAAGCGGTGAATCAGCAACTGCTGCACCATCATCCGCACGCCGAACTCGACATCGTGAGCGACCCGTACGCGGCGGCGCGCGAAGCGGACATCATTCTCGCCACCGCCGGGCCCGGCACTCAGGTGGCGATCGAGGCCAAGGATCTGGCGCCCGGGGCGACCGTGGTACTGGTCGGCTATGGCCTGGCGCCCTCCACCCTCGTCGAGGCCGATCGTGTAATCGCCACCAGCGCAGAACAAATGGCTTTGACCGGAACCGATATGGCGGGTCCCGACGGTCGACTACGCAGGGTCGATGCCGAGCTACCCCAGATTCTCGACCGTCGGGCGGCGGGCCGGACAACCGACGACGAACGAGTTTTCGTTTACAACAGCGGACTGGTGCTCACCGATATCGCCGTCGCGCACGCGCTGGCCAACCGCGCCATCGCCGAGGGGCGGGGCACCGAAGTATCGCTCTGGGACTGAATCGCCGACTTGATCCGATGGATTCACGGCAGAAATTCGCCCGTAAAGGTTATTTCGGACATTGATCAGGCCGATAACCGATTGAGTCTAACGTTTCGCACAAACTCTTATGCAGGTTGGCTATCGACGCCACCAGCCGGGGACCGGGGTCGGGGGTCCACTGCGGGGATGGCCGATGGCCACCCACCGCACCCGAAAGGAAAAATGTCCGCCTCCGTAGAGACCGTCGTCGTTCCCTCCGGCATAGCCGGCATCACGGCCGCGCCGATGCCGGCCCACCGCCCCGACTGGGAGGAGCAGCTACTCGCCGACACGAAGCTGCTGCGGGAGTTGGCCGAAACCATCGGTGGACCATTCCACGTCATGTATCCGGACCGGATCGTTGCGAATATTCAAGCCTTCCAACGGGTCTTCGCCTGCACCGATGTCGCGGGTGCGATCTACTACGGGAAGAAGGCCAACAAGGCAGCGTGTGTCGTCCGCGCCTGCGCCGAAGCCGGTTCCGGTATCGATGTCGCCAGCGTCGGCGAACTGAAGGCGGCCATGACCGGAGGCATCCAGGGATGCGACCTGATGGTGACCGGCCCCGCGAAATCGAACCAGCTGCTGGAGCTGGCCACCCGGGCCGGGGCGCTGATCGCCGTCGACGATCTCGATGAGCTCGCACGCCTGTGCGCAATCGACATTATGAGCCGGGTTCTCCTGCGGGTCCTGCCACTAGGTTCGGACAGCCGCCTCGGAATGACGTCCGACGAAGTAGACCTCGCGCTGACCTTCGTCGACACGAGTTCGATTCGACTGGAAGGCTTCAGCTTTCACCTCAGCGGCTATGAAGTGGCACCGCGCGCCGAGCTGGCCCTGGCGCTGATCGAGCGTTGCCGCGAAGCCCGCGGCCTCGGCCATCCCATCACCACCATCTCCATCGGCGGCGGGTTCGGCGTCGATTATGTCCCAGCGCGGGCGTGGGAAGCCTTCCTCGGCGGCGTCAATCCGCGGTGGTTCCACCGCGACCGTGCCCCGGACTCCTATTATCCCTACCACTGCCCGGTCCCCGGCCCGGCGATGCTGGCGGCCATTCTGGAGCATCAGGATCTGGCAAAGCTTTTGCGCCAATACGGAATTGGATTGGCGATCGAACCGGGACGCGCCCTGCTCGACAGCGCAGGTAGCACCGTATTCGGAATTCAGGGCGTGAAAGTCAGGACCGCACACGAAGTCCCGTACCTCATCGTCACCGCGAACGGCACCAGCCTCAGCCTCTCCGAACAATGGTTCGACAGTGAATATCTGCCTGATCCCGTCCTGTGGCCGCGAAGTGCGGGAAACCCCACCCCGACCTGCGTCGGCGGATCCTCCTGCCTCGAAGAAGACATGCTGAGCTGGCGTCGTATTCCGCTTCCCCGCCCGGCGACCACGGACGATCTGCTCATCTACCCGAATACGGCCGGTTATCAGATGGACAGCAATGAGTCGTCATTCCACGACTTGCCCATACCGCCGAAGATAGTGTTGCGAAGCTCGCCGGATGGACGACAATTCGATTGGACCTTCGACACCGACGGTTTCCCGATCTGAACAGTTTCGCGCTCACCGCCCGCTACACGCTCCATCGACTTTCCCGAGGAGAAGTACTCGATGCCGGTTATTGTCAGGCGAGTGTCCGAGCTCATCGGACGGACACCGCTATTCGAGCTGGCCGTCAGCCCCGAAACCGGGACACGGCTGCTGCTGAAGCTCGAAACCATGAACCCGACGGGCACCGCCAAAATTCGGATGGCCCGGGCCATGGTGCTCGACGCGGAACAGCGCGGGCTGCTGCGCCCGGGCGGCCATATCATCGAATCGACCTCCGGCAATACGGGTTTGGGATTGGCCGTGGTGGCGCGCGAACGCGGATATCGGTTCACGGCCGTGGTCGACCACCACGCGTGCCCGGCGAAGTTGAATGCCATGCGCGCGATGGGAACCGAGCTCGAATTCGTCTCCGACGAGGGCGACGACGGCCTCTCGACCTCGGCGCGGGAAGAACGCGCGGCGCAGATGGCGCAGGAGGCGGGGCCCGGCGCCTACTTTCCCGCTCAGCACGACAACCTCGCCAATGGCGTCGGGTACCACGCACTGGCCGAGGAACTGCTCGAGGATCTCGAGCGGATCGACATTCTGGTCGGCGCTGTGGGCACCGGGGGTTCGCTGTTCGGTACGGCTCGCGGGCTGCGCGACCACGGATGCGCGCCACGGTTGGTCGGCGTGGAGCCCGAGGGGTCGATCGCCTTCGGCGGTCCGGCCCACGACTATTGGCAGTCGGGCACCGGAACGCCGCTCGGCGCCACCCCCGGCATCCATGTGGACCAGGATCTCCACCTGATCGAGGAACGCGATCGGGTGAAGGTCTCCGACGTCGACGCGTTCGCCACCGCCCGGGCACTGGCCGCCACCGCGGGGTTGCTGATCGGCGGTTCCTCCGGAAGTTCGGTGTACGCGGCCCTGACCCGGCTCGAGCAGTACCCGGACTTCTCCACCGTGGTCGTCATCATCAATGATGACGGGGAGAAGTACCTGGACACCGTTTTCGACGCCACCTGGATGAGCGACCGAGACCTGATCGATCTGGAACGCGAGACCGAGGTCGTGGACCTGCTGAAGACCTACACACCGCCCAGCCGGCCGGACCCCGGCGAACTCACCGTGCGTCGTCACCTCCATCGTGCGTTGCCGGACAATTTCGCCGCCGAGAAGGGACTCACCGGCGCGAACCTGGAGGACTACGCCGACGCGAAGGTGCCGCAGGCCAACCTGATTCACCTGCTGCGCCAGGTCGACATGCCGCCGCACGAAATCGGCGAGCTGCTGGCGAGCGGCAATGACAACGATGTCCACCTGGCCCTCGAGAAGCACCGGCAGCGGCTGGTCGACCAGCGCGCGATGGTCGACCAGCTGCTCGCGACCATGCGGGGCTCGGCATCCGGGCGGCCGGCCACCCACACCATTCTGGTCCCCGATCCGGCGCCCACCGACGCGGACGGGGCTGCCACGAAATGATCGGGGCGCTCCGGCAATCCGATGGGCGGGCGCTGACTTCGCTTGCCACGCCCATCGCTCTGACCCAGCTGGCTCAGGTTGCGGTGTCCACCACGAATATTGCGTTGATGGGGACGCTCGGGGTGCGGGAGGTGGCCGCGGGTGGGTTGGCGCTGGTGTTGTTCAACCAGATTCGGACCATGTGTGTGGGGTTGATTACCGGGACGGGTAATCAGGTGGCGACGGTGGTGAGCCGGGCCGAGAAGCAGGGGCGGGGAGCCGAGGCGGAGGTTCGGGAGGTGGTGCGGTCGAGCTTCCTGATCGCGACCGTCGCCGGATTGCTCGGCGGCGCACTGCTCATCGGGCTCGGGTGGGCGCTGCGGTGGCTGGGCCAGGATGCACAGGTACTCGCGGAGGCGCGGCCGATGATGGTCGCGCTGGCGCCGGGGCTGGTGCCGTGCCTGTGGTTCCAGGTGTTGCGGCAGTACACCGTCGGGATGCAGCGGCCGCAGGCCCTGCTGCTGGTGACGCTGGGGTCGGTGGTGCTGAATCTGGTGCTGGCGCTGACGTTCATGCACGGCTGGGCCGGGCTGCCCCCGCTGGGGCTGACCGGGGTCGGCGTGGCGACCTCGCTGGTTTTCCTGATCACCTTCGGGGTGTTCTGGGCGATGGTGCGGCGGGATCCGAAACTCGGTGCGACACTGCCGGTTCGGATATGGCCGGTGCATGCGGCGACGGTGTGGGAGGAGTTGCGGCTGGGGACGCCGATCGCGCTGACCTACGGGTCGGAGGCGGGCATGTTCTCGGTGCTGGCGCTGGTGATGGGGAATCTGGGGGCGGCGGCGCTGGCGGCGCACAATGTCGTCTATCAGATCGTGTACATCGTGTTCCAGGTGGCCATCGGGCTCTCGCACGGGGCGTCGATCCTGGTGAGCAAGGCGGTGGCGCGGGACGAGTTCGCGCACGCGCGGTCGGTGGCGTGGCTGGCGCTGCGGTGCGTGGCAGTGGTCGCCGGGGTCACGGGGGTCGCGTATGTGCTGGCGCCGGACTGGGTGCTGCGGCCGTTCCTGGCCGACAGTGATTCGGCCACGGTGGCACTGGCGCACACGCTACTGCTGATCGCCATCGTGCTGCAGTTCTTCGACGCCGCCCAGAACATCGGGGTCGGGCTGCTGCGCGGGCTCAAGGACACCAAGGCCGGGTTCCGGCTCTCCCTCGTCGGGTACTGGGGTGTGGGATTGCCCACGGCGCTGCTGCTCGCGTTCCCCGCGCACCTGGGTGCGGCGGGCGTGTGGTGGGGGCTGACCGCCGGTCTGGCCACCACCGCTGCCCTGATGCTGCGCCGGTTCTTCACCCTGCTGCATGCACAGGAGCAGGCGAATCCGCGAGTGCTGGCCGGTAGCCTCGGGCATTAGCCCGACATCCAAATCTCACCTTCCCGCAAGCATCTCGTCACTGGGCGCGGGCAACCTGAAGGAAACGGGCTTCGCTATTCTGGCGACGAATTCGGCAAGCGCAGTCGACAGGGTCGGCAAGCCTAGGGCGCACACCACCAATGCCGGGGAGGATGTCCGTGCACATCTCGCGAGTCGCCGAGTATCCGAGGGCAGACCATGTCCTGTTCCATTTCAGCGACACCCATCTGATCGCCGCCGACACCGAGCTCTACGGTGCGGTCGACGCCGAGGCGCGGCTGACCACGCTGCTCGGGCAGGCCGAGGCCAGCCGCATCGCGCCGACCGCCATCGTCTTCACCGGCGACCTCGCCGACCAGGGCGAGCCCGGCGCATACCGCAAGCTGCGGGATCTGGTGGAGCCGTGGGCCGAACGGATCGGCGCACCCGTGGTGTGGGTCGCCGGCAATCACGACGACCGGGCGACGCTGCGTGAGGAACTCCTCGACGTAGTGCCTTCGAACGACGCGGCTTCCGGCGCACCGTTCGACGCGGTCCACATGTTCGACGGGTTGCGCGTCATCGCCCTCGACACCACTGTCCCCGGCCACCACTGGGGCGAGATCACCGACGACCAATTGGCCTGGCTGCGTGAGGTTCTCGCCGAACCCGCCCCCTTCGGCACCGTCCTCGCCATGCACCACCCGCCCATCCCCTGCGTCCAGGACCTGGCCGTCCTGGTCGAACTACGGGACCAGCGCCGCCTCGCCGACGTCCTGGACGGCACCGACGTCCGCGCCATTCTGGCTGGGCACCTGCATCTTTCGAGCACTGCCACCTTCGCCGGCATCCCGGTCTCGGTAGCTTCGGCCACCTGCTACAGCCAGGACATGGCCGCCGCCGAGGGCGGCCAACGCGGACGCGACGGCGCCCAAGCCTTCAACTACGTCCACATCTACCCCGACACCATCGTCCACTCGGTGGTCCCCATCGGCCACGGCCCCACCGTCGGCAACCCCGCCGACCCCGAACAAGCAGCGACCAGGCTCGCCGACGCCGGCATCGTCATCCCACCGGCGGCCCGCATCCCACACGTCCTCCGCCGCCGGACCGAGGCCCCCGAATCCGACGACGAAACAGTCCTCTGATCGTTCAGGGAGACTTCGGTGCCGCCTGTCGCCGGAATCGCTTCGGCCGCTGACCATCCGCGGCCGCTGGGCTCAACCTCACGCGGTGGATCCGCGCCGACTCGCGATCTGATAGACGTTGCCGAACGGGTCGCGCACCATGGCTCGGCGGTCACCATACGGCGTGTCGAGCGGTGCCTCCACGGTGACTGCACCCGCGGTCAGCGCCCGCTGATATGTGGCGGCGACGTCATCGACATAGACGTACAGAAAGGCTGGAAACACCTCGCGTTCGCCAGATGCCGACACCATGACCAGCGAGTCGCCGATACGGACTTCGGTCGGTCGATTCGACTCGACGTCGCCGACCGCTTCGAATACCGTCCGCAGGAACTCGACCGCGGCAAGTTGGTCATCGACCACCATGCGTGGTGTCACTGAATGAAACCCTGGCGGAAGAGCAGAAGCCTTGGCCATACAAAGAGTCTCGCATGCGACCGTGAGCCAGGGCGCAAGGTCGGCAGAACACTTTCCCGGACGGAGGAGCCGACCGAACGATCCCTGCGGAGTACCTGATCCCGGCCATCAAGCAACTGCCGGACCTCCTACACTGGTACACCGGCGTCTCGCCGGATGGCTCGACGGTGCAGATCAGCGTCTGGGATTCCGAGGAACATCCGAAGCAGATGGATGAGCTGAAGGAAATGGCCGTCGTCGCATGCGGCGAGATGGAGGCGATCGGCGGCAAGTTCGAACGCCCGATCATCAACTACCCGATGAGCTGGACCATCTGATCCGACACGGGGCAACCCGGATTCACTACGCCGCCCGTCCCGGCGGGGTCCGGCCGAGACATTCTCGGCCAGGCCGGGTCTCGTCGTGGCGCGGGCACCAGCGACCATATCTGGCTGTTCGAGGCTGAGCCTCCGGCTTCGGGTCGACCTCTCTGATCACACTGCCACCGAACCGCTTTGGCTTCGGACCAAACCAGAAATCATCGTCGGCAATCCGTCACCGCATCACTGAACGATCATGGCGTGCTCTATCGGGGATCATCAGCGCCCCCTTCCGGCTACAACCCGTTCTAGCCTGGTCAGGATTGCCGTTGACCGCACCGCTTCCGCCACTGATCGTGGCGGAATTCCATTGGGAGACAGGATGTCTCGCATGGCGACGGTTGTGTGGGCAACCCGACGACGGATTGGGACATCGAATGAAATTCCGCAGCATCACCGTGGCTGCCGTACTGGTTGCCGGCGCACTGACCGCCGACCTGGGGACCGTGCATGCCGAGCCCGCCGCCCCGGCCGATCCGGGGATCAAGTACTCACTCAAAGTGGTCGACAAGACGGTTGTCGCCACGCTGCGGGGCGCGAGATTCGCGCTGAGCGAGCAGGACGGCACGACGTCGGACGCTCCGAAGACCCCGGTGGCCAACATCAAGGACGATAGCGGTGCGACGGTACTGTCGATGCCGCTCGACTACCGAATCGGGGACGTTCGGGTTCCGGTCAAAGCGGTCACGAAGAACGATGACACTGTTCTAGAGATCACGCCGACAAGGCCGGAAGGAGCGCAGATCTCCAACCAGCAGCTCGCGCTCAAACCAATCGCCTCTCCCACAGAGGACCAGCGTGCGTTGAACGAATTCAGCAGCAAGCTGTCGGTCGCCGGTCAGGTCGGCGCATTGGTCGGCGGGATAATCGGTTTCGTCGTCGGTTGCGTCGCCAGCATCGCGATCGGCTGCATCCCCGGCGGTGTTGCCGGGGCCCCGGCAGGCGGAATCATCGGTGGCCTGGTGGCAGGCGGCCCGACCTTGATCGCCGCAGGCATCGACCTGCTGAACACCTGGCAAGCCGCCCCAGGCACCTCCAAGTGGGCCGATCCACAACCACAACCCGCCCCGCAGAACTGATCCGCACCTCACCGAACGGCAAACACGCTGCCCGAGAAGCCCTCCGGCAAGCGCAGCCACAACATCCTGCACTGCCGAGTCTCGGGCGACCGGTGCCATCCCGCACAATCCGCTGTAGAACAGTAATTTCACGCCAATTCCTCAGCTGTAGTGCACGTTTAGAACGGTTGGGTTGGCCGTTCATGCCCGCCTGGCAGTGCGCTCTCCTGCCGCTGATCGCGCGGACGCAACCACCAGCCAGCCCGGGACCTGGAAGTTCAACTGGGACTGCCGATTGGGCATCTGAAGGCACGACATCGGCCGAGCCGCGCTCGCGCACGGCGAAATGAGTACGGATGCAAAGAAAGTCGGAAACAAGTGGAGTGAGCACACTCTCGAGCCGCTGGTCGCGCTGATCGGACCGCCGCACGGCAGTTCAGAAGATCATCGGACCGAAATCATCTCGACCGCCATACACATTGAACTGCCGATGGTCGGGCTGTAGGCGAGGTGCGTCAGCGGAAGTACTCGAAGGCATCCTCACCCGGTCGCCAACACATCCACGCCCTATCGACAAACCCAGACAGGGTAGCGATCTCAGGGCCGACGAGTTCGCCGTCGGTGGGGCGCAGCGTGATCGCGCCGCTCCGAAATTCCACTCGCAGCCCGGCTTCGAACGCTTCGGCCGTCGCGACGACCTGCCCGGCGATAAACGCGCGTAACGCGTCTCCATATCCGACCTGCCCCTCTCGAAGTTGGGCAGCTTCTGTGTGGACCACGGGGAAGACATCGCATGTGGCCCCCTTCGCCATCTACGTCTCCTAGGTTGACGTTGTCAACCTAGGAGACGTAGGGTTGTCACTGTCAACATGGTTGTCACTGTCAACCAGGAGGTAGGCGTGTCCACAATCTTGATCACCGGCGGACATTCAGGCATCGGTCTCGCCGCAGTGCGTGAGCTCGCCGCGAAGGGCAACGACATCGTGCTGGCCGGGCGCGGCGAGCAACGGATGCAGCCGACCGCGGACGAGCTGCGCACGCAGTACGGGGTGTCGGTGACGATGCTGGATCTCGATACGTCGTCGCTCGCGTCGGTCCGGAATGCCGTTGCGCAGTTCCACAAGTTGCGCGAGGCCGGCGAGATCGAGGCGCTCGACGCGATCGTATGCAACGCCGGCGGCCGTTTCGACGGGGAGGTTTCCTACAGTCCCGACGGATACGAGACGACGTTCGCGACGAACTGCCTCGGGCATTTCCTTCTTGTCGAGCTGCTGCTTCCAAGCCTCGTCGAGGGGGGCCGGGTCATCTACACCGCGAGCGGCACTCACGATTCGGAGTCGATCGACGGCAAGTTGGTCGGGGCTGCCGTCGAGCCCGACGCGATGGCGCTGGCGAATGACGGCAAGAACGGCGTCAAGGCGCTGAGTACGGGAAAGCGCTACTCGACTTCGAAGCTGAGCACGGTGATGTACTGCTACGAGCTGGACCGCCGGCTGCGCAGGTCTGGAAGCTCGGTGGTCTCGATCGCCTTCGACCCGGGTGCCGTGTCCGGGACCGGGTTCGGGCGGGGGATGCCGAAGCCGATTCGGTGGCTCTCGGGCACATTCCTGATGAAGTGGATGATCAGGCTCATCGGTGTCACCACATCGGATCAGGAATTCTCGGGCGCGTCCCTGGCGGCGCTCGTGACCGATCCGGACTACCTGGACCGCTCCGGCGAATACTTCCAGGCAAGTAGGGGCAAACTCTCCGCGGTACGAACGGCCCAGCTGTCCTACGACAAGCGACGTGCGCGAAAGCTGTGGGAGGACTCGAAGCAGCTTGTCCACCTGACCACGGCGGAGGAACCCGCATGCCTGCGATGAACACTGCCGAACGACTCGTCTCCGCCGCGGCGGAACTGCTCGACTCCGGTGGCGAGGCCGCGGTTACCCTCCGCTCGGTCGCTGCTGCGGTCGGTGTCTCCCACAATGCGCCCTACAAGCACTTCGCCAGCCGCCTCGCGCTGCTCGCGGAGGTCGCCGCAGCCGATTTGACGGCCATCACAGACGTCTGGGAGCGGATCCGGGCGGCGCCCGAGGAACCGACAGCGCGTCTGATCGGCGCACTCGACGTCGTCATTCGCTTCAGCCAGGACCATCCGGCGCGGTATCGCCTGCTGTTCGGCACCCCCGACATAGCCACGTTCGGCGGTCCCCTGACAGACATCGGCGACAGGGCCACGCGCGAATTCGATGCCATCGTCGAAGAGTGTCAGACGGCCGGCGCTCTCCCCGCCTCCCCTGGGAAGAGGCTCGCGATCATCCTGTTCGCGGCCTTGCATGGCCTGGTCACTGCCGACAGCGACCGACTCCGGTCCGAGGCGGGCTGGACCGACATCCGGTCGGGCATGGAGTTTTTGATCGGCCTTCTGGGGGCACCGACAAAACACCTAACCGGCGACGTTCTGGCCGAAGGCGCTTTCAATTCCTGAGCTCGGACCATCCGGAACCTGCAAAGCCGTGGAATACGTGGACAAAGCGGCGGGCTGTCTGGAACCTAGTGCGTCTGGTTCGCGGCTGTCGATTCCTGGAAGTCGACGAGTGCCTCTCCGTGCACCTGCGCCCACTCCGTCAGCATCGCTATCGGTTCCTGGAGCGTCCGGCCGAGCGCGGTCAGGCTGTATTCCACCCGTGGGGGCGCTTCCGCGTATTGCTGTCGATCGATGAGGCCGTTGCTCTGCAGGCGGCGGAGGGTCTGGGTCAGCACCTTCCGGGAGATCCCGCCGGACAGGGCGACCAGTTCGCTGTGCCGCTTGGGACCGTCTTGAAGCGCGTACAGGGTGACTACCGACCACTTGTTCGCAATGACTTCGATTGCTGTGCGCGCAGGACAGTCGGACATGAACATGATTCCTGCAGGGGCACTCACGATCCGAAGGTTACCAAAGGGTACCTATCGGATTCCTAGCGTTGCCATCATGCACATCGCAGCCCTGACCCTGTCCGTCCTGCTCGCTGTGGCGATGCTCCAGTCCGGAGTGATGAAGTTCGTTCGCCCAGCGTGGATCCGCGAATTCGCCGAAGCGGTCCACCTCACCACGTCCCAGCTCACCGCACTCGGGAGCCTGCAGATCGCCGCGACAGTCGGTCTCATCTGGGGCATCTGGTTCCCGCCCTTCGCGATCGCCGCCGCGATCGGGCTGGTGCTCTACTTCGGCGGCGCGATCGTCGCCCACATCCGCAGCGGCGACCGGAACATGCTGGGAGCCACGGTCTTCCTCGCGTTCTCGATCGCGACATCAGTCGTGCTCGTTCTCGATGTTCGCCCCGCCTGAGCTTGCGGCGACATACCACCCACGCCCAGAACGTCTTTCCATGCCGCTGACCGCCCTGACCGAACCGGCCAGGGCGGCAGCTCGGAAGATCGAGGGGCAGCGGGCATCTCGGGCGACTGACCGACCGCCGGCAGTGCGCGGTACTGCCGATTTCAGGGCGTCCGCAGCGGTGTGCACGAACTCGGCGGCACCGATGACTTTTCGGTGAATGCGTCGTCGATACCTCTGGATATACCGACAGACAGGAGTCCAGGCATGACGAGACCGTTTCGAGATGGCATGACGTCGGTGCGGGCGAATGGTGTGGATCTCGGCGTCGAGAGCTTCGGCCGCGAGGATGATCCGCTGGTCCTGCTGGTCGGCGGTACAACGATGTTGTCGTGGCCTGAGGCGCTGTGCGAGCGGCTCGCGGCGGGCGGGCGGCGCGTGGTCCGCTACGACCTGCGCGACTCCGGCGCGTCGACGACCCTCGACCCGGAGAATCCGGACTACGACCTGCGGGATCTCGTCGCCGACGCGGCCGCGCTGGTCGAGGTGCTCGGTGCCGGGACCGCCCATCTCGGTGGAGTCGGCGTCGGTGGGATGGTCGCTCAGGTCGCCGCGCTGGACCACCCGGACGTGTTCTCCGCGCTGACCCTCGTCGGCACTCGGCCGGTGGCGCCGGGCCCGGTGGACGAGGACCTGCCGGAACACGACCACGCAGTCATGGGCGCGCTGTTCTCCCGCCCGCTGCCGGACTGGACCGACCGGGACGCTGTCGCGGCGTTCGCCGCCGCGGGGGCCGAGCCGCTGGGCAACGATGCGGAGCAAGCGCAGGCGACGGCGGCCCGAATCTGGGACCGGACGGGGTCGAGCGATCCCGCGGTGCATCAGGCGAACCAGCTCGGAATGGTGTTCTCCCGGATCGACTGCGCCCCGCGCTGGCGGAGCCGGCTCGGTGAGCTCGACGTGCCCACGCTCGTGGTGCACGGTCGCGCGGATCCGTTCTTCCCGGTCGGCAACGGCGAGGTCCTCGCCGCCGAAATCCCTGGGGCGCGACTGCTCGTCCTCGACGACATGGGCACCGCCCTGCGCCACGCCGCGGCCGACCAGGTCGCTGCCGCCATGCTCGCCCTGTAACCGCCCGGCCGGGAGGGATCCTGACTAGGCGCGCTCTATGCCGCTTCCCACGCTGTTGGAATCGGCCAGCGAGGGCAGGGCCGGCAGCGAGACCGGCTGCGGCCCAGGACATCCCCTTCTGCCGAGCTCGCTGCGTTTGCACGGGCGCGTACACGATCTTGGCGGCACCGATGAATATCGGATGGATCCGTCGTCGATATTTCTGGATATACCGACAGCACATGGAGGCACTGGCATGCGGAAGTTGATTCTGGGTTTCTACGTCTCGCTCGACGGTAAAAGCGCTGACGCGGACAACGGAATCCGGGACGTCATGATGAGCATCGACGACCCCGAGCAGGAGCAGTACTTTGTCAACCAGCTGTGGGAGGCCGGGGCCTTCCTCATGGGCCGCAACAGCTACGAGATCATGGCCGGATATTGGCCCACCTCCGACCACCCGTCCGCCGAGGCCATGAACGAAATTCCCAAGTCTGGGTGTCGTTGGTACGGAGTACTTTGCTGCACATGGTCATCCGCCCCGAATGTCCGCGGCCCGTTGATCTTCCGAGGTGCGGCGCTGGTCGGTTCGGTCAGCGGGGTCAGCGTGCGATCCACGCGGCCTGTACCGCGTGGGCCGCCGAGAAGTCGTCCTAACCACGCTCGTGGCCGTGACTGCCGTCGCCTCGCCCTGTCCAGGCCGGCGCGACTTCGCCCGAGAACTGAACGGGACCGGGGCGGGCAGGCGCCTGCTCCCGGTGCGACCGTGACTGTGCCTCCCTCGCTGAGTCCTACTTGTCGGCTGGCGCATACCGCATCTGCGGCACAAGCTTCAGGCCATCGGCAAACGGCCCATGCCGCATACCGCGCTGATCGAGCCGGTAAGCGCGGGCGCGTGGAAGATCGACGGCAGGGTGTTCGCCCGCTGGTCGACGGAGCGCGGGTGGTCGAATCGCAGCCGGCCTACGTCCCCATTGCGCTGACACGGTGTTACGTTCGCGGGCGCATCATCCGATAGCCAGGTACAGCAACGTCATTCGCGGTGCTGACGGTACATGCGATCCGAATCACGTTGTGGTGGTGGCGATCAGATGTGGAGGGACCGATGACAGCCCTGAAGACCATCACCGCAGCGCTGCTCGCGGTCGGCACACTGGCACTGGCGGGATGTGGGCCCGACAACACCGGTGCCTCCCCGTCGACTGTCACCGGGCCTGAAACCGCAACTGCCACCGCATCCGACGGCGGCACACCTGCCCCGGGCACCACCACTTCCGCAGCCACCGGCGGTACGCCGACCGGCCCCGCGCTGTGCCGCACCGCCGATCTGAAGCTGTCCAAGGGCCGGTCCGACGGAGCAGCGGGTAGCGCGTACACCCCGCTCATCTTCACGAACGCCGGAATGCATCCCTGCACCCTGACCGGATTCCCCGGCGTCTCGTTCGCCAACAGCCGCACCGGCGACCCGATAGGAGCCCCTGCCGATCGAGACAAGCCGAAGCCGACGGTCACCCTGGGCATCAACGAGAAGGCCTCCGCCGTACTCCGCATCACCGATGCCGGGAATTACGGCAACAAATGCCAGCAGGTCACTGCCGCCGGCCTGCGGATCTACCCGCCGGACAACACGGAGTCGTTCTTCCTGACCTGGGAGATAGGCGCCTGTACCAACGCCGATGTCCACCTGCTGGAGATCTCGTCGCTCGTACCGGGCGAGACCGGAAAGTGACCTCCGGTTGTAGACGCGACCCACAACCCGCCGGACCGGCCGATCACTCGTTCAGTGGCGGCCGGACCGCGGGACACACCCACGATTGAAAAGTTCGAAACGCCCGTATAGCCGCATACCGCGCTGACCTCATCGGCCGACGCCGGTATCGGACGATCAAATGGTCGGCTAGGGACAGAGGGCGTCGTTGAGCACGTCGGTGAAGTTCGGCTCGTCGGCCGGGGAGTCGTTGATGGCGATCGTTACCGCACGGCCCTGCGTGATGGCGCCGGAGATGGTGGTGAAGCCGGCGATGTTGCCGGTGTGGCCGAAATATCTGACACCGCAGGAAAGCTGAATAGCGCCGATGCCGAGGCCGTATTCGGAGGTGCTGTCGGACGACCGGGGCAGCATCGTCAGCATGTCGCGCAGTTGCGCGTCGCCGATGATCTTTCCGGCGAGCAGGGCTGTGAAGAAGCGGTTCAGGTCTGTGCCGGTGGAGATCAGTGCGCCCGCCGACCAGGCCACTGACGGCTCGATGGAGGTTACGTCGGTGGGCACGCCACTTACCAGCGTGTAGCCCTGCGGATGTGGGCCGCGGAAGCTGACCTCTCCCGGTCCGGGTAGATAGGTGTCGGAGAGTTGGTTCGGGGTGGTGATGCGCTCGGCGAGCACCTCGGAATACGGCCTGCTTGTCACCTTTTCGACCAGCATGCCCGCCACGATGAAGTTGGTATTGGTGTATTTGAACCGCTCTCCCGGCGAGAACTGCGCCGGATGCCGGAGCGCCACGGCGATCTCCTGCGCCGGGGTGAAAGTGCGGCCGTCGGCGGCGGCCCGGACCACATCGAGCTCCGGGTCTTTCGACATTTCGGGAAGTCCGCTGCGGTGTTGCAGGATCTGGCGGACGGTGATGTTTCGCCCGTCCACGCCCTCGCCGTTCAGCAATCCGGGCAGGTAGGAATCGACGGGTTCGTCGAGCCGCAGCCGCCCATCGGATACCAATTGCATGATGAGGACAGCCGCAAAGGTTTTGGAGATGCTCCCGACCCGCACCTGCTGCGGCGGTGCGACCGGAATCGCTGTTCGGCCGGTCCGGTCTCCGACTCCGGCAGTAAGAGTGATGGTCTGCCCGTTTTCGGTGAGAGTCGCGATCACCCCGGTGGTCCCTGCGTGTACCAGCCGGTCGATACCGTCCTTAATCCGCTCGACTCGCTTGGGCGACAACGCCATCGGGGTAGTGGACACGGGCTGCGGCGCCGAGGTGGTCACACTCGCGCACCCTGTTGCTCCGACCAGCGCCATCACTGTCACCACCCACCCGATCCGCATATCCAGACCGTAGAGACGGCTGCGGCTCCGAACATCCGGACAAACCCTGAGGCCGTCCCTGAAAAATCTACTCGGATATGCGTGCGGGCCTCCGGAATTCGTACTGACTCACTGCTCTTTGGCAATCACGATCGATCGTCTGGGCGGCTCACTCCCCTGGGATACCGGTGGTGGTTCGTTGCTCCAGAACAGCTGGTCTTCAGGCCACAGCTCTTGGATGTTCTGGGTCTCGATCAGTTCGAGGTGGTGGCGGTGCGACTCGGCGATCCTGCTGGCGCTTTCGGTGCTCGATTGTGTAATGAGCTATCGCCCAGGCGTTTCGAGCTCGTTGGCAGCCATCTCGTCACGAGAACCACGTCCGGGATCCCGGTCGTCGGCTGGCCCGCGACCTGTGGGTTCGTGCTGAAAGTTGGGATCGGTAGGAGGCGCGCGTGGCGTCTACTCACCTCATGACATCTTCTCAACCTCCCGCGAACCAACCGCAGTCCGCCGGCTTGGACAAAAAGACCAGCGCGATCCTGTCGTACGCGCTGGGGTGGCTCACCGGAATCATCTTCCTATTTGTGGGAAAGAACGATCCCGATGTGAAATTCCATGCCTCGCAATCGATCGTCTTCTTCGGGGCGGTCTCGGTGGTCAATATTGTTCTGAGCATCGTCGGCTCGCTCCTCGGAGTCCTGGGGATCATCTTCAGCCTCGCCGGACTCGCCGTCGCGGTCTTCGCGGTCGTCGTCTGGATCATGGCCATGGTCCAGGCGAACAACACCGGCGGTGTCCGCGCGGAGCTTCCCATTGTCGGAAAATTCACTGCCCCGTATGCCGATCAGTTGGCCAGCTCGGTCAAGTAGCGGCGTATTCGAAGTCCCCAGCTGGATTTCGTAATCGATGATGCTGCCGGCACCCCTGCACGGCGGCCAGAGACGACAGTCCGACGATCAACGGCCCGAGGCTATCTCGGGCCGTTAACGTCCGTGCGGAACGTCCGGAACTGCCTGCTGTGATTCACCTGTCGGATGTGGGTCTGGGCATCGCGGGCATCAATCGTGGCGCTGGTGGCAGCGATGCAGACGTGGGTGAAGTCCGGAACGCTTGGATCATGAGGGTGGCGAAGCGGCGGGAGGCCGCGATTCGTGCTGCCGGCGTGCTGGCGTGGATGCCGTTGTTGGCCATGATCATGAGGACGAGGTCGTCCAGGACGATGTCGGGGCGTAGGCGGCCGGTATCCTTGGCGCGGCGGATCAGTTCGGCGGCGCCGGTGAGCGCGGCTGTGCGGATCGCGGTGAAGTCCATCGCGTGCGGGTAAGTGGACATGAAGGCTGCGGTGAAGCCGTGGTCGCGTGCTTGCAGCTCACAGAGTTTCTCGAGGGTGAGGCAGAAGCCGTGCCAGGGATCGGGGTCGGCGAGCCCTTCGTCCACGAGGGTCCGGCAGGCGAGCATCTGATCGGTGAACGCCTCGGCGACCAGCATCTGTTTGGTCGGGAAATGGCGGTAGAGGGTGGCGGGGCCGACCTCGGCGCGGCGGGCGATGGTCCGCATCGGCACCTCCAGACCGTCAGTGATGAATACCGCGCGAGCCGCGTCGAGGATGCGTTCGCGGTTGTCGCGGGCGTCGGAGCGCAGGGTGTGAGGCAAACGAGCGGTCACCACTCTCACTTTAGCTAAACGGACAGGGGCGTCCGTTACGGTCCGTTGGTCTGTCCCGATCGAACAGAGCACGGAGAAACCAATGCATGCAGTGATGGTCCCAGCGTTCGGAGGTCCCGAAGTCCTCGCGGTGGTCGAGCTCCCCGACCCGAATCCGGCCGCCGGACAGGTGTCGATCGCGACCGAGGCGATCGGCGTCGGCGGTCTCGACGCCCTGATCCGAAGTGGCGCGCTGGCCGCCCACGGAGCCACGCCCGGTCGCATCCCTGGCCAAGAGGTCGCGGGCACCGTGACCGAGGTCGGCGAGGGTGTCGACACCGCGTGGATCGGTCAGCGCGTGTGGGCGTTCACCGGTGAGGAGGGCGGCTACACCGAGCGCGCCGTCGCCTCGGCCGAGATGCTCGTCCCCCTCCCGGAGACCGTGTCGGCTGTCGAGGCGGTGACACTCGGCACTTCGGCAACGGTGGCCCACTTCGCTTTGCGCCATGCGCATTTCGCGCGCGGCGAGTCGGTGCTGGTACGTGGCGCGGCCGGCGGCATCGGAGTCATGGCGGTCCAGCTCGCGGCTCGTGGCGGCGCCGGTGCGGTCGCGGTCACGACCTCATCGGCCGAGCGCGGCGAGCGCCTGCGCAAGCTCGGCGCGACCCACGTACTCGACCGCGCCGGCCAGGGTGCGGAGGACGCTCCCGCAGGCTACGACGTCATCATCGACATCGTCGCCGGCGCGGATCTGCCGTCGTTCTTCGCCAGGCTCGA
The DNA here is from genome assembly GCF_053601595.1 of Nocardia sp. NPDC004711. Taxonomy (NCBI): domain Bacteria; kingdom Bacillati; phylum Actinomycetota; class Actinomycetes; order Mycobacteriales; family Nocardiaceae; genus Nocardia; species Nocardia sp. NPDC004711. Next base: position 111,833 of record NZ_JBSGCB010000018.1, on the reverse strand, counting down.
GCCGAACGGTCGGATGGTGGCCGTCGGCGTGATGGCGGGCATGCCACCGGCGGACTTCGGCGCGGAGATAGTCGCGGCCTTCAGGAAGTCGCTGTCGTTCGCGACCTTCAGCGCCGACACCGTGCCCGCACCCGACCGACGCGCCGCGACCGCCGAACTGTTCGCCGCCGCGGCACGCGGCGAGCTGGAAGCGGTTGTGCACGAGACGCTTTCCCTGGAACAAGCTGTGCTGGCGCACCAGAAAATGGAAGCTGGCGAGGTGTTCGGGAGAATCGTGCTCACACCATCGGCGAGATAGGCGACACCGCCTCTCACCGCAATATCAACGCACACACATGCCGCATCCCTGTTCAGCGTCATGCGCTCAAGGTGGGTCAGGCGTGGCACAACTTGTGGCATTCGCCGACCGCCTCCTACAGGTGTTGGATTGCCGCAGCCGTTGTATCGTCCTTTGCTGGTGCGGGATTCGCACGCGGTCGGGGGGTCGATCACGAAGATGATGTCGAAGGGCTGTCGAAAATATGAGAATCGCCGCGAAGTTCACGACCGCGCTTATCGGTGCGGGCACGGTCGCAATGATGGCGGCGGGGCCCGCTGTCGCCGCGCCGGACACCGGTTCCGGGTCGGCGGTCATCCCTGCGGGCAACACGATCGAACCGCCCATCGACTGCACTCCGGACTCCGCGCACCCCAGGCCGGTCGTGGTGTTGCCGGGCGGGGACGGAACCACTGCCGATACCGCGGCGCAATGGAATACCATGCTGACCACCTTGCGTGGGGCCGGGTACTGCGCGTTCTTGTTCCAGGGCGGGATCATCAACGGCAACCGCTGGACCGGCGATATTCCCAGCGCCGCACAGCAAGTCGCGGACTTTGTGGCCGAGGTGCGTCAGACCACCGGGGCCGATCAGGTCGACATCGTCGCGCATTCGGCCGGAACGATCGTCAGCAACTACTTCCTCAAAGTCCTCGGCGGCGCCTCCTCCGTCGCGCATGCGGTGTTTCTCACTCCGGAAATCCGGGGCTGTGACGGTTCCGGATTCCTTGGCGCATACGGCATCAAGAACCCACCCATCAGCCCGGCCCAGGTGGCCTCCGGCCTGCCGTTTCTGGGCACCGTCCTCGCGGTCATCGCCCCCGACAAGGCCAACCTCGTCCAGATGATGCCCTCCTCGCCGGTTTACCAGGCCGTCTTCAATGGCCAGGTCGCTCAGCCCGGCGTCCGTTACTCGGTGCTGTCGACCCGCAACGACGAACTCGCGACACCGGCCACGGTTTGCACGAATCTCACCGAACCGGGCGTGAACATGAACTTCTACGAGGACCTGTTCCCAGGCGCCGCCCCAGTCGGGCACTCCAGCCTGCGATCAAGCCCCGACACCGCGAATTGGGTAGCCCAGCAACTCCAGGCCTGAAACCGTCTGGCACCTACCAGAACCAGGGCGAGGACGGTGGGCACGAGTTGGATCCGCGTCGAGACGGTAAACACCGACGATGTCCGAACATCGTGCACGCCGCGCTAACCGGACCGGCCAGCGTAGGCGGCGGAAGATCTCAACCGGCCATGCCCATCTGACGTCGGCCGAACGTCCGCAACGGCCGATTATGTGATGTGTGGTTGATTCGGCGCGCATAGTTGCGGTGGGTCGGTGTTGGTGCGCACGAATTCCGCGGCTCGGTGTTGCGCGGCGCAATCGCGCAACACCGAACCTCGGAATAGATCATCTAGCGTTGCAGGAACTCGAGGGTGATGCGTTCGAACGCGTCCTTCGCCTCGAGCATGATCCAGTGCCCACAATTCGGGAACACGTGCAGTTCGGCGTTCGGGATGCTGCGCATCGGCAGCAAGGCCATATCGAGTGGAGTCTGGCGATCATCGCGTCCCCAGGCGAGCAGGGTCGGACACACGACCTTGTGCATCATCGCCCAGTACGGTGGCGTCTCAGTATCGGCCAGCGCTCGCCGACGCGCCTCGAAAGCCGCTGCGCCGTACATGGATTTGATCGATGCCAGCGCATCCGGATCCAGCGCGGTCTGCCAGCGCTCCTCGATCAACTCTTCGGTGACGAGCTCCGGACTGTAGGACATGCACCGTATCCAGCGGATCAGGTTCTCCCGCGTCGGCTGCTCCGTGAAATCCTGCAGGATCTGCGACCCTTCGCTGAGGGGCTGGGTGAACAGGTTCGGCCCCACCCCCCCGATGCAGACGAGCTTGTCGACGCGGCCCGGGTGGCGGATCGCCAGGTTCAGCCCGACCACCGCGCCCAGCGAATTCCCGATGACGGCGGCGGATTCGATACCCAGCGCGTCCATGAAGCGGAGCACCGAATCCATCGCGGTCCACACCGGATTGCCCGGAACCGGGTCACTGACGCCGAATCCGGGGAACTCCAGAACGTAGCAGTGATACTGCTGTGCGAACGCTGCCAGGCTGCCGCGGTAGTTCCGCCAGCCGGTCACGCCGATCCCGGAACCGTGCAGCATCAACAGCGGCGGCCCGTCGCCGGCCTCGTGGTAGCGCAGAACGCCCGTGTCCGTGGCCACTTCACGTTTCGTGGTTTCAAAGGCTGTATCCATGACCTCGAAACTAGAACGTGTTCCTAAGATCAACATGTGCAATCAATAAGGGATACAAAGGATTTCGTTGTACCAATCCACCGAAGCGTCTCCCCGGTTGGCGCTGCTCACAAGCAGCAGCAGCGCAAGGCCCGACTCGGTCGGGCGCTCTTGATCTCCACGGCAGGCACAGCATCGACCACCTGAAGGCTCCCCCTCACAGCAGCAGCACCAGAACATCCGAAAATGCCTGCTACTCGCGCTGACCGAACCAGCCGGCGCGGGGCGCCGGCGGTCGGGACCTGGTGCGGCGCGGAACGTCCGCAACGAGCCGATTTCCGGATGTTCAGATGTCGCCCGCGGCAGACCCGGCCCCAGGTGAGAACGTTGGGACTGGGCCTGATCATCCAGTCCGACAACCATATTCAGCCTCACACGAATCCGGCACAGAGCGCGGTCGACAACGGCTACGCTCCGCGAGATGGTCCCGCTTTCACACGCCGCGGCCTTCGCCTTCGCCGCCTCGATCCTCATCGTCATTCCAGGCCCGAACGTGCTGTTCGCCATCGGCCGAGCGCTGACTCTGGGGCACCGGTCCGCGGTCCTCTCGGTCGCGGGTGGCGTCACTGGATCGTTCGTACCGCTGGTCGCAGTGTCGTTCGGCCTGGGCGCGGTGTTGATGGCCTCAGCAATGTTGTTTCTGATCATGAAAGTTGTTGGGGCCGCCTATCTGATTTACTTGGGCGTCTCGACGATCCGGCAGCGGAAGAAGCTGGCGGCAGCCTTGCGGTCGAAGGTCCCGAGCATCGGCGGCAGTCGCGTGTTCGGGCAGGGATTCATCGTCGGTGCTACCAACCCCAAGACGATCGTGTTCTTCGGTGCCGTCCTTCCGCAGTTTGCGGTACCGAGCCGGGCGGCTCTGCCCGCACAGTTGCTGATTCTGGGTGTCATATTCCTTGCTATCCAGGCGCTTTCGGACGGATGTTGGGCACTGTTGGCAGCAACGGCGCGGTCATGGTTCGCGCGTTCTCCACGTCGCCTCGAAACTGTCAGCAGCACCGGCGGGCTGATGATCATCGGAGTCGGCGCCGGTATGGCGCTGACCGGTCCCAACTGACGGAAGCCAAGGGATCTGGGCCGCTGCTGAGCGAGAGCCGAGCATCCGCTGGCGGCATACCGTGCTGACCGAACCGGCCGGCGCGGGGGATCGGAAGCTCAACCGGCCGTGCCGATCCGAGGCCGGTGGAACCTCCGCAACCACCGAATGCCGGATGGAGTGTTGTACCCGGGGATGGCCTCGTGGGGGGCTTTGCGGATGCGTGGTCAGGCAGGTTGGTCGGCGGCGAGGAAGGGGGTTATGAGGTTGAGCAGTTCTTGCGGACGGTCCAGCGGGATGATGTGGCCACAATCCGGAATGATGTGTCCCGCAAGGGTATCGGCGATAGGGCGAAGTTGCCGCTCGAGTGCGTCGCCGACCGGGTGGGCACCGATCGCCAGGGTGGGTGTGGTGAGTCGGTCGGCTGCCACGGCGCGATCGATCTGTCGTGCGCTGGTCGGCAGTGCCCGGTAGTAGGAGAAGGCGCAACGTAGGGCGTCTTCACCGGTGTAGGCATCGACGAACGCGTCGCGGATATCGGCCCGCACACCTCGGCCACGGGTGCCGGTGGTGAGAAACCATTCGACATACTGTGTCTCGTGGCCGGGCAGAACCGTTTCGGCGAGACCGGGGACGGCGTGAAAGCCGAACCACCACGGCGGACCCGCGGTGAGAAAGTCCTCGGCGCCGGGGAGCGTGCCCAGCAAGGCTTCCATGACCACCAGCCGTCGCACCCGGTCGGGGTGGCGCAGGGCGAGCAGGACCGCGACCGGGGTGCCGGCATCGATCGCGACCACGGCCGCGGTGGGTTCGCCGAGGGCATCGAGGATCCCCGCCGTATCGGCGGCCAGCGTGCCGGCGTCGTAGCCGTCCGATGCACGGCTGGTGGCGCCGAACCCACGCAGGTCCGGGGCGATGATCCGGTAGTGCTCGGACAGCGGGCCGATGATCTCGCTCCAGAGTCGCCAGGTGTGGGGAAAGCCGTGCAGCAGAACGACTGCGGGGCCGGAGCCGGCGATGGCGACGTTGGCGCGGATGCCGTTGGTCTCGATCCGGCGCAGCTCGATAGGGGCGGTTTGCAGCGGTGGCGTGTGGGTCATGGGACCTCCTTGCGGTTACCGTTGGTTACCAGGAAACGGTAGGTAACCTCAGTTAGGCTGCCAAGAAGGCACTTCGGCTACAGGTGGTGAGGTCCAGGTGACTACTCGATCAGCGCACGCGAAGACGCCGGTTCGCGGTGATCTGTTCGATTCCCAATGCCCGACAAGGCAATTGCTGGACCGCATCGGCACCAAATGGACGTCGATGGTGGTCAAGGTCCTCGCGCAGGCCGCCCCGGGTGAGGTGCGCTTCGCCGAGCTGCGGCGGCGAGTGCCCGGTGTATCCCAGAAGATGCTGTCGGTGACCCTGCACAACCTGGCCCGCGACGGTCTGGTCACCCGTCGAGTGGAGCCGACAGTGCCACCCCGCGTGCACTACCGGCTCACCGAACTTGGCTTGTCCCTGGAGATCCCCTTGGCGGCTTTGCGCACCTGGGCCGAGGACCATATGGCCGAGATCGATTACGCCAACACCGTCAACGACGCACAAGCCGACCCAACCGCCAGCGAATAGCTTCCCAACACACGCTCATGCCGCTGATCGTGCTGGTCGAGTCGCGCTGGTCGCAGGTGGGCAGGCACCGCTTCACCGTTCAGTGGAGGCCCGGCCTTTTCACGAAGTCCGCTGTGCAGCAGGCCGGTTCGGGATCGAATGGGCTTGCGGCCTTGCGGTGGTTCGGTTTCGTGGCCGCGCTGGCGCCGGATACCTGTCCCGAGAAAAGTCGAGACACTAGTTGGCGGATGGAAACTAGTTGATTATGCTGCGATAGTGAGCGACGCATTGACACCACAGGACGCACTCGACATCGCCTCGGCCACCACTCGTCGAGCGCGCAGCGCGCCGGCCCGGCCCCGCTGGGTGCCAACGGCGGGGGCGCTGCTGTGTTTCTGCTCGTTCTTCCTGATCGGCGACGCGGTCGCCATGCCCATCGATCGCGCGATCACCGTTCGTGGGGTTGCCGGAATCGTTGTGACGGTTGCATTCGGTGCCTTCGTGGCGTGGGTGCTTCGAGAATGGCGCAACGGTGGTGTCGTTCCCCGGTCTCTGGCCGAGCAACCGGTGCAGCGATGGAAGCGAGTGGCTTTGGGCTGGCTTCCGCCATTTGTCGGCGTCACCCTGCTCGGTGCCATGCCCGGATGGATGACTATCGCGTCCGCTGTGATCATGGGCGCATGGATGTGGTTCCAGCTGACCCAACCACGGGCCGCGTCGTGACGGAGCTGAGCGAGCTGCTGGGTTCGCTGCCGCGCCTGAAAGTGGTTGCGTTTCTGGACGGATGCCGCGAGGCCGAGTTCGGCATGATCACCGACCTGTGCGAGATGAACAAGTCCACGTTGTCGAAGGCGATGACCGTCCTCGAGGCCGCCGGATATATCACGATCACGAAGGGATATGTCGGGCGGCGGCCCAAGACATGGCTCGCATTGACCGACCGCGGCCGCACGGCCTATCACGAACACTTGAACGCCCTCACCGCACTCGCACAACAGGCACGGAAGGCGGCGGGCGAGCCGGACTCACCGTCTGGTAGATCCTGATCGCGCTGGGAAAGAAGTGCAGCTGTGGGCTGATGGCGGGATGTCGCACCAGTGGTCTTCCGCCGAATAGCCAGGGACACATCCAGGCCCGCGGCGATTCGAAGCCTGATCTGCCGAACGCACTATTCTGCCGCTGGTCGCGCTGACCGAATCGGTCAGCGCGGCACCGCGGAAGATCAACCGGCTGTTGCCGATCCGAGGCCAGCCAGTGTCTACACATGCCTAGTTCCGTTCGACCGGTGCAACCCCGCACAATCCGCTGTAGAACAGCGATTTCGCGCCAATTCCTCAGCTGTAGTGCATGTTTAGAACGGTTGGGCTGGCCGTCCGTGCCCGCATGGCAGCGCACGCTCCTGCCGCGTAGCGCGCGGCTCGGATCGGCCACGCGGCGACCTCGAAGATCAACGGGCAGAGACCATCTCGGGTAACGCACGGCCGTCGGCACTGCACCGTAATGCCGAATTGCGTGCATTCCGAACGATTCATCCGGTCGCGGAGCCACCGAAAAACCTGTTGGCGGACTACAGCGACCACTGCTAGCTTTCCGGAGACCGTGCAAGAGGCCGAGGAGGTGGTACCCGTGAACGCAGTATCGACATGGGTGCTCCCCTCAGGGGTCACGGTCGGGCGATAGGTCGTCCGGGAGCGCCGTTCAGCAGCACTCCCGAAAGAAGACACGACCATGCACTTCACTTCCGAAAAGCGCCTCGACGACGGTGTCCTCGAGCGTGAATTCACCCTCGGCGAGATCCCCGGCATCCTGTGGACGCCCGCGTCCGTATCCGCACCGGTCCCGCTGATCCTGCTCGGCCCCCCTCCCCTCGGGCTGCGCAAGGCATACCCGCGACTGCTGGCCCGGGCCCGGCACGCCGGGGCGGAAGGCTACGCCGCGGCTGCCATCGAGCTCCCCGGCAGCGGCGAGCGGCCCCGTTCCGCTGCCACCGATCAGGCCCGCGCCGATCTACAGCGGGCGCTGCAGGCCGGCGAGCCGGTCACCGACGACATCGTCGACCGGCTCATCCTCCCGCTGGTCGACCAGGCTGTCCCGGAATGGCAGGCCACCCTGGACGCCCTTCTCGCACTGCCCGAGATCGGCGGCCCGGTCGGGTATGCAGGCGGGGTGATCTCGATCGGCACCCGGCTGGCAGCGGTCGAGCCGCGCATCTCGGCCGCCGTTCTATTCGCCGGGAGCTACGTGCCCCGCACCATCATCGAGGAGGCCCGGCAGGTCACCATCCCGCTGCACGTCCTGCTGCAATGGGACGACGAAGGACACCACCGGCAGATGTCGCTGGACCTGTTCGACGCCTTCGGCTCCAAGGAGAAGACGCTGAACGCCAACATGGGCGGGCACCTCGGCGTCCCGCAGCACGCGGGGGAAGAGGGGAACGGGTTCTTCGCCCGACACCTGAAGTAGGGCCAGCCCGTCAGGCCGGCAGACGATAGGAGCAGTCGGCCAGGACGCCGCTATCGAGGACAGGTCTCGGCCCTTCCTCGATAGCGGTGACCGCAGTCAATGCACCGTCATGCCGCTGATCGCGCTGGGTGTCTGGCTGGTTGCCAGCGTTTCGCATCCTGGCGTTTCGGTAGGCGCCCGTCTGGGGTGTCGGGGGCACTTGTGACATCGTCGCGACAGCGACTGTATTGATGTACGGCCATCAGCACGGCAGCTACGAATCACTCTCAGCGGTCAATGAGTGAAGTCACCACGAGAGAGGAGACCTGCCGTGCCCAGCTCCAACGATCCGATGGCGGTGGTGCGCCAGTACGTCGACGCTTTCAACAACGGTGACGAGAAGGCGATGGCAGCGGCGTGCGCTGACCCGATGCAGATTCTGGACGGAATGTCGCCACATGTGTGGCAGGGGCCGACAGCCGCAGCGGACTGGTGGCGGGCCGCGCTTGCCGAAGCTGAACACGTCGGGGCTTCCGGCTACCGCATCGATCTCGGTGAGCCGCGGCATGTCGATGTCACCGGCGACTTCGGGTATGTCGTCGTTCCGGCCACCTTCTCGTACACCCTTCAGGGCGAGCAGGTCACGCAAACCGGCGCGGTCTTCACTGCGGCACTGGACAAGGTCGGCACCGACTGGCGCTTAACGGCCTGGGCCTGGGCAAAAGGATGAGAGACACTTGGCGGCTCTACGATGACCGCCTGAGCCCGCACCGCATACCGCGTTGACCGAACCGGCCAGCGCGAGTGCGTGGAAGATCAACTGGCAGGTGCCATCTGAGCCCGCCGACCGAACGTCGTCAGTGCAGGTAATGCCGCATAGTGCGCCGTTCGACGGGCCATCCGGTGGACCGAAGGTCGACGGCGCGTGATCATGTCGGGCTGGTTCGCCCGCGCGGTTGGTGTCCGGGCCTCCGGTACGGGCGGTGTGTCAGGAGGGCGCCGCGATGGTGTCGTTGTCGACCATGGCCGTCGTTATGCGGTGTGGCATTTCGATGCGGAGTTCGCGGCTGGATGTCCCGGCAACCACAGTCGACGAGAACTGTGTCCTCGAACCACGTCACTGCCCGTTGCGCTGCTTGCGCATCCGCTCTCGCTGCGCACGAGTTCGGTCGGTGAGTTCCTCCGGCCGTTCGATTTTCGGCCGCATCCGATGCTGTGCACGAAATCTCACCGCCAACATCGCCACGATTCCAACCGCGAACAGCACCGCTCCTGGCCAGACGAGCCAAGGCTCCGGGGCCCGCGCATTGATCGCGGAGACTGCCGGACGACTCCAAAGCCGTATTCGGGCCGGGATCCATCAGATGCAGGCCGAGGGACTCATTGGTGCACACGTCGACGCCGACGCGATCGCCCATTCACTGGTAGCCGGTATCCACGGCGCAACCTTGCTGCAACTCGCAACAGGAGCCGACTCCCACATCGGCAATGTCATCGACACGGCCGTCGAACAACTCAAGAGCTCGGCGCCTCAGCGCACAGCGGTGCAGCCGACATGATCGCGGTCGAAATGATGTGTGTCTCTGTGGAACGCGGAGGTAGGCGGATCGGACATGGCTGCTCGACGACGGAGGCCCGATTCCATCCGTGAGGATGGGAACCTTTGTTTCCGGCGACGCGTGGCCGCCAAGCCGGAATCGATCTCGGTGCCGCCCAGGCGGTCTCGGTCGACGCCCTGTCACAGGCTGTGCTCGACCAACTCGGTGCTGGTGAGGATCGGCTGATCCGGGTGATCGGAAGTCTGGGAATGCGGCTGCATTCGTATCTCCCGACGCGGACCTTCGAGCTCGCCGTTCAGGACTCGGGCATCGTCCATTGGGCGCGCGTGCTGAAGCGCCATGAATTCGAAGCACGTCGTGCCCCGTCTGATCGGGGCACCAGAACCCGTGGCTGTCTGCGGGACAGCGATCTTGGAACAGTTGCGAGGGCTTTCCATTCCAACAGATGGGTTTCCACACGATGACTACCGTTCGCTCAGCTCTCCGTACCGGCCTGGTGGCCACGGTTGCCGCCGCCGCGATCGCGGCGGGCTCCGCGGTCGCCGCCGCCTCTCCCACGTCGGTCGACGGGGTTCCCCTGGAACTCGCAGCGCCCGCGAACCAGCCAGCCGTCGCGCAGCCGATCTACACACCGGACAGCGGCAGTGCCGTGATCAACCTCCTCAACCTCCTCACCGGCAGTGCTGATCGGCCGTGCAACAGCCCCGCCACCTGCCTCTGATCCGATCTCGCGTAAAGGCCGTCCATCCTCGGTTTCGTTCGATCTGCCCGCAGCGCCCCTGCTTGCCACAGGCGTGGTCTGAGCGGGCCGAGATGGACGGCCTGGCACTCGTGCCACAAGGTGGTCCCAAACTCATTGCGGGCGGCGGGGCTGTCGCGCGCCGATGTCCCCTCTGGGTGGCTGCCGAGGTTGTTCGTCTGCCGCCGCGAGAGGGTGCCGATGCGCGGCTGTCAGTTGGGTTCGGTGTGGCGGTCGTAGCGGGTGCGGGCTCGATTGTGGGCGTTTCGGAGGAGGGTTCGGATTGGGGCCTCGGTTCGGGGGCCGGGGTTGACGACGGCTAGCCAGGCGGCTGAGGCGTAGACAGGGTGGGGGATCAGGGTGTCGGTGGTGGTCAGGTCGAGGGAGCCGGATTCGCGGGGAGTGTGGCCTGTCCACTCGATGAACTCGGCCCTTGATGTGTTGATGTTCAGTCGGAACGTGTCGGGGCGGTCGAGCTGAGAGGTGGTGTCGTCGGGGTAGTCCTTCGTGACGAGAGTGGCGAAGGGCTGGACCGTGGTGGGGGTGACGCCGTCGGGGGCGTAGTAGAAGAAGTAATCGCCCCAGGCGATTTCGGGGGTGCCGTCGCCGGGGGCCGGGTGGAGGGTGAGGACGCCTCCGAGGGATTCGATGTATATGGCCAGGTCTTCGATGGTCATGAGTTACAGCGTTACATTGAAGTGCTTGTGTGGACTTTTCCCTGGATATAGGGAGGTGGGGAGTTGCGAAGTCGCAACTCGGGACGATTGCGGACCGTGGATGTGGCGCGGCTTGCGGGGTGCTCGGTGCAGCAGGTCCGCAACCTGGAGAACGAGGGCGTGCTGCCGCCGGCGATCCGCACGGACGCCGGCTACCGGATGTACGGCGAAGCCCATCTGTGGTCCGTGCGGGCGTACCGGAGTCTGGCGGCGGGCGCGGGGCCGGGAGCGGCCAAGCAGATCATGCGGGCCGCGCAGGCCGGAGCCGGCCCCGAGATGCTCGCGTTACTGGATGCGGTGCACGGGCGGCTCGACGGCGAGCGGCGGGAACTCGAAATCGCAAGGGCCGCAGCCAGGTTGATCGCCGAAGAACCCATCACGGATGCGCGGTCCTCGGACGAGATGGGCGTGACCGAGTTGGCGGGGGCACTGGGAGTGCGGGCCTCCACGCTGCGGCACTGGGACGCGATGGGACTGGTTGTGCCGGGACGTGGGGACAGCCGGGGTGCGCGCAGGTACGCGCCGGCCGAGGTGCGGGATGCCCGGATCGTGCATCAGCTGCGGGCCGCGGGGTACCGGATTCCGCAGTTGCAGGAGTTGATGCCGCAGTTCCGGGGTGCGCGGCGGTGGGACGCGGTGATGGCCGGGCTGGCCGCGCGGGACAAGAGCATCGAGAACCGGTCCCGGGCACTGTTCGAGGGCACGGCGGCACTCAGTACGGCCATTTCGGCGGGTGATGAGGGAAGATCGACTTCTCTTGAAGGACAGCCGGTTTCGTACTGACAGAAGAATGCGCTCGCGGCGCTACTGTTGCGCACCGCGCCGCTCCGCACGACCGACGACCCCGGCTGCCCTGTGCAGCATGGATTTTCGTCGTACCAGTAATTGACCACGTCAGCCGCCGCGATACGAACCCGCGAGCCATCCGGCGATCAGAGCACATCCGAGCCGACGCGTCTACGAAACATGTTGTCAGCGACCAAATTCGGCGTTGGCGACACCCTTGGCGAAGGCGGACCATTCGGCGGGGTTGTAGTCGAGGGTGGCGCCTTGGGGGTTGGTCAGCGTCGCACCGCCAGCGGCGGAGAGGGTGACGGACAGGTGTTCACCGATTCGGCCGGAGTTGCCACTCAGCACGAGATCCAGAAAGGCGGGCCAGAGTTCTGGGGCGATCGCGAGCGTCGGTTGATCGTGAGACGGGCCTGTGTACTTGCTGTCGCGGAGCAGTACACGGTCAGCGCCGTGGGCGACCTCGACGCAGGTACCGTCCCCGCCGCTGAAGGTGGACTTGAAGAATTCGGCACTCACGGTTTTCACCTTAGTTCTGGCGGGCAATCTCCTTGATCAGCTCGAGCGAGCGCTGATGGTCGAGTGCGATCGATTGGATCTGCTCGAAGAGGTACTCGAGTGCGGTGACTCGCTTCGGATCATCGACGATCTCGAAGTAGGCAGCGGCTTCGATCCAGCCCAGCGTGGGAAGGCGCGCACTCTTGAAGTCCAACAGGTGAAAGGTCGCGGAGTTGAGACTCGCGATAGCGCCGCCCGCCTCGTACGGAATGACGCGGATGTCGAGAGTGCCCGAATGCCTCTCTGCCATCTCTATCAGGTGCTGCAGTTGCCTGCTACGGATGTCGTCGTTGCCGACCTTGTACATCAGGGCCGCCTGCCCCATCACCACGGATAGTTCGAGCGGATCGGGACCTTCGAGTAGCCGCTGCCGACGGAGCCGCGCGCTGACACGTGGTTCGACCTCGGTTGGCCTACCGGTGGTTACCCGGGCCTTCATGAGAACGCGCGTGTAGTCCTCGATCTGGAGCAGACCGGGTATCACGATGTTCTCGAAGCTGCGGATACTCTGCGCACCGGCCTCCAGTCCGTAGTAGCGCATGAGCTGTTCGTTGAACAGGGCGGAATACTCGGCGAACGGATGGCGCCCCTTCGCAATGTCGCGTAGCGCCAACAACTCTGCTCGTTCGTCGACGTCGAACTCGAGCAGACCCATGAGGTCCTTCAGCTTGTCCTCGGCGAGCGTGCCTCGCCCCCGGGTGAGTGCGGACCAGTACTGCTGGCTGACATCGAGCGCCTTCGCGATCGTGCTTGTCTTCACTCCGCGATCGTCAGCCCGGTTCCTGATGCGCAGCATCAACTCCCAGTTGGCGACCGTTGGAGACGTACCAGTCATCTCGATCCTTCCTGCGAAGAAACCGCCAACACCGTATAGCACCGGCCAGATCCGAAGTGCCGCTTCAAGGCTTGCTGATTGTAACAACTAGGCGTAACGTGTGATTTGAACAACATTTTCACAAGCCGGGGCGGCACATGGACCGCAGGGCATCGAAACCCAAGATCCGCAAGCGCATTCAGCGAGGAGCTGGCGTAATGGTTTGGGACATTTGGTTTTTACTTCTGATTACCGCTACGGGAACTGCACTTCTGGCTGTCGCACGGTGGGGATTCGGTGATGCCCGTACGGCTGCACCGGGCCACGCGGCGCTGGTTGCGGGCAGATTTGCCCGCGTGCCGCTACATAACCGCCACCGCGTGCGTGGCAGACACCGCGCGTGGTGACAACGTGCCTTCTTCCCGTCAGACGACCCGGAGTCGACGATGACCAATCCCTATATCGCGCCTGCCGATCCACCCGGGCACGACCGGGCGGCGTCGCTGCGCGCCCATCCGTCCTGGCATGCGCAGCCCTCACCCTGGGCGGTGTTCTCCGATCGAGAGATCGAAGCCCTCTTGCAGGCCCATAGTGAGGCGTGCGAGAAGGCCGGCTGCGCGCTGCGCCGACACCTCGTGCGGTTGCGCGACGAGCGCGAGCACGAGGGGCGGTGACCATGATCAGACTGCCCGATTGGGTGAAAGTAGGTGCGCCCGTCCGGTTCCGGATGACCGGAAGGGACGACGCCGACTGCATCATCACCGGGATCAGTTCGACCGGGCGAGTCACTCTCTGCAATGGCGAGTGCTTCGCCCCGGCCCACCTGACATCCGGAAGTCTCGATGACACACGGTATTTCGAGAAGTTCAACCGCTTGTCGAGAGTGACAAAATCGGTGCGCAAAGCGTGACTCGAGGTGCCGGCGGCCGGACTGAAATCGAAGGCCGTGGCGGTACCCGGGGGCATCACACGCCGATGTGGAGCGCGCTGACAGCGCGCTCCACAGGATCATGGTGCGGGTATTCAGTCGATCTTGACGCTGAGGCCGTAGTCGACGGTGCTGTGGCTGGGCGAGGACACCGTGAGCCGGTAGGAACCGTTGACCGGCAGGGTGACCGAGGTCCACTGGTGCTGGTAGGACAGGGTGCCGGTGGGGCCGGTGATGGTGACCGTCGCGTCCGACCAGTAGGGGGTGGCGTCGACCACCATGACCTGGCCGCCGCGGGCGTCGACCTGGTAGGTGTCGTGGCCGAAGCCGGTCAGGCGGCCGCTGACGTAGCCGTTGTCGGCGCCGTAGGCGAAGTAGATCTGGTGCACGTCGTCCGCGGAGGCGGGGCCGGCGCCGAGGATGGTGGCGGTCGAGGCGGCGGCGAGGACGGTGGCGGCGAGGAATTTCTTTTTCATGCTGCCGAGAGTGGGCGGCGGCACCAATCAGATTCCAACCGAACACTATTGGCGCATATCAACGCCACCACTCGACGGCCGGCGCTCTTGCGGTGGCGGTCTCGCGTGGAGCGAGGACACACCCATCTCGGGGTTGGACGTCCTCACACCGACCTACTCGCGCCGTTGTTGGAACGTGGAATCCCCGGCAACCGGGACGAACGGACGCGGCCGCAGCTCTACCTTCGGCATCCAGGTTCGGGCAGTGAAGCCCGGCACCTGCAGGAAGGACATCCAGATGACCACGAGCAAGCGGATGCGCGTGCGCATCGCCGCCGCGATCATGGGCGCGGCCGTGATGGCCGGTACGCACAGCGTGAACGCCCAGGCCGCTACCCAGCCCACGATCCAGGACCTCGTCGACGCCATCAACACCGGCGTGACCACCGCCGGCAAGGCACTCGCGGACACCGGCATCTCCAGTACGCCGCACTCCACCATCCCGACCGGCAACGGTCCCGAAATGACGGACGCCGTCGCCGCGTTCACCTTCTCACTCGCCAATGAGAACATGGCCCCTGCCGGCGCCAACGACTGGAACTGCAAACCCAGTGCGGCGCACCCCGAGCCGGTGGTGCTGCTGCACGGATCATGGATGAACGCCTATGACGGGTTCGCCTATTTGTCGCCCAAGATCAAGGCGGCCGGATTCTGCGTGTACGCGCTGAACTTCGGCCAGGAGGGTCTGCTGCAGCAGGGTGGTCTGGGCGCGCTGGTGCCGGGCGTCAATGGCATTGCGCCCATGGAGGATTCAGCCAAGGAGGTCGCCACCTTCGTCGACAAGGTGCTCACCTCGACCGGCGCACACCAGGTCGACATCATCGGACACTCCCAGGGCGGCACGGTCGCCGACCAATACCTGAAGTTCGACGGCGGCGCCGGGAAGGTCGACCAGTTGATCACCTTCGGCGCCACCCATCACGGCACCACCCTCGACGGCATCGCCACCCTGGGCCGGCATCTGACGGACATGGGTTTCAACGCACTGGGATTCAGCCAGCTGCTGGTCGGTCAGGGCTTGATCGAGCAGGTGACCGGATCCAGCTTCTACTCGACCCTCGACGCCACCGGCGACACCGTCCCCGGCGTGCACTACACCAGCGTCGCCACCACCCACGACGAGATCTCGACCCCGTACAACGCCACCTTCCTGACCGCCGGCCCCGGCGCGACGGTGAACAATGTGACCCTGCAGGACAACTGCGGTATCGACCTGTCCGACCACCTGTCGATGATGTACTCCCCACGGGCCGCGTCCATCGCCCTGCACGCGCTGGACCCGGCCGGCCATCCGAACCTGGTCTGCACCTTCAATCCGTACGCACTCTGAGCGACCGCCCGGGTTCGCCGTGTGGGTGCGCGCCGAACCCGGGCCCGGACCGGCAACGCTCACCGGACGGTCGACAGTCGTCGTCCCGGACGGGTCAGGCCGCGCCGGACTCGAAGGCCGTCATGGTGCCGACGGTCGCATCCGGCTTTTCCCAGGGGGCCGGATCCGGGAAGTAGGTTTCCAGGAATTCCGAGACTGCGCGGACCCGTTCGGCCTCCGGGACCTCCGGGAAACTGCCGTCGTTGAGGCAGAAGAAATCTACGTTGCGGCGTTTGGCCAGGCCGTCGAGCAGGGCCAGGCCCGTGTACATGGTGGTGTCCACATAGCGCATCTTGGCGGCCTCCTGCGGGACCGCGCGGCCCGTGAGCAGGGCGTAGTAGTGGTACAGGGAATTCGTCACCGAGATGTCGGTGGCGGCCCGGAAGCGGCTGGCTCGGGTACGCGCGAAATCCTCGGCGAAGACCTGCTCCATCTCCAGGAGCACACTGCGGCGCAAGGGAACCGGCGTGTGCTCGAGGTGGCGGGTGATGACGTGGCCGAAACGCTGGGTCAGCAGGGCGCGGTTGACGCGGGCCGCGTTCTCGAAACCGCTGCGGCGTTCGTTGTTGGCGCCCGGGCCGATTCGGGTGCCCGCTTCGATATAGCGGCTGATGCCCGCGGGAGTGAAGAACATGGACGGGCGCACGGGTCGGGCGAAGAACATGTCGTCGTTGGAGTAGAGGAAGTGCTCCGACAAGCCCTCGATGTGCTGCAGTTGGCATTCGATCGCATGGGAATTGAACACCGGCAGGCCGCTGATATCCGAGAAATGGTCCACCGCACGGACAATGGTGACCTTCGGGTCGTCGGCCAGCCAGTCCGGAATCCGGGAATCGGTGGCGATGAAGATGCGCCGGATCCACGGCGCGTTCTTGTGCACCGAGCGCAGGGCGTAGCGCAGTTCGTCGATCTGGCGGATGCGGGCGTCCGCCTCGTCGCCCTCGCCGACCACCACCTGCGCCATCATTCCGGCACGGCGGGCGCGGAATTCGGGGTCGGTGCCGTCCACCCACGAGAAGACCAGGTCGATGTCGAAGCCGACATCGGTCGGGTTGGGGGTGAACATGCCCGCCAGGGTGGGCCAGCTGGCGTCGTAGAGCAGCACGGTGGCGGGTTCCACGTCGGCGACGTCGAAGACCATGCGGGTCAGGGCATTCGGGCGCGGGCACTCGACGGTGTCGCCGTGGTACTCCCACAGCTCGAGCTCCACGTGATGGGCCGGGTCCAGGTCGCGGCCGAGGCGGAAGACATTGTGCGGCTTCTCGTTGCAGGAGAAGCCCGCGACCATCGCGGCCCCCAGCACCCGTCTCAGGGCCGACCGGTGACCGCTGTCCACGGCCAGTACCAGCCGATGGTCGGTGTCGCGCACCAGCACGAACGGCACATCCGCGGCGGCCAGTTCGCCACGCAGGTAACGCAGATCGTCGATGACCGCATCCGATACCACCAGATTCGCCGCGGTCGCGCGCCCCACCATCTCCACCATTTCCGGCTGCTGCCCCGAACCCAGATCCGCCATCACCATCTCCGCTCTCTTCGCGCTGTACACCTCACATCTGCAGCCCCGGACCGGCGCGACCGGACGCCGGGCGGACCCGGTACCGGCAGCGTCGTGAAACCTGTTGGGCAGTCAGAAGAACGGAGCGGACAGGGCGGTGCGAGGTGTATTCCACGGTCGTCGCTGATACGGCCGGAATCCCATTCGCACTCACCTCACTCGTTCACATGGCGCCTGCCGCGCCGGTTGGGAAAAGCTGCTGCGTTCGTCGACACCCGGATGGGCGGACGATATTCACCGGGCAGTCATCGGCCGGTTACTCGCATGACCTCGTTCAGTCGAGGGACTGTAACGAATGATGCAACCGTTATCGCTTCTCGTCAATCTGTTTCCACGCAGGTCCGGCGGTGTTTTCACAGTCGTAACGGACGAACCTCGCGGAACCGGCACGCCGCGGGCCCCGATCGGACGCCAGCGGGCCAGCGCGGCAACGGCATACACTTGCGGCAGCACAGTCCAGCCCGCTGTGCGGAGCCGATGGTGAGGTGACGCGGATGGTAGCCGGAGCGCGGGAACGTCAGGAGCCCTCGACAGTGACGGAACCGGACGACACCGAGACGACAGCACATCCGACCGACCACCCCGAACTGGACGCCCTGCCCGAATGGCCGCAGGACACCATCGCGGTTCTCGTCACCACCGATCCCGCGCCGCACGCCATCCCGGTCTCCTGGCCGGTGCGCGCCGGTGATCGCCGAATCCTGCTCAGCCTCAAGTTCGATCGCGGCTCGCTGGCGCGGCTGCGGGAACGTCCCGAGATCGCGCTGCTGATTCTGGGCGGCGGCGATGTGGCGCTGTGCGCCCGCGGCACCGCCAAGGTGATCGCCGATCCCATGCCGGACGCGGACGACTATGTGGCGGTGGAATTGACCGTCGAGGTGATCGACGACCACCGGCAATCAGCATTCTCGGTCGCCACGGGAATTCAGCGCACCGTCCTCGACGACAGCGAACTACGCTATCTGGAGAAACGAGTCGCGACGCTCAAAGCGATGGCGGCCGACCGCAACTGAGTATCGAAGGAGACCGTGTGTCTGTCAGCTTGGCCAAGGGCGGAAACGTTTCGCTGTCCAAACAGGCCCCCAACCTGACCAAGGTCGCGGTGGCGCTGGGCTGGGACGTGCGCACCACCACCGGCGCCGATTACGACCTGGACGCCAGCGCACTGGCCTGCGGATCCAATCAGCGCGTGCTCTCCGACGCGCACTTCATCTTCTACAACAACCTGCGCTCCCCCGAAGGCACCATCGAGCACACCGGCGACAATCTCACCGGGGCGGGCGACGGTGACGACGAGGTGATCAATGTCGATCTGGCCGCCATGCCGCCGACCATCACCAATATCTTCTTCCCGGTCTCCATCCACGAGGCCGACGTCCGCCGTCAGTCCTTCGGCCAGGTCCGCAACGCCTACATCCGCGTGATCGACGCCGTGACCAGTTCCGAACTGGCGCGTTTCGACCTCACCGAAGACGCGTCCACCGAAACCGCCATGGTCTTCGGCGAGCTCTACCGCCACGGCCCCGAGTGGAAGTTCCGCGCCATCGGCCAGGGCTACGCCTCCGGCCTGGCCGGCATCGCCCGCGACTACGGCGTGAACGTTTGATCATCGCCTTCTCCGTGACCCCGCTCGGCGTCGGCGAGAACGTCGGCCGCGCCGTCGCCGAAGCGGTCCGGATCGTCCGCGCCAGCGGCCTCCCCAACGAGACCAATGCCATGTTCACCACCATCGAGGGTGAATGGGACGAGGTCATGGCCGTCGTCAAACAGGCCACCGACGCCGTCATGGCAGTCGCCCCACGCTGCAGCCTCGTCCTGAAAGCCGACATTCGCCCGGGCGTCACCGACTCCATGAAAGCCAAGGTCGAAACCGTCGAGCGCTACCTCGCCGAAGAGTAGACGTGCCACCGACGAATGTGGTGGAAGTCGCGAGCACCCCGGTTGTGCTGGACGACCCGTACCGGCAGACAGCTACCTGATTCGAACGCCGACGGGGCCCGGTCGATCCGCGGTCACGAGATGCATTGGCGGAGCCAGGTAGGGATTTGTGCTAGCTCATGGTTGCCGGCCGGGTCGCGGCGACAACGTGTCGCCATGGCTGCTATCTTGGGGACACAGTGTCGCCAAGATGGGAGGTCGAGGTGCCGAGGATCGACGCGCCGACTGTGGCGGAGCATCGGGCCAATCAGGAGCAGGTGCTGCTCGCGGCGGCTCGGGAATTGTTGCTGAGCAAGGGGGTTGGGGCGGTGACGCCGGCGGCGGTGGGGGCGGCGGCGGGGCTGGCCAGGAGCAGTGTCTACAAGTACTTCCGGTCTGGGGAGGAGATTCTCGCGCGGATCGTGGTGGACTCGTTCGCCGGCTGGGCGCGGATCGTGCGTGAGGCCGTTGCGGCCGCCGAAGGGGCGGATGCGCGCGTCATCGCCTATGTGCGGACCACGGTGGAGTTGGCGGGGGCGGGGGCGCATCGGATCGCGGTCCTCGGCGGGGCGGGGCTCACGAATGAGAGTGCACGGGAGCGGATTTCGCGTACGCATCATGAAATGGCCGAACCGTTGCGGCAGGCGCTCGCCGAGCGGGGAGATCCGGAACCGGAGTTGACCGCGGAGCTGATCGATGGCGCGTTGGGACGGGCCATCGATCGGATCGACGCGGGGGATGGTCTCGATCGGGTGCTGTCCACCACCGTGCGATTCATCGGTCGCGCGCTGAATCTCGAGGAGTAGTCATGTTTGTCGTCGTCAATGAGTTGTTCGTGGCGGACGCGGATCGGGAGGTGTTCGAACGGAACTTCGGGGCGAGCATGCGGGGGACGCTGTCGGCGGTGCCGGGACTGGTGGGGGCGCGGCTGATGCGCGCCCGGGAGGTCGGGCGCGGCTATGTGTCGATGCTCGAATTCGCCGATGAGGCCGCGTATATCGGGTATCTGGAGTCGGATGCGTTTCGGGCGGCACACGACTGGCCCGACCACGCGCCGATCGAGAGCAACGTATTGAGCACCTATTCGGTGATCACCGACGTGGTCGAGAACGTCCGGCCCTGAGCGGTCCGCGCGATCAGGAGATGCGCTGGCGGAGCCAGGTGGGGATTTCGTCGCCGGCGCGGGGGTAGGTGGCGAGTTCGCGGCGGCATTCATCGGGTTCGGGGATGGGGAGCCAGTCGGGAATTTCCTTGAAGGACAAGGTGAATTCGGCCTTGGTGGAGGCGGCGCGGAGGACGACCTGGCCGCTGAGCCAAGTGCCGGTCATCTGGTCGTAGCAGACTTCCTTGAGCCGGTTGAGGAGCGTGAGGATCTCCTCGGAAGGCTGGAGCTCGTCGGTGTGATCGGCGTCGGGGTCGGTCAGTTCCAGCTGGATGCCGGCGTGGCCGTCGTCGCCGACCAGGGAGAACCACAGGACCGCGACATTCCAGCCGACGGGGAGCGCTTCGGTGAGGGCGCTCACGAGCGCGCTCTCCACCATGTCGCGATCGGCTGAGCGGGGCGCGGCCGGCGGCGCGCCCGCGGGCGCGTCCTCGACGGCACGCACCGACAGGCCGGGATGATGCTCCCGCATCACATCAACCACCATCGGCACCGGCACCGGCAGCCGCTCGGCCACGATGAACAGCCGGCGGTCCGGATTGCGGCGCATGGTCACATCGCCGAGTGCCTGTACGCGGTCACGGAATTCGGCCGGATCGCGCAGCACCACCTCGGCGAACATCTCCGCGCGACCGCCCTTGCGCAGCCGCCCGATGCCCAGCCGCACCCGCTCCACCTCCGCCCACGCCACATGCGGAAACCCGCGATAGGTGAAGCCCTGGTCGGTGACCAGCAGGGTCGGCTGCGGGCGAAGCAGATCCTCGAGCATGGCGTACACCCCGAAACCGAACAACGCCATGGCCAATCCGCCGAGCACCCGCATGACCAGCTGCTGACTGCCGTCGAACACCACGAAACCGGGTAGCGCGGTCATCGATAGGAAGAAGACCAGCGCGATGATCGCACCCGTTCGTGGCGGGTAGTACTCGGTAATCGATTCGCGCCCCGAAGCATGCACCCCTCTGACGCTAGCCGAAACGAGCCGAAGGCAACACCGCCGTTATCGCCCGGCATCGCGACCGCGATGCCCGATCCGTCCGCGACGCCGGATTCCGTTCAGCCGCGCGGCCAGTACCGATGCCAGTCCGCGGCGGCCAGCGCGCGCCGCTCGCCCCGGTCGATTTCCGCGGCATCCTCGGCGGCGCGGATGGCGGTAGCGAACGCGAGAGTGGCCTTGCGCAACCGCTCTTCGGCACTGTCCGGCCCGCCGAGCTCCACGACACGCAGAGCGCCGGGAATCAGCTCCTCGGGTAAACCCGCCTTGATACCTCGCGAGCGAACCTTCTCCGCCAGCGCCAGCGCGGGCTGCGCCATGGCAATGCCGTCCAGGCAGGAGCGCCGCGCCTTCTCGGCGGATTTGCGCTCCTCCCAAGCCCTTTCCTGCGCCGCGATCTTGTCGGCGACCGCCGCGGCCGGATCGATGCCGTATTCGCCGGGACCATGCTCGCCGATCAGATGCGGACTGCGGTGCACCAGCTTGGACACCAGGGCCGCGGCGACGTCGGCGACGGTGAATTCCCCTGCGGCCTCGGCGATCCGGGAGTGGAACAGCACCTGCAGCAGCAGATCCCCCAGCTCCTCCTTGATGGTCTCCGCGTCTTCGGCCTGAATGGCGTCCAGAAGCTCGTACGTCTCCTCCAGCAGGTACGGCCGCAGGGAATCATGCGTCTGCGTCACCTCCCACCCGCCGAAGTTCCACAGCCGGTCCATCACCTCGACCGCCTCGCCCAGCGCCGCGATCATGCGCGCGGTATCCGCCGCGGATTCGGCCGCCATCGCCTCGCGCCCCGCCTCGCCACGCCCGAAACCGCCTCCCGCGCTGGGCTGTTCCGAGCCCGGCCGGACCGACTCGCCCCGCCGGACCGACTCCGCTCCCGCGCCGTTCCCGGTACTCATCACGCCACCGCAGCCGCGGGCCGGACGCACGACGCCATCGGCGCGACGGCCCGCCCTGGGAACACTCGTGGCAGGCTTGCGTTGGTCGGACAACTCATCGGGGGGCCAGCACCTCCGCCGCGACCTTGACATCCACTGCGCCCGGGGCCTTTCCGTCCAGGGCGAGCAGCAGGTCCGCGACGAACTGGAGCACCTGCACGTCGCGGACGCGGGCCGCACCGACGCTGTCCTCGACGCGCGGCAGCGGCAGCTGGACGATGCCGGTCGCCGGGCGGTAGGTGGCGTTGGGGTACAGCCGCTTCAGCCGCAGCTGCTTGGAATCCGGGAGCTGCAGCGGCGACACCTTCAGAGTGGTTCCGGTGACGCCGATCTCGGCGATGGCGTACTCGCGAGCCAGCAGGCGCAGCTTGGCGACCGAGACCAGGCGGCCGACCTCCACGGGGAGCGGGCCGTAGCGGTCCACCAGTTCCTCGACCACGGCCGAGAGCGCCGAATCGTCCTGGGCTGCGGCGAGTTTGCGGTACGCCTCCAGGCGCAGGCGGTCGGAGGCGATGTAGTCGGGTGGAATGTGGGCGTCCACCGGCAGGTCGATGCGGACCTCCTTGACGTCCTCGTCCACCGAGATCGGGCGGCCGTCGGCGGCGGCCCGGTAGGCCTCCACCGCCTCGCCGACCAGGCGCACGTACAGGTCGAAGCCGACACCCGCGACATGGCCGGACTGCTCGGCGCCCAGCACATTGCCCGCGCCACGAATCTCGAGGTCCTTCATGGCCACCGCCATCCCCGCGCCCAGATCCGAGTTCTGCGAGATGGTCGCGAGCCGGTCGTAGGCGGTCTCGGTGAGCGGCTTCTCCGGCGGGTACAGGAAGTAGGCGTAGCCGCGTTCCCGCGAGCGGCCGACCCGCCCGCGCAGCTGGTGCAGCTGCGAAAGGCCCAGGGCGTCGGCGCGTTCCACGATCAGGGTATTGGCATTGGAGATGTCGAGACCGGTCTCGATGATGGTGGTGCACACCAGCACATCGAATTCCCGCTCCCAGAAGCCCTGCACGGTCTTCTCGAGCATGTCCTCGTTCATCTGCCCGTGCGCGACCACCACTCGCGCCTCCGGCACCAGATCGCGAATCCGCTTGGCCGCCTTGTCGATCGACGACACCCGGTTGTGCACGTAGAACACCTGGCCGTCGCGCAGCAGCTCACGGCGGATGGCCGCGGCCACCTGCTTGTCGTTGTAGCCGCCCACGTAGGTGAGCACCGGATGCCGCTCCTCGGGCGGGGTCAGGATGGTCGACATCTCGCGAATGCCGGCGAGGGACATCTCCAGCGTGCGCGGAATCGGCGTGGCGGACATGGTCAGGACGTCCACGTGGGTGCGCAGCGCCTTGATGTGCTCCTTGTGCTCGACGCCGAACCGCTGCTCCTCGTCGATGACGACCAGGCCCAGGTCCTTCCAGCGCACCCCGGTCTGCAGCAGACGATGGGTACCCACCACGATGTCGACATCCTTGGTGGTCATGCCCTCCAGGATTTCCCGCGATTCGGCCGCATCGGTGAAGCGGGACAAGCCCTTCACCACCACCGGGAAACCGGCCATCCGCTCGGTGAAGGTCTGCAGATGCTGTTGCGCCAGCAGCGTGGTGGGCACCAGCACGGCCACCTGCTTGCCGTCCTGCACCGCCTTGAAGGCCGCGCGCACCGCGATCTCGGTCTTGCCGTAGCCGACGTCACCGCAGATGACGCGGTCCATCGGGACCGCCTTCTCCATATCGGACTTCACCTCGGCGATGGCCGAGAGCTGATCGACGGTCTCGGTGAACGCGAAGGCGTCCTCCATCTCCTGCTGCCACGGCGTGTCCACGCCGAAGGCGTGGCCGGGCGCGGCCTGCCGGGCGGCATAGAGCTGCACCAGCTCGGTGGCGATCTCGCGAACCGCCTTGCGCGCCTTGCGCTTCGTATTGGCCCAGTCGGAACCGCCCAGTTTGGACAGCGACGGCATCTCGCCGCCGACATAGCGCGACAGCTGATCCAGCGAGTCCATCGGCACGAACAACCGGTCCCCCGGCTGGCCGCGCTTGCTGGGCGCGTACTCGATGACCAGGTACTCGCGGCGCGCGCCGCCGACGGTCCGCTCGATCATCTCCACGAAGCGGCCGATGCCGTGCTGGTCGTGCACCACCATGTCGCCGGCGGTCAGCGCCAATGGATCGACCTGGTTGCGCCGCCGCGCGGGCAGCTTCTTGCCCTCGCCGGGCGCGGTGACCCGGTTGCCGGTGAGATCGGATTCCGCGATCACCACCAGCTTGGCGTCGTCGAACACGACGCCGTCGTGCAGCGACCCGCACAGCACGCCGACCAGTCCGCGCACCGGCTCGGCACCGGCCTCCAGCGCCGCCGCGGGCACCTCGGCATCGGCGAGCCGTTCCAGAATGCGTTGCGCCGTACCGTGTCCGGCCACCACGATGACCGCGCGGCCACCGGTCGCGACATGCGCGCGCAGCGAGGCGAAGATGGTGGCGACCAGCTCCTCCGAACCGCGCGCCGAGGCGGCGGCCAGCACCGGCAGCGCGATCTCGTTCGGATCGTCGGCGGCCAGCGGGCTCAGCGTCCACCAGGGCAGGCCGCGCCGCTCGGCATCGGCGTGCACCACATCCAGCCCCCGGTAACTCGAGGCGGCCAAATCCAGCCCGTGCGCGCCCAGCGGGGCGGCCCCGCCGAAGGAGGCCGCCGTCCACGACGCCTCCAGGAACTCCTGCCCGGTGCGCACCAGGTCGGCGGCGCGGGTGCGGACCTTCTCCGGATCGCACAGCAGCACATGGGTTTCCGCGGGCAGCGCGTCCACCAGCAGTTGCAGCTCGCCGGGCTGCAGCACCGGCAGCAGCGCCTCCATGCCCTCCACCGGGACACCCTGGGAGATCTTCTCCAGCATCTCCACCAGCGCGGCATCGGCCGGATTCTCGGCGGCCACCCGGGCGGCGCGTTCCCGCAGGGCGTCGGTGAGCAGCAGCTCCCGGCACGGCGGCGCGACCACCAGCTCGATCGGCACCTCGTGGATCGAGCGCTGGTCCTGCACCGAGAAGGCGCGCACCTCGGAGACCTCGTCGCCCCAGAACTCCACGCGCACCGGATGATCCGCGGTCGGCGGGAAGACGTCCAGAATGCCGCCGCGCACCGCGAACTCGCCGCGCTTGCCGACCATGTCGACCCGCTCGTAGGCGAATTCCACCAGCCGCGTGAGCAATTGGTCGAAGTCGAACTCGGCGCCGCGGCGCAGCACGATGGGCTCGATCTCCCCGAGGCCCGCCGCCATCGGCTGCATGAGCGAGCGCACCGTGGTGACCACCACCCGCAGCGGACCCGCGAACCCCGGGTCCTCCGGATGCGCCAGCCGGCGCAGCACCTGCAGCCGCCGGCCCACGGTGTCCGCGCCCGGCGAGAGTCGCTCGTGCGGCAGCGTCTCCCAGGACGGGAACAGTGCCACCGTGTCGCCCAGTATCTCCGTCAGCTCGACGGCCAGATCGTCGGCCTCCCGCCCGGTGGCCGTCACCACCAGCAGCGGGCGGTGCCCGGCAATGGTCGACGCGACGAACGGCCGCACCGCCGACGGCGCGACCAGCATCGCCGACTCCCGGCCGATCAGGCTCGCGACCTGCTCCAGCGCGGCATCGGCACCGGCCACCGCAGCCAGTCCCGCCAGAGGTGGACGTTGGG
The DNA here is from genome assembly GCF_053601595.1 of Nocardia sp. NPDC004711. Taxonomy (NCBI): domain Bacteria; kingdom Bacillati; phylum Actinomycetota; class Actinomycetes; order Mycobacteriales; family Nocardiaceae; genus Nocardia; species Nocardia sp. NPDC004711. The sequence continues at coordinate 85,921 of NZ_JBSGCB010000018.1, read as the reverse complement.
TGGTCATGGGGCAGACTCCTCGGCGCAGATCAGCGTTCCAGACAGCCAACTGAGTCTAGTCACCCGCTGTGACAGCTTCACCACGCAGACGCTTCTCGGCCCCCGAGCGCCCCGGCCGTGCTTGGATGGCGGAATGTCCCAGGCGAACGATCCGCGGGTGGACGTCTACATCGACGCCCTGCCCGGCTGGCAACAGGCCATCTGCGGCCAGGTCCGCGACCTGGTGCACGCGGCCGACCCGGCGGTCGAGGAGACCATCAAACGCACGGTCCGGCCCTACTTCGTGCTCGACGGCAATATCTGCGCGCTGCTCGCCACCAAGAAGGCCGTCGACATCTTCCTCTACGACGGGGCCATCGTGCCCGATCCCGAGGGCATCATCACCGGTGGCCACGACAACAAGACCGCCCGCATGATCGCCGTGGCGGAGGGCGAAACCCTCAATGCTCCAGCCCTTCTCGCCATGTTCCGGCAGATCATCGCCAACAACCGCGCGGGCGGCCGGCGAAAACTCGAGGGCAAGTAGCCGTGCCGGGCGCTGCCGCCGATTTCGCCGGCCTACCGGCGTCGGGGCCCTGTGATAACAATGGTCCCCGCGGGGAGGAGGTCCGGGGCTCGACCCGCTGTGACCAGAACGCCCGGGTCCAGGGGACAGCATGACCACACCGCCACCCGCGCCACCCTCCGGCGGGCAACCGGATCAGCACAGCAATCCACCGCAGCCGGACAGCCAGTGGGCACCCACCCAGCAGTGGCACGGACAACCGGCTCAGACGCAGTTTCCGCCACAGGGCCACTTCCCGTCGCAGCAGCAATTCGGGCAACCACAGCAGCAGTTCGGACAGCCCCAGCACTTCGCCCCGGGACCGGGTCACGGCGTACCGCAGCACGGGTTCCCGCCACCGGGGTTCGGCGCGCCGCAGAGCCAGTTCAGCTCCCCGCAGGGTCAGTTCGGTATGCCGCAAGGGCAATTCGCGCAGCAGCAGCCCTTCGCCACAGCGGGTCAGTTCGGCGCACCAGCGCCGGTGATCACACAACCGGTGGGGCGCAACCGGAATCGGATGATGCTGCTGGCGCTGGCCGGAGTCGCGGTGCTGGTCGTGGGTGCGGTGATCGCCGTGGTGGCGACCCGGTCGGATGACTCGGGCGGCACACAGGCCCAGTCCCCGGAGACGTCGAGCGCGGCCACCACCACCAAAACCGGAGCGGGCACGAGCGATCCGGCGGCGATGGTGCTGGCGGTCGACGACCTGCCGGTCGGGTGGACCGAGGACACCAAGAAGGAGCAGCAGACCAACGACGGCACCGATGAGGCCCGGGTCTCGGGTGAGACTCCGGACTGCACCGCGAAGCTGAAGAAGGAGGCCGCCCCGCCCGCGACCAAACCGACGGCGAAGGCCACCTCCGCCTTCGGTCAGAAGGGCGGCTACGGCGGGGCCGCGGTGACGACGACGGTCGCGTTCCGCACCCCCACCGAGATCAAGACCGAATTCGACGAGGAGAAGGACGCCTCCGACAACTGCCCGACGGTGATCTACGACGGCATGCAGATCGTGTACACGAAGATCTCGAACATTCCGGCGGTGGGCGACGAGATCATCGGCTACCAGATGGACGCCACGGCGGCCGGCGGCGGCCAGGCACGCGGCCTGCACTATGTCTGCCGGTCGGGCGGCAAGATCTGGTACTTCGACTACAACGCCAACGTCAACGACTACCACGCCGACGAGGCCAACCGCCTGCTCAGCAAGGCGCTCACCAAGTGGCAGGCGGGGCTCAAGTAGCCGATTCGCGAAACCCGCTGCGCCGCAGCACGGCTCGCTGCCTGCTCACACGCACCGCACGGCGCTCACCGCACTGCACGGTGCACCGTCTCACTGCACCGTGCACAGTCTCACTGCACGTAACGACGCAGGCGCCGAGCCGCGAATTCACGGAAGTAGGCGACCTTCTCCTCGGGCACGATGCTCGGCAGCAGGAAGTACCAGGCCCGCTCCATGCGGGTCGCCATCTGATCGATGGACTCGGTGCTGACCGCGACGATATGGACGCCGGTGGTCATCTCCTGCAGCAGCATGCCGATGGTGTCGGGATCCAGGTCGGGTTTGAGATCCCCCTGGGTGATCGCGCGTTCGGCGAGCAAACGGTGCGTCTCACCCCAGGTCTTGGCGATATTGTCGCCGGTCGCGCCGCGGTAGTCGCCGATCTGGTGGGTCAGTTTGAGCATCGCGCCCACCATCGGGTCGTTCATGGTGAGGTCGGCGACCACATAGGTGATCCCGATGCACGCCTCCAGCGCCGGCACCCGCGGATCGAAGAATCCCTGGCATGCGCTGACCAGTCGCTCGTTGCCCTGATCGACGACCGCGCGCGCCAGTTCTTCCTTGGATCCGAAGTGAAAATACAACGCGCCCTTGGTCACATTCGACTGCGCGATGATCTCGGACAGGGACGCGTTCGCGTAGCCCAGTCGCAGAAAGACATCGGCCGCGCCCGCGAGGACGGAATCGCGAGTGATCTCCGCACGCGCCTGCCTAGCCATCAGAGCCGCCTGTCATCAAACCAGCCATCCTGAAGTAGACCGATATCCCGAAGTTGACCGACATCACAGTTCGAACAGCACTCGAAGGATGGGTGAACCGTACCACCCGGCTGCGTGCTGCCAGTCGATTCGAGCATTCGACCCGTCCTCCTTCGCAATTCGCTGGTTAACTGTCCAGTTCCGCCCCGCTAGGACAGACATATCAGACCTGAATTCAAACCGCCGGGTTCTATAACCCCTTGCCGCTCGGCCATTCCGACGCCAGCTGGGGTTCCGCCTCCAGATGCGTGAGGCCGTTCCAGCACAGGTTCACCAGATGCGCGGCCACCACTTCCTTGGATGGCTGGCGCTCGTCCAGCCACCAGGTCGCCGCCGTCGCAACCATTCCCACCAGCGCCTGCCCGTACAGCGTCGCCAGCGTCGGGTCCAGCCCGCGGCGCTCGAAATCCCCGGCCAGAATGTGCGCCACCTGATTCACGGCCTCGTTCAGCAGACTCGAGTAGGTGCCCTCCGCGGCCGACACCGGCTGATCCCGCATAAGGATCCGGAAGCCGTCGGTCCGCTCCTCCATATAGGTGAGCAACGCCAGCGCCACCTGCTCCAGCCGCACCCGCGAACGGTTCTGGGTGAGCGAGGAGGTGATCATCTCCAGCAGCGTCGACATCTCCCGGTCGACCACCACGGCGTAGAGCCCCTCCTTGCCGCCGAAGTGCTCGTACACCACCGGTTTCGACACCTGGGCCCGCGCCGCGATCTCCTCGATCGAGGTGGCGTCGTACCCTCGCTCCGCGAACAGCGCCCGGCCGATCTCGATGAGCTGCTGGCGGCGCTGAGTGCCGGTCATGCGCGCCCGCGCGGGCCGACTGCCCTCACCGCCCGTCATCGCTACCGCCTCCCTACTCCGCAATCAGACCGCTCATAACTGTTCCAGACTCTCCAGGAGAATGCGGCCAGGGGTCACTCGCCGTCCGTATTCGCCAACGTAACAACTGATTTGTCTCGATCGGGGTAACTCCTGGGGTACTGAGTGAGTCCGTTGCGTCGTAACCGCCGGTCCATGACGCGAACCGGCCCCGCACGTGACTCGTCGGCAAGAAACACGGAGAGGCGGGGGAGCACAGTTCGACGTAGAGGCGTACTTCATGCGAGGATCAGACCCGCATGAAGCGTCAATCCGCCGTGGTGTAATGGCAGCACAACTGATTTTGGTTCAGTTTGTCCAGGTTCGAGTCCTGGCGGCGGAGCTCACGAGCAGGGTCGATATGGTGGGCCCCGCACAAAATCGCTGACCACGCTGTGGGTGCTGACCCACTGTGGCCCAGCACAACCTGACTCAGCACACGATGACCGGCAGCCGAGGGAGATCCATGCCACAGCAGACCGCCGTCGTCGTTCTCGCCGCCGGAGCCGGAACCCGAATGCGGTCCAAGACACCCAAGGTGTTGCACCCGCTCGCCGGTCGGAGCATGCTCGCCCACGCGCTGCATGCCGCGCACGAGATCGACCCGACGGCGCTCATCACCGTGATCGGTCACGATCGCGAACAGGTCGGCGACGCGGTCGGCAAGGTGGGTGCCGAACTGGGCCGCCAGATCACCCTGGCGGTGCAGGAGGAACAGCGCGGTACCGGGCACGCCGTGCAGTGCGCGCTCACCGCGCTACCGGAGAACTTCGACGGCGACGTCCTCGTCACCTACGCCGACGTGCCACTGCTGGACGGGCACACCCTGCACGCACTGCTCGACGAGCACCGCAGCTACTCCGACGGATCCGCAGTCACCGTACTGACTTTCGAGCCCGAGGACCCGAACGGCTACGGCCGCATCGTGCGCGACGCGCAGGGTCACGTGCTGGAGATCGTCGAGCACGCCGACGCCAGCCCGGCGCAGGCGGCCCTCACCGAGGTCAACTCCGGCGTCTACGTCTTCGACGCGGCCGTGCTGCGAATCATGATCTCGCGCATCGATACCGCCAACGCCCGCCACGAGCTGTACCTCACCGACGTGCTCAAGCTGGCCCGGGAGGCCGGACATCCGGTGCACGGCGCGCGGCTGATCGATTCCGCCAAGGTCACCGGCGTGAACGACCGGGTGCAGCTGGCCGGCGCGGCCCGCACCCTCAACCGCTACATCCTGGAACGACACATGCGCGCCGGGGTCACCATCATCGATCCGGCCAGCACCTGGATCGACGGGAACGTGGTGATCGGCCGTGACACCGTCATCCGGCCGGGCGTACAACTGTTGGGCGACACCGTGATCGGCGAGGACGCCGAGATCGGACCGGACTGCACGCTCACCGACGTGACCGTCGGCGACGGCGCCAAGGTGGTGCGCACGCACGGCGAGAAGTCGAGCATCGGCCCGGGCGCGAGCGTCGGCCCCTTCGCCTATCTGCGGCCCGGCACCTCGCTCGGCGCGGAGGGCAAGATCGGCGGCTTCGTCGAGACCAAGAACGCCACCATCGGTGCGCACTCCAAGGTCCCGCACCTCACCTATGTCGGCGACGCCACCATCGGCGAATACAGCAATATCGGCGCGTCCAGCGTTTTCGTCAATTACGACGGGGTCAAGAAGCACCACACCACGGTCGGCTCGCACGTGCGCACGGGCAGCGACACCATGTTCGTCGCGCCGGTCACCGTGGGTGACGGCGCGTATTCGGCGGCGGGTACTGTACTGCGCAGAAGCGTTCCCCCGGGAGCGCTCGCGGTGTCGGGTGGAGCACAACGCAACATTGAAGGCTGGGTGCAGCGCAATCGCCCCGGCACCGATGCAGCCCGCGCGGCCGAAGCGGCGCTCGCGGCTCTCCCGGATCCGCCGGGAACCACCGAGATATCCAACGAGCAAAAGGATGGCGAACGTCAGTGACCGCGTTCTCTACCGATAACCAGAAGAATCTGATGCTGTTCTCGGGGCGCGCTCATCCTGAGCTCGCCGAGGCGGTGGCCAAGGAACTCAACGTTCACGTCACTCCCCAGACCGCGCGCGACTTCGCGAACGGTGAGACCTTCGTCCGGTTCGAGGAATCGGTGCGCGGCTCCGACGCTTTCGTGCTGCAGAGCTTCCCGGCCCCGCTGAACCAGTGGGTCATGGAGCACCTGATCATGATCGACGCGCTCAAGCGCGGTTCGGCCAAGCGCATCACCTCGGTGCTGCCCTTCTACCCCTACGCCCGTCAGGACAAGAAGCACCGCGGCCGCGAGCCCATCTCGGCCCGCCTGATCGCGGACCTGCTCAAGACCGCGGGCGCGGACCGCATCATCACCATCGACCTGCACACCGATCAGATCCAGGGCTTCTTCGACGGCCCGGTCGATCACATGCACGCGCAGGTGCAGCTGGCCGAGCACATCCGCAACAACTACGACCTGTCCAACATCACGGTCGTCTCCCCCGACGCCGGCCGCGTGAAGGTCGCCGAGAAGTGGGCCAACTCGCTGGCGGACGCGCCGATGGCGTTCATCCACAAGACCCGCGACCCGCTGGTCCCCAACCAGACCGTCTCCAACCGCGTGGTCGGTGAGGTCGAGGGCCGCACCTGCATCCTGATCGACGACATGATCGACACCGGTGGCACCATCGCCGGCGCGGTCAAGGTGCTCAAGGCAGCCGGTGCGGGCGACGTGGTCATCGCCGCCACCCACGGCATCCTGTCCGACCCGGCCGCCGAGCGTCTCGCCAACTGCGGGGCCAAGGAGGTCGTGGTGACCAACACCCTGCCGATCGACGAGGCCAAGAAGTTCCCGACGCTGACCGTGCTGTCGATCGCCCCGCTGCTGGCGCAGACCATCCGCGAGGTCTTCGAAAACGGTTCCGTCACCGGCCTTTTCAACGGGAACGCATAACCGGAACTCTCGTAGCCTCTCAGGGGCTCCGCCCCTGAACCCCAACGGCAACCGGGGCTCTGCCCCGAACCCACCGGGGCGGCCATCACAATCGCTTCAACGAGCGCCCCTCCCACTTCCGGGAGGGGCGCTTCTGTGCGAAATGGGGATGGCAATGGATGTCCGTTTCTGAAGGTAAGCGGTAGCGTTGGATCGAACTCAGGGTTGCTACTGGTGCGCTGACTGCGCGGAGAGGTGGTGCCGAATGGCCGGCCGGCCCGACGAGGACGATGCCCGCCTGATGGACGAGATCTTCGACACCGATCAGGTCTTCGACAGCGACGTCGACAACCTCGACTACGACCTGGGCGACGACGATCAGGAGGACGAGATCCGCGAGTACACGCGGTTCATCACCGATCCGCCCGAGGACCTCGTCATCCGCGATCGCGAGAGCGCCGACACCGGCAGGCTCGGCATCGGAGCCGAACTCGACCAGGAGTGGAGCCGCCGGCGGCAGCGCGAAGAGTTCGTGGCCGAGGACGACCGGCCCGCGGAGGTCGCCGCCATGGACATCGTGGAGGAACTCGGCGATTAGGACTGTTGCGTAGCACGTCCCGCAGAGGGATATCCCTGAAGACGCACACCACGATCGAGGAGGGCGCGATGAGCACGCCGCCGCACGAGCCCGGCAAGCCGTCGGACGAATCCGGCACCGGACCGGCCGACATGTTCAAGAAGGAATCCGACACGCCAGCGGCGGAGACGCCAGAAAACGTCTCGGAAGCATGGCCCACCGACGAACAGCCCGCGGACGACATCACCTTCCGGTACATCCCGGGCACTCCCCCGCCTCCCGGTCAGGCCGACACCACACAGTTCAATCCGGCCGCACAGTCCGAGACTCCACCGGCCCAGCCGCAGTACCCGGCGGGCGGGGTGTACGGATACCCGCCACAGGGCGATCAGCCACCGGCCGCCTACCCGGGCGGCGGGTTTCCGCCCTACCCGAACGCTCCCTACCCTCAGGGTTCGCAGCCTTCTTACCCCCAGGGTGCGCAGCCGCCGTACCCGCAGCAGTTCGGACCCGGTCAGGAGCCCTACGGTCAGCAGCAGCCGTACGGTCAGCAGCCCTACGGGCAGCCGTATCAGCCGTATCCCGGTGGCGCGAATTTCGGTGCGCCGCCGCCGCGCAGCGGGCCGCAGACCTTCTCGATCATCGGATTCGTCTGTGCGGTCATCGCGCTCATCTTCTGTCCGCCGCTGTTCGGCATCGCGGGCATCGTGCTCGGCGTGATCGGGCACAGCAAGGGCGAGCCGCTGGGCAAGTGGGCCGCGGTCGCCTCCGGGGTGGCGCTGGTGCTGGGCATCATCATCGGGGTCGCGATCTACGGCTCCGGGGTCATGCCGAACACTAATTGACATGACCGCATTCACCGGATTCCCGTTCGCCGGACTCGACTTCTACGAGGATCTGGAAGCCGACAACAGCAAGACCTTCTGGAACGCCCACAAGCAGGTATGGGAGGAGTCCGTCCGGGATCCGATGAAAGCGCTTGTCGCCGAGCTGGAACCGGACTTCGGCGAGGCCAAGATCTTCCGGCCGTACCGGGATGTGCGCTTCGCCAAGGACAAGTCGCCCTACAAGAACCATCAGGGCGCGGTGGTGTACAGCGCGCAGTACTCCGGCTGGTACGTCCAGATCAGCGCGGCCGGACTGCGGGTGGGGGGCGGCATGTACGCCGCCGAGAGCGCCCAGCTGACCGCGTTGCGGGCCGCCATCGACGACGAGGTGCGCGGGACGGAGCTGGAAGGGCTGATCGCACAGCTCGTCTCGGCCGGATACCAGATCGGCGGGGACAGGCTGGCGACCAAACCCAAGGGCTACGACATCGATCACCCGCGCATCGAGCTGCTGCGGCACAAATCCCTCACCGCCGGCAGGGATTTCGGCGCACCCAAATGGCTGAGCACCCCGCGCGCCGCCCGGGAGGTCCGGGCGGCGTGGGAGGAGATGCGGCCGCTCATCGAGTGGCTGGCGGCGGTGACGGCGCAGAAGTAGCCGCCACCGCCCGCACACCTACCCGCGCTCCGCGCGCACTGTGCCTACCTGCGCTCGGCGAGCACCAGGGCGAACCGCTCGGCGGGATCGGTCCACACCCGCTCGGTGGTGAAACCGGCTGTTTCCAGCTCGCTTTCGAGGACCTCGCGGCGGAACTTGGCGGAGATCTCGGTCCGCAGCTGCTCGCCCGCCGCGAAATCGACGGTCAGGTCGAGCTCCGGGATGTGGACGGCCATGGCCTCGGTGGCCTCGAGGCGCATTTCGATCCACTCCCGCTCGGCGTCCCAGATCGCGACGTGCCTGAACTTCTCCGGGTCGAAGTTCGCGCCCAGCCGGGTGTTCAGGACATGCAGCACATTGCGATTGAATTCCGCGGTGACACCCGCGGCATCGTCGTAGGCGGGGACCAGGACCGCCGGGTCGATGACCAGGCCCGCGCCGAGCAGCAGCTGCTCGCCCGGTTCCAGGACATCCCGGATGCCGCCGAGGAATTCGGCGCGCTCGGCGGGGATCAGATTGCCGATGGTGCCGCCCAGGAAGGCGACCATGCGGCGGCCGCCGCCGGGCAGGTTGTCGAGGGTGGCGGTGAAATCGCTGACCACGCCGTGCACGCCCAGGCCGGGGAACTCCGCGGCCACCTCGTCCGCCGCCATCCGCAGCGCCGCGACCGAGACATCCTGCGGCACATAGCTCTTCAGCGGCCCCTCGGCCTTCAGCGCGTTGAGCAACAGCCGGGTCTTGGCAGCCGAGCCCGCGCCGAGCTCGACCAGCACCTCGGCCTGCGCGGTCCGCGCGATCTCGCCGACCACCCGTTCCAGCAGGGCCCGCTCGGTGCGGGTCGGGTAGTACTCGGGCAGCTCGGTGATCTTCTCGAACAGCTCGCTGCCGCGCGCGTCGTAGAACCACTTGGGCGGCAACCACTTCGGTTCCGCGGTCAGCCCCTGTCGCACGTCCGCACGCAGCGCGGTCGTCAAATCCTCGTCGGTCAGATGAATTTCCAGCGTAGCCGCAGTCATGAGCCAGCCTTTCCGATCTCGATATCCAGTGGTTCCACCGACACCCGCCCGTCCCGCACGCTCAGCAGCTGCCGATCGGCAATCGGCCGCCACCGCGGATCGTCATCGAACGGTTCCGAGGCCACCAACACGAACCCGTCGGTCTCCAACACCGACAAAGAGTGATGCCACGTCGTCCCCCAAATTCCCGCCCCATCCCCCATCAGCAAGTTCAACCGCGCGCGGGGCGACCGCGCCAGCACCGCCGTCATCACCAGCCGCAGTACCTCCCCCGGATCTCTCGCCCGCGCACCATGGAACGCCGCGCCGGCCGAGCCGTCCGAGGTCGTGGCCGACCCCCAGGTCCGAACCTCCGGCGCCGCACTGGAAGCCGAGGTGACACTGATCGCCGACCGGGTCGTCACCGTCGCGCCGAAACTGCGCGATTCGCCGATGCCCGAATGCTCGACGCCCGCAGTGGTGTCGCCACCACCGTCGAGCAGTCCGCGCAGGATCACCCACAGGGCGGCGGAGTCGGTCAGGGACTCTGCCTCCAACAGCGGTGGCGAATCGAATTCGGCGGCAACCGCACTCAGCGCCCGCCGCCAGTCGGGGATCGCGCCGTTGTGGCTGAAAGCCCAGCGGCCGTGGGTGAACGGGGCGCAGGCCGCTCGCTCCACGGGCATTCCCACTGTGGCGGAACGGATCGCGGCCAGGACTGCTCCGGACCGGATCTGCGGCAACACCTCGTCGACCGCCGGATCGGTCCAGATCGGTGCCGCATTGCGATACCGGCTGACCACCGGATCCGCCCCCGCGGCATCGGATCCGGCCTGATCCGCCTGAGCGCCGACGGATTCCGCTGCAGCCCGGATATCCGCGGCCGTGCCGCCGTGCCAGATGACGCCGGGTCCGTGGTCGGGAGCGGCGGCATCGGGGTGGTGCCACCAGGCGACGCCGAAACCGTCGGCGTTGATGGTGCCCCCGCCGCGCATGTCGCGCGGAGCCCAGGATTGGGTGCGCAGGGAATTCGGGCCCCGGGTCAGGAGCACCCCTACCGGGGTGGGTGGTCCCAGGTAGGCGAGGTGACGGCACATCAGCGCTCGTCCGATCTCAGGTCCCGGGCGAGGCGGAGGCCGGCGAAGATCTGGCGGCGGATCGGGTGATCCCAGTTGCGGAAGGTGCCACGGGAGGCGACCTGGTCGGCACCGAAGGAACCACCGCGCAGGACGCGGTAGTCGCCGCCGAAGAAGACCTCGGAGTATTCCCGGTACGGGAAGGCGCGGAAGCCCGGGTAGGCCTCGAAACCCGAAGCGGTCCACTCCCAGACGTCGCCGATCAGCTGATGGACACCGGCCGGGGACGCGCCTGCGGGGTAGGCACCGACATCGGCCGGTTCCAGGTGGTGCTGGCCGAGATTCGCCAGGGCATCGCTGGGATCGATATCGCCCCAAGGGTATCGGCGAGAGCGGCCGGTGGCCGGATCGAAGCGGGCGGACTTCTCCCATTCCGCCTCGGTGGGCAGGCGCTTGCCCGCCCAGTTCGCGTAGGCCTCGGCCTCGAACCAGCAGACGTGCACCACCGGCTGGTGGGCGCGCAGCGGCTGCATGGTGCCGAAAACCCTACGCCACCAACGCCCTCCGGCGTCCTGCTCCCAGAACTGGGGCGCGGTCAGCCCGGCCTGCACGCGGTGCGCCCAGCCCCGCTCGGACCACAACTCGGGCCGCTCGTAGCCGCCGTCGTCGACGAAGGCCAGATACTGCTCGTTGGTGATGGGCGCGGCGTCGATGGCGAAGGCGTCGACGTGCACCGGGTGCGCGGGCCGCTCGTTGTCCAGGGCCCAGGGATCGGAGTCGGTGCCCATGATGAATTCGCCTGCGGGAACGACGACTTCACCGGTGACCGCCACCCGCGCGGCGGGGGTGGGCGGGGCGGACAGCACAGCTTCACCGGTCCGCAGTTGGTGGGTGGCGAGCATGGTCTCGTCGTGCTGCTGCTCGTGCTGGGCGATCATGCCGAAGGCGAAGCCGTCGTGGACCAGGTCATTGCCGCGTAAGGGGCTGCGGTCCAGCACATCCCACACCTTGTCCCGCACGGTGCCGACATAGTCGCGGGCCTGCGCCGGATCCAGCAGCGGCAGCGCGGGCCGGTCCGCCCGCGCGTGCCGGAAGGCGTCGTAGAGGTGATCGATGTCCTGCCGCACGGGTTCCCGTCCGCCCACATCGCGCACCAGCCAGAGTTCCTCCTGGTTGCCGATGTGCGCGAGATCCCAGACCAGCGGGCTCATCAGCTGCGAGTGCTGCGCGACCAGTTCGGCCTCGTCGACGCACTCGGTCAGTCCGATGGTCCGCCGGCGCGCCCGCTCGAGCGCGTCCGCGATCCGTCCGCGCAACGCCTCGGTCGCCGCCCGATCCGATCCCGGCAGATGCTGAACAGTCATGAGAGAACTTCCGATTCTGTCGGGGTGCGGCCGCTGCGACATCGGTCGGCGGCGGCAGCCAATTCCTTGGCCGCCTCGGGAGTGGCGGCACGCGCGGTGGCCAGGTCGAGCAGGGCGACCGCGGCTGCCCGCAGCTCCGCGTCGGCCAGCCCGCGGCGGGCGGATTCGGACCAGAGATCCGCGGTGGAGGCGGCCAGAGCCGTTGCCTCCGTGATGGTTCCGGGATCGGACAGCAGCGCGTCGATGGCATGTACCGGCACCGACCACCCATCGCCCGGCTGTGTGTCGAGGTAGCGGACCTCGAGGTGCCCGGCCGCGCGGACCGGCGGGAACAGGGTGGTGAGGTGATAGTCCAGATCCGCCCGGTCCGGGCGACGGCCGATCTCCTCGTCCAGCGCCCCGCACAGCCAGTCGGCGAACGTGGCCCCCGGCGGGGCCGACCAGTCACCGGCCTGCGGGTCCAGCGACCGCACGCACAGCAGCGGCACGTCCAGCGCCCAGCGCGCGTACCCGGTGATCGGGTCGGCCCAGTCGTGCACGGGCGGCCGGGTGCGGAGCTGATCGAGCCGCTGCCAGGCCCGCATGCGCTGCGAGGCCCAGTCGCCGGGCGGGGCGGTGTGCAGCCCCGGTGAGCAGGCGAAAGCGGCCAGCAGGGCAGGACCTACGGCGTACAGGACCTGCCAGCGGGCGGCGATCTCGGCGGGATTCGCGCCCGCGTCGACGCTCACCTGGGTGGCGGCGGTATTGCACATCATGAGCGCACCGAACGGGCCGATGCCGGCGAAGGACCGCTCCATGGCCCGGTAGCGCGGCAGCTGCAGCACACGAAGCGGCCGCCGAGTGGCATCGGCGGCAGCGGAAATAGTTCGGATTTCGCGGGATTCGAGCAGCTCCCGCAAGCGTATCGAGTCTGCCCGCAAGCGCTCGCACAGTTCGGCTGCGGAGCCGAACGGGGCACTGGACAGTTCGATCTGACCGCCGGGTTCGAGGGTGACCCGGCTGCCTCCCGGCAACGGAACGGCCGGGGAATCGGGGGAAATGGACCGTGGCGCATACGGTCCGAGAGCGTCCGCGAGGACCCTCGGGTCCGGACGCGAATTGGTCGCCGAAAGTTCACCTTGCGCGGTGAGCCACTCCAGTTCGGCGCCGATGAGCAGCGGTGGGCCCTGTTTGAAACAGACTTTTCCGACATAAGCCTCGGCGGCGGCGCGTGACGTGAATTCGCCGCCCGGCTCCGATTCGGCCAGGCCACTGTGCAGCACATCGGTCGGTGACGCTGTGACAGCCATTGCCAACCTCCGTCTGATGCGGTCGCCGCTGGGGATCGCACGGCGACCCAAACAAGAGTAGCGAGCGACGGTGACAAGAAATCTGACGAAATGGAGAACGCCTGCAGAGGAACAACCGATTCCCGGATCCTGCTATCAGGGCCGCACCGAGCGCACGATGGCCCCGGCCTTGCGGCGTTCCTCCAGCTCACGATGGGCATCCGCGGCCCGTTCCAGCGGATGGCGGGCATGGATCCGGGGCCTCGGCTCACCACGGCCCGCTGACGCGGTCGATAGGGTCGAACCTGTGAGAGACAACGCCACACTGGACATCGCCCGTCTGCGCGCCGACACGCCGGGGTGCCGGAATCAGGTCTTTCTCGACAGCGCCGGGTCCTCACTCCCCCCGCGGATCGTCGTCGACACCGCCATCGACCACCTGCGGCGCGAAGCCGAGATCGGCGGCTACCGCGCCGCCAACGAGCGCATCGACGACCTGCACGGCGTCAAGACGGCCATTGCCGAACTGATCAATGCCGACCCGGCCGCGCTGGCCCTCAGCGACAGCGCGAGCCGCTCCTGGAGCGACTTCTTCTACTCGGTCCCGCTGAGCCCCGGCGACCGGATCCTGATCTCCGGCGTGGACTACGGCAGCAATGCCATCGCGGCCCTGCAGCGCGCCCGGCAGACCGGCGCGGTCGTGGAGGCCATTCCCAGCGACGGCAGCGGCCAGCTCGACCTCGACGCTCTGGACGCCATGATCGACGAGCGCGTGAAATTGGTGTCGCTGGTGCATGTTCCGACCAATGGCGGCCTGGTGAACCCGGTCGCCGAGGCCGCCCGCATCGCGCACCGGGTGGGTGCGCTGGCGCTGCTGGACGCGTGCCAGTCGGCCGGTCAGCTGCCGCTCGATATCGCCGAACTCGACGTGGACGCGCTGTCCGCCACCGGCCGCAAGTGGCTGCGCGGCCCGCGTGGCACCGGATTTCTGTATGTGCGGCCCGACCTGGCGCTGAGTCTCGAGCCCGGCCGGCTCGACCTGCACAGCGCCGAGTGGATCGCCCCCGACGACTACGTGCTCTCCCCGGACGCCGGTCGCTTCGAATTCTGGGAATGCTCGGTCGCGAGCCGCCTCGCGCTGGGCGCGGCCGTGCGCTACCTGCTCGACCTGGGTCCGGCGCAGGTGTACGCGGCGATCGCCGAACGCGCCGAGTACCTGCGCAAGGCCCTGCAGGAGATTCCCGGCGTCGAGGTGCGCGACCGGGGCATCCAGCACGCGGGCATCGTGTCCTTCACCGTCGACGGCCTGGAACCGGTCCAGGTGCGCGATCGGCTGGCCGCCGAGGCCATCACGGTGACGGTCAGCCACCGCGGCTCCACACTGCTCGATATGACCGCCAGAGAACTGAACTCGGTGGTCCGTGCCTCCCCGCACTGCTTCGTCGACTATCAGGACCTGGATCGCTTCGTCGGGGCGGTCAGGACCTTCGTCTGACCGCCGCCCAAAACTCCGAAACGGTTCACAGCCCGCACCGGGCGCGGGATTATTTGAGGTGCTGGTTCGGCGTTTGAGGAGTCGATCGTGAGCCGATTCACCGACGAAATGTATGCCACCGCCCGCGTTTCCCGGAGAGGGCTGGTGACCGGTGAACCGGATGCGCCGGTACGGCACGACTGGGGCCGGATCCATGACATCGCCCGCCGGATGGCCGGCGGCCTGGCCGCCGCCGGGATCGGGCCGGGCGACGCGGTGGGCGTGCTGGCCGGCATGCCGGTGGACATCGCGCCCGCCTGCCAGGCGGTGTGGATGCGCGGCGCCTCGATCACCATGCTGCACCAGCCGACCCCGCGCACCGATCTGCAGGTGTGGGCGCACGACACCGAGACCGTGCTGGGCATGATCCAGGCGCGGGTCGTCATTCTGGGCGCGCCGTTCGAGATCGCGGAACCGCTACTGCGCGAACGCGGTATCGCGGTGGTGACCATCGCGGCCATGCGCACGGGTGAGCCGATCGAGCCGGTGCCGACCGGCGAGGACGATATCGCCCTGCAGCAGTTGACATCCGGATCCACCGGGTCGCCCAAGGCGGTGCAGATCACGCACGGCAACTTCTTCGTCAACGCCCACGCCATGTTCGATCGGGTGAAATTCCAGCTCGACGACGACGTGATGATCAGCTGGCTGCCGCTCTTCCACGACATGGGCATGGTCGGATTCCTCAGCGTGCCCATGCAATTCGGCGCCGAAGTGGTGTGCGTGACCCCGCTGGACTTCCTGACCCGCCCCATCCTGTGGGCCGAGTTGATCTCGAAGTATCGCGGAACAGTCACCGCCGCACCGAATTTCGCGTATTCGCTGCTGGCCCGCCGACTACGCAACGCGGCCGACGGATCGGTCGATCTGAGCAGCGTCCGCTACATGTGGAACGGCGCGGAACCCGTCGAGGCCGACACCATGGACGCCCTCGCCGAGGCCGGAAAACGCTTCGGCCTCAACCCCATGGCCCTCACCCCCGTCTACGGCATGGCCGAGACCACCCTCGCGGTCTCCATCCCCGATCCGGGCCTCGGCCAGGTCCTCGACGTCGTCGACGCCGACCTGCTGGAAGCCCTCGGCAAAGCCGTCCCCATCCGCGATCCGGAACACCATCACGGCGGCGTGCGCCGCCTGCCGACCCTCGGCTACCTGGTCGACAACCTCGAGGGCCGGATCGTGGACGCCGAGCGCCGGCCCCTCCCGGTGCGCAGCGTCGGCATCATCGAATTACGCGGCCCCGCAGTCACATCCGGCTACCTGACGGTGGACGGCTTCCGCGCCGCGCAGGACCCGCAGGGCTGGCTCGACACCGGCGACCTCGGCTACTTCACCGACGACGGGCTGGTGGTGGTGTGCGGCCGCATCAAGGACGTCATCATCATGGCGGGCCGCAATATCTTCCCCACCGACGTCGAGCGAGCGGCCCTGCGCGTCACGGGGGTTCGCCCCGGCAATGCGGTGGCCGTGCGCCTCGACGCCGGGCAGAAACGCGAAAGCTTCGCCGTCGTGGTCGAATCCAACGATCACCAGAATCCCGAGGAGGTCCACCGCATCGAGCACGACATCGTGCACGCGGTCTTCTCCGAGGTCGGGGTCCGGCCCCGCAGCGTGACCGTTCTCGGCCCGGGCGCGCTGCCCAAGACCTCCTCCGGCAAGCTCCGGCGCTCGGCCACCGCCACCCACCTCGGCTGAGCCGGTCCGGGGGTGGGTCGCGGCACCGGCTATTCCGTCCCGGCGACCAGCAGTTCGAGGGTCAGCTTCGGCATCTCCTTGGTGATGTACTGCAACCGCCACTTGTCGCTGAACAGCGCGAGCAGCGCGCCGTCGGTGCGGGTGAAGACCTCGACACCGCGCTGACGGTTCAGTTCCTCCGCCGATTCCGCGTCGGTGCGCCGGGCCAGCTGGTACGGCAGGTGATCGAGCTGGGTCTCGACATTGAACTCGGATTGCATTCGGGCCGTGACGACTTCGAACTGCATGGGACCGACCGCGGCCAGCACCGGCGACTGGTCACCGCGCGCGTCATTGCGCAGCACCTGCACCACGCCCTCGGAGTCGAGCTGGTCGATGGCCTTGCGGAACTGCTTGTATTTGCCCGCGGTCTGGGCCCGCAGCGTCGCGAAGTGCTCCGGCGCGAAGGACGGGATCGGCGGGAACTCGACCTTCTTGTCCACGAACAGGGTGTGCCCGGGAGCCAGCGCGGTGGCGTTGACCAGACCGACCACGTCACCCGGGTAGGCAGTGTCGACGGTGGTGCGTTCGCGGCCGAACACCGTCAGCGCGTACTTGGTGGCGAAGGGCCGCCCGGTCTGCGCGTGGGTCACCACCATGCCGCGCTCGAACTCACCGGAGACGATGCGCATGAACGCCAGCCGGTCGCGGTGCGCGGTGTCCATGCCCGCCTGCACCTTGAAGATGACAGCGCTGAACGGCGCGGTGGTATCGCGCGGATTGCCCTTGATGTCCTTGCGGCCGCGCGGCGGCGGCGCGAGCTCGACCAGGGTGTCGAGCAGCTGGCGCACACCGAAATTCAGCATGGCGGAGGCATAGATGACCGGCGAGGTGTGCCCGGCCAGGAACAGTTCCTGATCGTGGTCCTGCCCCGCGGCCGAGAGCAGTTCGCTCTCCTCGGCGGCCGTGGTCCACACATCGCCCTCGCGCGCGGCGGCCTGCTCGGGCGTGAAGTGCTCCTCGGGGGCGATGGTCGCGCCGCCCGCGGTGCGGGTGAAGTGGATGTACTCGGTGGGCGTGCCCTCCTCGCCGCGGCGCAGCAGGCCGCGGAAGTCGCCGGCGATGCCGACCGGGAGGAACAGCGGGGTGGGGGTCAGACCGATGCGCTCGACGATCTCGTCCAGCAGTTCCAGCGGCGCCTGGCCCGGGCGGTCCCACTTGTTGATGACGGTGATGACCGGGATGCCGCGATCGCGCGCGACCTGAAAGAGCTTGAGCGTCTGCGGTTCCAGGCCCTTGGCGGCATCGATGAGCATGACCGCCGCGTCCACCGCGGTGAGCACGCGGTAGGTGTCCTCCGAGAAGTCGGAGTGGCCGGGGGTGTCCACCAGGTTGATGACGCAGTCGCCGTACTCGAACTGCAGGGCCGTTGAGCTGACGGAGATACCGCGCGCCTTCTCCATCTCCATCCAGTCGGAGACGGTGGACCGGCGGCCGGCCTTGCCGTGGATCGCGCCCGCCTCGGAGATCATCTTGGCGTGCAGCGCCAGCGCCTCGGTGAGCGTCGACTTACCCGCGTCAGGGTGGGAGATCACCGCGAAGGTGCGCCGCCGCGCCGCCTCGTCGGCCAGCCGACCGGCGGTAGCTGAGGGGGCAGTCGGGGAACTCACGGGGGACTCCTTTTTGTGCAGACGAGGCAACCGCCCCAGGGTACGTGACCGGCCCCTCTGCCCGACCGGCCGGTCCAGCGCCGTCCGGGTCCGGCGCGCTATTCGCCGGTTTGCCCTGCGAGGTGCCGGGCGACAGCCTGCGCGACCAGCGCATCGATATCGGCCCCCGGCGCGATCGCCTCGATACTGCGATTCGCGACCACCACCGCGATGCCGTGCAGCTGGGTCCACAGGCTCAGGGCCCGCTCGTCCGCGCCGTCGCGCACGCACTCGGCGACCAGTGCCCGCCAGCTCGCGAACATGGGCAGGGTCGTGTTCGCCCGCAGGTTCTCGCCCGCGCCCTCCAGCAGGTCGTGGCGGAACATGAGGGTGAACATCTCCGGCCGCGCGGCCGCGAAACCGATGTAGGCCAGGCAGGTGCGCCGCACCCGCGCCGGCGCCGTATCACCCTGCACCGCATCGATTTCGGTCCGCAGGTCGGCGTAGCCACGCGCGGCGATGGCGGCCAGCAGGGCACTGTGGGTGGGGAAATACCGCCGGGGGGCGCCGTGCGAGACCCCCGCCTCACGGGCGATGGCACGGAGGCCGAGCTCGGCGGAGCCGACCTCCTCGAGCAAGGCGACACCCGCGGTCACCAGGCGTTCCCGCAGCGGCTCCAGCGAAGTCATGCGTCACATTCTCCCGATAGGGGTAGACAGTGTCTACTCCGGTCCGGTAGGAACAGTGAGTAGACATTGTCTACGGCCGCGATTCGGGAGGCATTCCATGTGGTACTGGCTACTGAAGCAGGTATTGGTGGGGCCGGTGCTGCGACTCCTCGGGCGACCGAAGATCGAAGGGCTGCACCATGTCCCGAAGGACGGACCGGTGATCATCGCGGCGAACCATCTGGCCGTGGTGGACTCGTTCTACCTGTGCCTGGTACTGCGCCGCAGGGTCACCTTCATCGCCAAGCAGGAGTACTTCACCGGGAGCGGCTTCCGCGGCCGCATCAAACGCTTCGTCATGAATGCCACCGGCCAGGTGCCGGTGGATCGCAGCGGCGGCACCGCGGGATCGGATTCACTGGCCGCCGCGGTCCGCATTCTCAGGTCGGGCGGTATCTGGGGCATTCACCCGGAAGGGACCCGCTCACCCGATGGCCGCGTCTACCGGGGACGCACCGGCGCGGTCCGCGTCGCCATGGAGACCGGCGCTCCCGTCATACCGGTCGTACTGTCCGGCACCGATCGGGTCAATCCGCGCAATCGGCGTTTGCTGCGCCCGGCCAAGGTAGGCATCTCCTTCGGCCACCCGCGCTATATCCCGCCCGCCGATCCGCCGGCCGTGCGCCGGGCCACCGACGAGCTGATGGCGGATATCGTGCGCCGCTCCGGCCGCCCGTACGTCGATTGCTACGCGGCCACGTTCAAGGCCGCGTAGCAGGTCGCCGACGCCGCGTAATCGATAGGGCCGCGGATATCGAGACGGCCCGGGAAAACAGAACGGCCGGTTGCTCGGACCCCCGCGCGGGTTCCGGGCAACCGGCCGCCAGCCAGAACGTCAGCTCACCGGGGAGGAGGCGCCGAGGCTGCTCAGGAGGTTGCTGATCAGCGGGATCAGCGAGCCCGCGCTACCAGTTCCCGTCGTGGTGGTGGTGGTCGTCGAGGGGTCGGAGACGGTGACATCCACCGGGCCGGAGGTCGGCACCGACTGGGAGCCGCCGCTCAGTACCACCCACAGGTGATGCGAGCCCGAGGTGGCCGGGGTCCACTGCACGGACGCCTGGGTGGAGCCCGAGGAGGTCGCCGAGCCGACCGACACCGTGGTGTTGGAGGCGTTGGTGTCGTACACGTTGGCGGTGACGCCGGGAACGCCGGTGATGATGTTGATGGTGTACGCCGTGCCGGTCTGGAAGTTGCTGCCGACCACGGTCATACCGTTGCTGGAGGTGTCCGCGGCGGCGAACGGGGCGGCGAGGGCGACGGTGGCGGAGACGGCGGCGATGCCCGCGGCACTCAGACCGAACCGGCGGATGTTCTTCATGTATCTGTTTCCTTACTTCGAAGACAAGCTACTCAGCGTGCCGATCAAATTGCCTAGCACCGGAGTGGCGTCTCCGCTACCGGAACCGGTATTACCGCGGAAAGCGATGACGACCACCCGAACCGGTCACGACAGCGAGGCAAACAGATAACCGACCGCCGGTTCAGTCCGGTTTTCGTCAGCCGACCGAGGTAGCGGTGCCGCTGGCCGTCGAAGTGCCGTGGGCGCCCAGGCTGCTCAGAATGT
Source organism: Nocardia sp. NPDC004711 (assembly GCF_053601595.1). Classification (NCBI taxonomy): domain Bacteria; kingdom Bacillati; phylum Actinomycetota; class Actinomycetes; order Mycobacteriales; family Nocardiaceae; genus Nocardia; species Nocardia sp. NPDC004711. Next base: position 65,639 of record NZ_JBSGCB010000018.1, on the reverse strand, counting down.
TGTTGACGAGCGGGCCCAGGGTGGCCGAGCTGCTGCCGGTGCTGGTTCCGCCCGGGGTGGACGGGGGGCAGTTGGCATTCGAATCGGCCGCGGCGACCGGGGCGGTGAGGGCGACGGTGGCGGAGACGGCGGCGATGCCCACGGCACTCAGACCGAACCGGCGGATGTTCTTCATCAAACTGATCCTTACTCGGAAGACACGCTACTCAGCGTGTCGTTCGAATTGCCCGGCACCGGAAATGGGGGCGCATTTCCCTACGGCGCAAAGCATTCCCCGCGAGGCGGAGTGATGCGAAATGGTAGTGTGTCAGATTGCGGGAAACAAGAGTGGAAATATTCCTGTGCAATTCCTGGGAACGCACGCCCCGCACCCGGCCATCGAGGGGGTGGCGCAGAGCCGTTCCGGCCGCGTGTTAGAGTCGTCAGGTTGTCTCGGCGAGGGTGCGGCACCCAATTGCCCACCGTGATCGACGCGGCTCGGCCTATACGGCCGTCCATGTTGGTCTTCGCCGACGAGCAGACCAACCTCAGCCAGGGCGGCCCCCGTCGCCTGGCGACACGCTGACATTACAGCCGGACGAGCCGTAGGGAGTAGACAGTCATGTCCGACGCCAACCTTCTCGAAGCCACCGTACGCACCGAGTTCGGTAAGGGCGCTGCCCGCCGTACCCGCCGCGACGGCAATGTCCCGGCCGTGCTCTACGGCCACAACGAGGAGCCGCAGCACCTGTCGGTGAACGCCCAGGCGTTCGCTGCCATCCTGCGTGAGCACGGCACCAACGCCGTCCTGAACCTCGACATCAACGGCAAGAAGCAGCTGGCGCTGACCAAGTCGGTCGTCGTCCACCCGATCCGCCGCTACATCGAGCACGCCGACCTGCTGATCGTGCGCCGCGGCGAGAAGGTCACCGCCGACGTGCTCGTCGCCCTGGTCGGCGATGCCGCCTCCGGCACCCTGGTCACCCAGGACGCCACCACCCTGTCCATCGAGGCCGAGGCGCTGAACATCCCCGAGTCCATCGAGGTCTCGATCGAGGGCGCCGAGGCCGGCACCCAGATCACCGCCGGCCAGATCGAGCTGCCGAAGGGTGTCACCCTGGCCGGTGACGCCGAGGCCCTGATCGTCAACATCATCGCCGCCCCGGCCGCCGCCGCCGAGGAAGAGGCCGCCGCTTCCGAGGAAGCCGCGGAGTAACTCCCTACTCCCACAACGGTTCTCGATGACCGAGGCAACGGCCGGGCCCGCGCTGGTGGTCGGTCTGGGTAATCCCGGATCCGAATACGAGCGCACCCGGCACAATGTCGGTTTCCTGGTCGCCGATGTGCTCGCGGAGCGCGTCGGCGGCCGTTTCACCGTGCACAAGAAGTCCGGCGCGGATCTGCTCGAGGCCCGCCTGGACGGGCGCAAGGTGCTGCTGGCCAAGCCGCGCACCTACATGAACCTGTCCGGGCGGCCCGTCGCGGCGCTGGCCAAATTCTTCTCCGTGCCCGCCACCGAGGTGATCGTCGTCCACGACGAGCTCGACCTCCCCTTCGGCGCCATCCGTCTCAAGCGCGGTGGCGGCGAGGGCGGGCACAATGGGCTGCGCTCCATCTCGCAGGCCCTCACCACCAAGGACTATCTGCGCGTCCGCTTCGGCATCGGCCGCCCGCCGGGCCGCCAGGATCCCGCGGACTACGTCCTCAAGCCCTTCTCCGCGCCGGAACGCAAAGAGGTTCCGGTGATCGTCGAGCAGACCGCCGACGCGGTCGAACTGCTGCTGCGCGTGGGCTTGGAAACCGCGCAGAACCAGCTGCACTGACGCACAACGCATTCGGCGCCGGGAAGTGACACGTTCGCTGTGGTGAGCAGCGACCCGATGCCGTCAGCCCATCGTGGCCGTCCCGTCCGAGCTGGGTTCGGTGCGCGGCGATTCCGCGGGTTCGCGGGCGATCAGCCCCCAGCGGCTCGAGGTCAGGCGCAGGCTGGGCAGATCCGACAGCGACAGCACCACCTCATAGGTGCGCTCGTATCCGGTGTGCGCGATGCGCCACTGCCCGTCGTCGCAGCGGACGTAGCGGTCCGTATAGAACGCCGCGCCGCGGAGCAGCATGTTGTGCCCCGGGATGAGGACGGTGTCGGCCAGGTACCAGGTGCCGGTCGCCTCGTCGCCGTGAACGTCGATTTCCGGGTGGTCGCAGCGGTGTTCGGTGATGACGTGCGGGCCCAGGGTGTTGCGCATGAAGGCCAGGAAGGCGTCGCGCGATTCGAACTGGAGGTACTCGCTGTAGGTGGCGGTGGCCTCCGGAATCATCGTGTCGGCGAACTCCTCCCACGCCTTCGTGTCGAGCGCGCGCAGGTAACGGAACTTCAGCCGGCTGATCGCCGCGACGGCATCGGAATCCATACCTTCAACCATCCCATCAGGTGTAGGAAACCTTCAGGGATCGGCACGGATTTGTACCAGATCGCTATCAGCCGGATACCGACTCAGCCGTTGATGCTGAAGCAGGTGTTGCAGAAATCCTCGCCGAACTCGGTCAGTCGCAGACTCTTTCGCACGATCTTGGGCACGCGACCGGCCTTCTTCAGCGCCTGCTCCACGACGGGCTGCACCTCGAGCACCATGTATCGCGACAAAACGACCGGATCTTCCGAGGTCATGGTGAGGCCGAGGCGGTTCAGATTGATCAGGTAGTGCCGGGCCCGGTCCGCGTAGCGGACGCCGGACTGCTCCGGAACCGAGGTCAGGTCCCCTGCGACCAGTTCGGAACCGATGCCCAGCGGCCGGTTGGTACGGACGTCCACCGACGGCTGCGGACCCTGCAGCGCCATGAAGCGCAGAATCCGGGCCTCGTCGGGGGCGAGCTGATCGAGGATCCGGTCGTAGGCCGGGTGCACGTCCTCGGTGAAATAGACGTCGGCAGACCGGGCCAGCAGCGCGTCGCCGCGCCGGCGCAGGTCCTCGTTGGTGACCGAGCGCACCAGGCCGTTGGTGATGGCCTGCTGCGGCGCGCCCATGGGAGTCGGTACGTAACTGACGATCTCGCGCACCGAACCCTCGGTGACACCGAGCGCGCTACGCGCGATGGACCGCAGCGCCGCCCCCGTGCGCTCGGCGATATCGGCCGACGACTCGCCGTCCAGCGCGGCCTGGGTCAGCTGTTTGGTGATCTCGAAGCTGGTGCCGACCGCCCACTCGGTCCCCCGCACCGCGGTGCCGACCGCCAGGCCGGCGGCCCGGAAGGCGCCGCGGATCAGCCGGGCCTCATTGCTGATCTGCCGCTTCTCCACATCCGAACTGCGTTCCACGGCACGGGGTCCCGGACGGGCCACGTCCTGCCCCGGGATCCTGTCTTCCGCCACGTCCATCTCCGAATATCGCCAGGTGAACACAATCGTCCACAGATTATTGCCCCCGACGGACCTTCGGGCACGTTGAACCCGCGAGCCAGACGAAGGTTACCCCAGTCCACGTCCGCCGCAGAACGACGCACATGACCCCCAACACGACCGCACAGCGCGCGATATGGATGTGGTCCGTGCCATTCTCGTGTTCCTATCGAGAGAGAGGAACATCGAGCCCGGCCAGTGTGACTGAGATCTCCGACTCAGACACTCCCCGCTGGACTCGATTCCTAAAGAACCAGTAAGGTCCGAACCGCCGAGGGGTTGTCAACGCCAACGGCGGTGCGTTGCGGGTCGGCAGGAGGGTGTCGTGCTGGAAAGTGTTTTTGGGGTGCGTCCGACCATCCTCTTGGAATTGATCACCATCCCGTTGTTCACGGGTGTGATCGGCTATATCACCAACTGGACCGGTGTGCTCATGCTGTTCAAGCCGATCCGGTTCCACGGATTCCGGCTGCCGGGGCTGGCGGCGTTGTTTCCATTGCTGCCCAAGCGCATTCAGGTGCTGCCGTTGCTGCAGTACGACGGCCGGATCGGCTGGCAGGGGATCGTGCCGTCGCGGGCGGACAAGATGGCCAGCATCGCGGTGGACAAAGGGCTGGCGAAACTCGGCAGCGTCGCGGATTTCTATCGGGAACTGGAACCCGACAAGCTCGCTGAACATTTTGTTGAAATTGCGGACCTTCAGATTCGCGACATTGTCGAGGACATCCTGAAGCGCGAACACCCGCAGCTCTGGTACAACCTGCCGACCGGTCTGCGTGAGATGGTGCACAGCCGCGTGCGCGAACAGTTGCCCGATATTCTCCGGGAACTCACCGATGAACTCGGCAAGAACATCGATCAGCTGCTGGACGTCAAGTCGATGACCATTCGCTACTTCCAGGCGCGGCCGCAGATGCTGAACTCCGTGTTCCAGGTGCTGGGCGCCAAGGAACTGCGATTCATGCAGAACTTCGGCTTCTACTTCGGTGCGCCCATGGGTCTGGTGCTGGTCGCCATCCTGCACTTCACCGGCTGGTCGTCGCTGGTGGTGCTGCCGGTCGGCGGGGTGATCATCGGCTGGGTGGTGAACTGGATCGGCATCAACCTGATCTTCGAACCGGCCTACCCGAAGTGGTGGTGCCCGTGGCAGCAGGGCCTGCTCATCAAGCGGCAGCCGGAGATCACCGAGGGGTACGCGGCCCTGGTGGCCAGCGAGATCATGACGGTCGCCAATATCGGTGACGAGCTGCTCAACGGTCCGCGTGCCGACCGCACCATGCAGATGCTCCAGGACACCCTCAAGCCGGCGGCCGACCGGGCGCTCGGACCGGCCCGATCGGTGGTCAAGTTCGCGCTGGGCAGCCGCGAGTACGACTCGCTGCAGGACACCTTCACCTCCGAGGCGATGACCATCGCGCCGATCGCCTTCGCCGACCCGGCCTTCAATGTGCAGCAGGGCAAGCAGGTACAGGAGTACATCGCCAAACAAATGTCGGCGCTGCCCCCGCCGGAGTTCGTGGACATGCTGCGTTCGGCCATCAAACAGGACGAATGGCTTTTGTTCGTCCATGGCGGCGCGCTGGGCCTGTTCGCCGGTTACGCTCACCTCCTGATCTTCGGAACAGGAGTGGCCACCTCATGGATATGACCGACCCGTCCACCGGTGGGCGCGCCGAATCAGGTTCGGGCGAGGACGATCCCGCCGATACCGGCACCGACATCGCTGTTCGCCAGGCCGCGCCGCTGCCGGTGCCGATCGACACGATCGAGCGCCGGGGCGCGGCCGGGCCGGTGCGCGCCGCCACCGGGGTGGTGCGAGTGGCGATGTCGGCCGCGGTCGAGGCGAGCTTCTGGAGCCTGCAGACCGCGCTGGGCGTGACCTCGGTGGTGCTGCGCGGCAGCATGGCCGGGCAGCCGCCGCGCGAGATCCTCTCCGATGCCGGTGCGCAGGTGCGGCATTCGGTCCGGCAGGCGCTGGGCGTGACCGCGCCCGAGGCCGCCGAGATCGCCCCCGAGTCCAGTCCCGCCAGCGTGCTGCGCGCCCGCGGCGCCGAATTGCTGCGCCGCTCCGCCGATTTCCACACCGAGGACGACAACCACCATCACACCGCCTACGCCCGCATCCTGGGCGAGCTCGCGCCCGACGAGGCGCGCGTGGTGCGGCACCTGTACCTGGACGGGCCGCAGCCCGCGGTGGAGGTGAAGACCGGGCGAACCGCCTACCGTGGCGTTTTCAACCTGCTGGGCGAGGATGCGGCGCTGCGGTATCCGAACCGGATCGATGAATACCTGACGAATCTGGACCGGCTGGGCCTGATCGACATCACCCGCGAGGCACTGGGCAATCCGAACCGCTACCAGTTGCTCGAGGCCATGCCGGAGGTACGCCGGCTGCTCAAGCGAGCCAGCTTCGGCACCAAGGTGATGTACCGGACGATCGAATTGACCTCGTTCGGCGCTGGATTCACCCGCACCTGCCTCCCAGTCCCGTCCCTGGACCCGCAGGTGCTCGAACAGCACGGGTAAAGCTCCGGTTGCGCCCCGCGCAACGCGTATGCCAGGGCGACAACTGATTTCGTGACGGTTGGGGTAACTCACCGGGTACGTCCAAAATCGGTTTCCCCCCCAACCGCCGGCACGGATGCGTGGCGGATAACGACTACCGCAGCCCGCTGAAGGCTCGGGGAGGCGGGCTAGCCATTGTCGGCCAACTCGAGCCAGCGCTCTTCTGTGGCTTCCTTTTCCGCTTGTACCTGCTTGAGTTCCGCGCCGAGCGTGACCAGCTTGTCCGGCTCGGTGGCCGCCTCGGCCAGGGCCGCGTGCAGCTTGTCCTCGCGGTCGGTGAGTTTTTCCAGGGCGCGTTCCAGCTTGGCCAGCTCCTTGCGGGCCGCGCGGTAGGCGGCCGAATCCGTCGCCGGGGCGGCGGAATTCGCGCCGGCCGGGGACGCGGCCCTGACCGGAGCGGCCGTCTTGCCCGCGGTGAGGCCGGCGCGCTTGCGCAGATACTCCTCGATGCCGCCGGGCAGGTTGGTGAGCTTGCCGTCGCCGAACAGCGCCCAGGTGGAGTCGCAGATGCGCTCGATCAGGTAGCGGTCGTGGGAGATCACCACCAGGGTGCCCGCCCAGCCGTCGAGCATGTCCTCGAGCTGCTGGAGGGTGTCGATGTCGAGGTCGTTGGTGGGCTCGTCGAGCAGCAGCACATTGGGCTCGGCCATGAGGATGCGGGTCAGCTGCAGGCGGCGGCGTTCGCCACCGGACAGGTCGCCGACCGGGGTGCGCTGCTTGGCCGGGGTGAAGCCGAGCCGCTCGGCCAGCTGGCCGGCGCTGATCTCCTTGTCACCCAGCATCATGCGCTGCGCCACGTCCTGGACCGCCTCCAGCAAGCGCATGTTCAGCGGCAGGTCGTCGAGTTCCTGACGCAGCCAGCCGATCTTGACGGTCTGGCCCTGGATCCGCTTGCCGGACTTCGGGTCCGCGTCGCCGGCGAGCGCGCGCAGCAGCGTGGTCTTGCCCGACCCGTTCACGCCGACCAGGCCGACGCGTTCGCCCGGGGCGAGCCGCCAGGTCAGATCGGTCACCAGTTCCCGGCCGTCCGGGGTGGCGAGGGTGGCGTCCTCGAGCTCGATCACCACGCGGCCCAGGCGCTTTCGCGCGAAGGAGGCCAGCTCGACGGTGTCGCGCGGCGGCGGCACATTCGCGATCAGGGCCTCGGCGGCCTCGATGCGGTAGCGCGGCTTGGAGGTCCGGGCGGGCGCGCCGCGGCGCAGCCACGCGAGTTCCTTGCGGGCCAGGTTCTGGCGGCGGGCCTCGCTGGCGTCGGCCTGGCGGACACGTTCGGCACGGGCGAAGATCCAGTCGTTGTAGCCGCCCTCGTAGGTCTCGACCCGGCCGCCCTGCACCTCCCAGGTGCGGGTGGCGACGGTGTCGAGGAACCAGCGGTCGTGGGTGACGACCACCAGCGCGCTGCGGCGGTTCAGCAGGTGCTCGGCCAGCCACTGCACGCCCTCGACATCGAGGTGGTTGGTGGGCTCGTCGAGGACCAGCAGGTCGAGGTCGCGGACCAGGGCGGCGGCCAGGGCGGTGCGGCGGCGCTCGCCGCCGGAGAGGTTGGCCACGGGGGTGTCCATGCCGAGGTCGGCGATGCCGATGCCCTCGACCACGGACCGGATGCGCGGATTGGCGGCCCATTCGTGTTCGGCGACACCGTCGGTGCGCTGATCCTCGGCCAGGCCCGCGAGCACGACCTCGCCGACGGTCGCGCCCTCGGGCAGCATGCCGCGCTGGGTGACGACGGCCATGCGCAGATCACCGCGACGGCTGACGCGCCCCGAGTCGGGCTCCTCGATTCCGGTCAGCACTTCCAGCAGCGTGGTCTTGCCACCGCCGTTGAGACCGACGACACCGATCCGCTCCCCCTCCTGAACCCCGAGAGAGATTTTGTCGAGCAGCGGCTTGATACCGAAGCTCTTGGAGACCGCTTCCAGGTTGATCAGATTGGCCATGAATCCTCTGTGTCGTCGATGCTTGCCCTGGGCAAGCCTACCGAGCGACCGGGACCACCCCGATGTCAGCGCTTGGCGGCGTCCGGGGAATCGGTGATGCGGCGGGCGCCCGGGACCGGGCCGTGGGCGGTACGGACGCTGCGGCTGACTCCGGCGCCCGCGAGTTCGGCGGCGACGGTGACCGCGGCCTCCTCGCCCTCGCACAGGAAGGCGCAGGTCGGGCCGGAGCCGGAGACGATGCCCGCGAGGGCTCCGGCGGTGACGCCCGCGCGCAGGGTGCGGCGCAGTTCGGGTTTCAGCGAGAGCGCCGCGGCCTGGAGGTCGTTGCCGAGCAGCGGCGCGAGCTGTTTGGCCTCGCCGGAGGCCAGCGCCTGCAACAGCTCCTCCGGGCTGCCGAGTCGCGGCGGGTCACCGGCTTCGCGCAGACGGTCGAGTTCGCGGAAGACGGCCGGGGTGGACAAGCCGTCCTTGGCCAGGGCCAGCACCCAGTGAAAGGTGTTGCGGGACAACACCGGCAGTAGTTCCTCGCCGCGGCCGCGGCCGAGGGCGGTGCCGCCGTGCAGGGAGAAGGGGACGTCGCTGCCGAGTTCGGCTGCGATATCGGACAATTCGGTGCGCGCGAGGCCGAGTTCCCACAGGTCGTTCAGACCGACCAGGGCCGCCGCGGCGTCGGCGCTACCGCCGGCCATGCCGCCCGCCACCGGAATGCCCTTGGTGATGGCGAATTCCACCAGCGGGGCGCGTCCGGCCATATCGGCCAGCTTGACGGCGGCCTGCCAGACCAGATTGCCGCGATCGGTGGGAACCTCGTCGGCCCCCTCACCGACAACCTTGACGCGTAGCGCCGAGGACGGCGAGATCTGCACGTCGTCGCTGAGCGATAACGCCTGGAACACCGTGGTGAGGTCGTGGTAGCCGTCCTCGCGCAGGTCGCCCACCCCGAGGTGCAGATTCACCTTCGCGGGCGCGCGCACGACGAGGGGGCTGGGCACAACTGAGAGCACGCGCACAGCCTAGTCGACAGATTTCCCGTTCGAATACTTGCGCAGGGTACCCATGGGGGGTATGTTTCTGGATGTCGGGGATACCCCCTCACCGTATGAATAGCGAGCGAAGGAGACCACCATGGCCACCAGCATCTACACCGTCACCGGCATGACCTGCGGCCACTGCGTCGGTTCGGTGCAGCAGGAGATCGGCAAGATCGACGGTGTCACCAGCGTGGATGTGGATCTCGCCACCGGCCTGGTCACCGTCGAGTCCGGCGCCGCGCTCGCCGACGCCGATGTGGTCGCCGCCGTCGATGAAGCGGGTTACGAGGTGGCGGTGTGAACGATCGACTGAGGTTCGCCGCCTTCGGCGGCGGACTGGTCGTCTTGTTCGGAGCCGCGCTCGGCATCGGCGCCCTGGTGGGCGACCGGTCCGGCGCGGCCCCGGCCGAGGCCGCGCCCGACCACAGTCGGCACGAAGCCGCCGCGGCGACGGGCCTGCAGGACAGCCTCTCCGGCTACACCCTCGGCGATATCAGCGCTCCCGCCGCCCCCGATCAGCAAGGCACACTGCAATTCCGGATCACCGGACCGCAGGGCGCCGTCACCCGCTACGACGACCTGCACGAGAAGGACCTGCACCTGATCGTGGTCCGCTCGGACGCGAGCCAGTTCCGGCACGTGCATCCGACCCGGGCGGCCGACGGCACCTGGTCCATCGACTGGAAGTGGGCCGAACCCGGCAGCTACCGCGTGTTCGCCGACTTCTCCCCCGCCGGCGGGCCCGGCGAACTGGTGCTCAGCCGCACCATCGCGGTCGCGGGGAACGTGACCGGCAAGCCACTGCCGCCGGTCGCGAAGACCGCCGAGGTGGACGGCTACCGTGTCACCCTCGACGGTGACCTGACCACCGCGGGCAGCGAACTCACCTTCGCCGTCACCCGCGACGGCAAGCCGGTGACCGATCTGCAGCCCTATCTGGGCGCGTACGCTCACCTGGTAGCGCTGCGGGCCACGGACCTGGCCTACCTGCACGTCCACCCCGAGGGCGAGGTCGGCAAGACCGCACCCGGCCCCGATGTCGTCTTCCACGCCGAAGCACCGAGTGACGGCAACTACCGCCTGTACCTGGACTTCCAGCACGGCGGCGCGGTGCACACCGCGGAATTCACCGACGAAGCATCCACTGCCGCATCCGATTCGGATGCGCCCGCCCACCACGGAGGAGGTCACTCATGAGCGCCCCGGCGCCCGAGCGTTCGATCGAACTCGATATCGGTGGGATGACCTGCGCCTCCTGCGCGGCCCGGATCGAGAAGAAGCTCAACCGCATGGACGGCGTCACCGCGTCCGTGAACTACGCGACCGAGAAGGCGAAGGTCAGCTTCCCGGAGTCGGTGACGACCGATGATCTGATCGCCAAGGTCGTCGACACCGGCTACACCGCCGCCGTGCACCACACCGAACCGGTGAAAACCGAGGCGGCCGAATCCGATTCGGCCCCGTCGGCGGCGGATCAGTTGCGGCACAGGCTGTTGGTGACGCTGGCGCTGGCCGTGCCCGTGGTCGCCATGGGCATGTTCCCGCTGCTGCAGTTCACCAACTGGCAGTGGCTGTCGCTGACCCTGACCGCGCCCATCGTGGTGTGGGGCGGGTCGCAGTTCCACCGGGCCGCGTGGGTGAACGCCAAGCACGGCGCGGCCACCATGGACACGCTGATCTCGCTGGGCACGCTGGCCGCCTTCGGCTGGTCGGTGTACGCGCTGTTCTGGGGCACGGCCGGCATGCCCGGCATGAAGCACCCGTTCAGCCTGGCCATCGAGCGCGGCGACTCGTCGTCGGCGCTGTACTTCGAGGTGGCGGCGACGCTGATCACCGCGATTCTGGCGGGCCGCTATTTCGAGACCCGGTCCAAGGAGAAGGCGGGATCCGCGCTGCGGGCGCTGCTGGAGCTGGGCGCGAAGGACGTGTCGGTGCTGCGGGCCGGTGTCGAAACCCGCATCCCCATCGGCGATCTGCGGGTCGGCGAGGAGTTCCTGGTTCGTCCCGGCGAGAAGGTCGCCACCGACGGTGTGGTGGTGAGCGGCAGTTCGGCGCTCGACATGAGCATGCTGACCGGCGAATCGGTGCCGGTCGAGGTGGGTCCCGGTGATCAGGTGGTGGGCGCGACCGTGAACGCGGGCGGCCTGCTGACCGTGCGCGCCACCCGGGTCGGCGCGGACACCCAGCTGGCGCAGATGGCGGCGCTGGTGGAGGAGGCACAGAACGGCAAGGCTCCCGTGCAGCGGCTGGCCGATCAGGTGGCGGGCGTGTTCGTGCCGATCGTCATCGCGATCGCGGTGGCGGCGCTGGGCTTCTGGCTCGGCACCGGGGCGGCCGTGGCGACCGCCTTCGGCGCGGCGGTGGCCGTGCTGATCATCGCCTGCCCGTGCGCCCTCGGCTTGGCCACGCCCACGGCTCTGCTCGTGGGCACCGGACGCGGCGCGCAGCTGGGCATCCTGATCAAGGGCCCGCAGGTGCTGGAGTCGACGCGGCGCATCGACACCGTGGTGCTGGACAAGACCGGCACCGTCACCACCGGCAAGATGACGCTCGCCGAGGCGATTCCGGGCGCCGGCGTGGATGCCGACGAGCTGCTGTCGGTGGCCGCGGCCGTCGAGCACGGCTCCGAGCACCCGGTCGCCAGGGCCGTGGTCGCCGGTGCGGCCGAGCGCGGACTCGACACCGAGCAGGTGGAGCAGTTCGTCAGCCACGGCGGCAAGGGTGTGCAGGGTCTGGTCGGCGAGCGGGCGGTGGTCATCGGACGCGTCGAGTTGCTCGAGGACTGGTCCATCGCGCTGCCGGAGTCCTTGGCGGACGCCAAGATCCGGGCCGAGCGGGCGGGCAGGACGGCCATTCTGGTGGCCTGGGACGGGCAGGCGCGCGGCGTGCTGGTCATCGCCGACGCGGTGAAACCCACCAGCGCCCGGGCGATCTCGGAGATGAAGGCGCTCGGCCTCACCCCGGTGCTGCTGACCGGCGACAATGCGGCCACCGCCCGCACGGTCGCGGATCAGGTGGGCATCGAGCAGGTCATCGCAGAGGTGCTGCCCAGCGACAAGCTGGACGTGGTCAAGCAGCTGCAGTACGAGGGCAAGGTGGTCGCCATGGTGGGCGACGGCGTCAATGACGCGGCCGCCCTGGCCCAGGCCGATCTGGGCCTGGCCATGGGCACCGGGACCGACGTCGCCATCCAGGCCGCCGATCTCACCCTGGTGCGTGACGACCTGCGCGCGGTGCCGACATCGATCAAGCTGTCGCGGGCCACGCTGCGGACGATCAAGGGAAATCTGTTCTGGGCCTTCGGTTACAACGTGGCCGCCATCCCGCTGGCCGCCGCCGGCCTGCTGAACCCGATGCTCGCCGGCGCCGCCATGGCGCTGTCCAGCGTGTTCGTGGTCAGCAACAGCCTGCGACTGCGCCGCTTTCGCGGATGAGGGACACCGATCGCTAGTCCCGCGATACCGACAGGGCCGCCCCGATCACCGGATCCGGGCGGCCCTGTCGCATCGTGTTGAATGGCGGGTGACCACCGCCGTCCCCTCGCGAGGAGCCCCGTTGACCACCATCGCCGAATACCTGGCCGCCGCCCAGATCGAGGCCGCCCCGGTCGACCCCGCAGCTCCCGGCGCCCCCAAGGTCGCCGTCGGCATTCCCGAAGGCTGGCAGCAGGTTCCGCCGAGCATGTTCCCCGGCTCCTACGGTGTCTGGACCCAGACCCCGGTGAACGGCTGGGCCGACAACGCGGTCGTCCTGGTCGCCACGTTCACCCCGCCCGTCGATGCCCGCGAACTGCTCACCCACGCCTTCGACGACGCCCGCCGGCTCCCCGGCTGGGAGGACCTCGAAACCGACACCACCGACTTCGAGGGCTGGCCGTCCGCCGGCATCACCGGCACCTACAACGTCGAGCAGCTCACCCTCTGGGCCTACAACCGCTACATCATCGTCGAGTCCGAGAACGGCCAGTACCTGGTCCAGCTCACCATCACCACCCGCAGCGACAGCGACGGCGCCGGCCCCACCACCTTGCTCCAGGGCCTGTCCATCTCGGCCTGACCCGCCGCCTAGCGCGGCTCGAGCTTGCTCGAGCCGCGCCTGCCGCGCAGCCGTCGAACCGCCCGGAATGCCAACCGGCCCAGCCCGATCAGCACGATCAGCAGCACGATGAAGGCGACCACCGGTACCACCAGCGCCAAAATCGTGAGAGTCAGTGAGACTCCGTCCTCGACGGTGGAAACCACTGGATTCCCCACGCCCGCAGTCGTTCCCGTGACCAGCGGTCGCGCCACCGTCCGACCGGCATGGACGCTGCCCGCGGTGACGGCGCCCAGGACGGCGGCGACCGCGGGCGGCAGATGCGAGGACAGACTGGTCTCGGCCGTGAACAGGATCGCCCCCGACACCGGAGCCACGAGCGTCCCGACACCGTGCAACACCGAATCCAAGGCCGGGATCTTGTCCCCCACGAGATCGAGCACCAACAGCACCGCGATACCGATCAACGCCGGGGTCGACGACAACCACCCGTACGAGCTCCCCAGATCGATCCACCCGGCCCGATCCGCGACCCCCACCACCAGTAGCGGCAGCCAAGCATTCAATCCCGCCGCCCCCGAGAGCCCGAAGGCCCCGAGAACCGCCCCTACAGCCGACGTGATCTCCATGCCCCCAGTGTGAGCGCCGAAGCCCCGGAGAGCCGGATACCACGATTGGCGAGTAGCGTGGAGTGGCGGTTTGCCGACCAGTTGCCTTATCCCCGCGGTATACGTGAGGAAGGACGAGAGTCATGAAGCGAGGCGCACTGAAGATCGCGGCAGCACCGATCCTGCCGTTGTTGGCATTCTTGGTACCGGCCGGTCCAGCGACTGCGGACCCGGTGAATTTCGATTCGGCTCAGGTCACCGGTTCCACGCCGGGGTGCTCGGGCACGGCCGACGCCCAGCTGTCGGCCAATCAGGGTCAAACCGGCGATAGCTTCGTCGACAGCTCGGCCACGGTGACGGTGAACTTCACCCCCGACACCAATACCCTCGACTCGTTGCTGGCATCGCCCGGAAGCTGCGAAGTCTCCACCACCGTCACCATGCAGAACCTGGACAACGGCACGAGCACGACCGAGACGAAAACCACCGAGTACGACAGCCATTACGGCTGGCACGCCGCCTTCTTCACCCTCGAAGGCTCGGGCCGGGTTTCCGCCCAGGTGAGCACGAACCCCAGCCCATCCGAGCTGACCATCGACGTCCCCGCACCGATCTGATCACGACCCAGCACACCCGGACAGACCGGGTGCCATAACCGCACGCTGCCGGCAAACCGCGAAGAATCCCGCACGTCGATCTTCCGCGTGACCGCGTCGACCGCTTCGGCCGGCGCGGTCACCCGTGGACATGTGATGGAAGTGCGCTCGACCGCGCCGACGGACTGATCACCCGAGTCTTCGGCTCATTCGTGCTGGGCGAGGCGGACGTAGGCGGCCGTGTCGAGGGTTTCACCGCGGGCGGTGGGCGCGATTCCGGCTGCGATGAGACGCTTTTCGGCTTCGGCGGCGGAACCGGCCCAGCCCGCGAGGGCGGCGCGGAGGGTCTTGCGGCGCTGGGCGAAGGCGGCGTCGATGACGGCGTAGACGCGCCGGCGGAAGGATTCGTCCTGGGGCCAGGGGGATTCGGGGAAGCGGTCGATGCGGACCAGTCCCGATTCGACCTGGGGTACGGGCCAGAAGATCTGGCGGCCAACGGTTCCGGCGCGGCGGACCGTCCCGAAGAAGCCGGCCTTGACGCTGGGCACGCCGTAGATGCGGCCGCCGGGGGTGGCGGCGAGGCGGTCGGCCACTTCCAGCTGCACCATGACGAGAGTGGTTCGGATGCTGGGGAATTCGGCCAGCAGGTGCAGCAACACCGGTACGGCCACGTTGTAGGGCAGGTTGGCCACCAGCGCGGTCGGCGCGGCGGGCAGGTCGGCGTGGGTGACCTTCATGGCGTCCATGGGGACGACGGTCAGCCGATCGGCGAGCTCGGGGGCGCGGGCGGCGGCGGTCTGCGGCAGGTGGGCCGCGAGGGTCGGGTCGATCTCGACGGCGATGACCCGGTCGACCACGTCGAGCAGCGCCAGGGTCAGCGAGCCCAGGCCGGGACCGACCTCGAGCACGGTGTCGTCGCGGTGGACGCCCGCGGTGGCGACGATGCGGCGCATGGTGTTGGCGTCGTGGACGAAATTCTGCCCGAGCTGCTTGGTCGGGCGGACGCCGAAACGCTCGGCCAGCTCACGCACTTCGGCGGGCCCCAGCAGGGCGGCTTTTCCACGACCGGCGACTTCGGGTTCGGACATTCTGGAAAACCTATCAAGCTGCGTGAATCATCCGGCACCCGGTCACACCGCGGGGGCGA
Source organism: Nocardia sp. NPDC004711 (assembly GCF_053601595.1). Taxonomy (NCBI): domain Bacteria; kingdom Bacillati; phylum Actinomycetota; class Actinomycetes; order Mycobacteriales; family Nocardiaceae; genus Nocardia; species Nocardia sp. NPDC004711. Next base: position 50,347 of record NZ_JBSGCB010000018.1, on the reverse strand, counting down.
TGGCGCGCGGAGTCTAACACTGGAGTTAGCTATGCATTTGCCATGTCGCTCGTGCGGGCGTGGCGGCCGCGCGCGCCGGACCAAATCCGCCATGTCGCACGGTCTTTCACCAGGTATCCGAGTAGCGTCGCCCCCTGGGAACACAACCGTGAAGGAGAGTGCATGCCCGCTCGGCGGATTCGACGGCTCGTCCTGGGCGCGACGCTGCTGACCGCGGCGGTCACGCTGCCCGCGGGACCGGCGAATGCGGACACGGCCCCGGGACTGGACCGCTTCTACCACCAGACACTGGAGTGGAAGCCGTGCGACAACGCGGCCCTCGACACCGCCGGCGCGCGGTGCGCGGGCGTCCTGGTCCCGCTCGACTACAACAATCCCGACGGTCGCACGCTCACTGTCGCGATCTCCCGCATCGCCGCCACCGATCCGGCGCGCCGGCGCGGCATCCTGGTCACCAATCCGGGCGGTCCGGGCGGCGCCGGCCTGGCGATGACGGTCAACACCCAGAAGGCCATGACCGCGGACGTCCGCGCGCAGTACGACCTGATCGGCATGGACCCGCGCGGCATCGGCCGCTCCGACGCCGTCAATTGCACGATTCCGGTGCCCACCATGCTCTTCTCCGCCGGATTCGACGTGTTCGGCTATGCCCGCGACACCGCCGTGGCCGCAGCGCTGGCCACCGCGTGCGTGGCCACCGACCCGGAGAAGGCCCGCAAGATCACGACTCGCAATACCGCGCGTGACATGGACGTCATCCGAAGCCTGCTCGGTGAAAAGAAACTCAACTACTTCGGCGCGTCCTACGGCACCTACCTGGGCGCGGTCTACACCCAGATGTTCGGCGACCACACCGACCGCATGGTCTTCGACAGTGCCGTCGACCCGGACCGCTACTACGTCGGGCTCTACCAGGACATGGGCGCGATCAACGAGTACGCCCTCGACGACTGGGCGAAATGGGCGGCCCGCCACGACGATCAGTACCACTTCGGCAGCACCCCGGAGGCGGTGCGCGCCTGGGTCGAGGACCTCATCCGGCGGTCCGCGGGTCACGAGATCTACGGCAGCGGGTACCTGGTCGACGAGCACACCATTCCCATGATGCTGCTGGCGCTGCTGCCGAACCCGCAACTGAACCCCAATCTCGCCGAGGTGCTCACCATGGTGGCATCGGGCGTGGCGGGCGGCCCCATCGACATGGACGCGCTGAAGGCCAAGATCGTCGCCGTGGTGCCGCTGGAGGCTGCCGGCATGGCCGCCATCTTGTGCGGCGACAAGGCCGCGCCGCGCGATCCCGCCTGGTACTACGGCAATGTCGAGGCCGCGCGGCCGACGCAGCCGGTGTTCGGGGCATTCGCCAACAACATCACCGCCTGCGCCTTCTGGCCGGACCCGGTGGAACCGCCCACCGAGATCCACAATGCGACCCCGGTGCTGATCCTGGCCAATGTTCACGACACCCGCACCGCATACTCGGAAGCGCTTGCGCTGCACGCGGATCTGACCGGGTCCCGTCTGGTGACACTGGCGGACACCAGGATTCACGGCGCGTTCCGGCCGGACCTGAGCCCGTGCCTGAACAACATCGTGAACACCTACCTCGCCACCGGTGTCCGCCCGGACCAGGACGTCACCTGCGAACCCGATTTCGGCTGGTTCCCGAAGTAAGTCGTTGGGGGCCCGGGGTTTTCACCCCGAGCCCCCCGACGGGATCACGCGACCATCGTCACGGCACGGTGGGCGTGGTCAGGATCCGATCGCTGAACGCACCGATGGCATCCCACATCTGCGGGTTCAACTGGACGTGGGTGCCGGTGCCGACCACCGTCTGGAAGTCCACGCCATTGGCGCGGAACTGCGCGGCCAGCGCCGCGTGCAGCGGGGACGGCACGGTGGTGTCATTGGTGTTGAGCAGCAGCAGGATCGGCGCGTTGTAGCCGTTGACCGGCACGACCATGTACTCGTTCATGGCGGCCTGGAATTCCGGGGTATCGAGCCGCCGCGACAGCATGTCACCGACGCCCATGCCGTCGACCACCTTCATGATGTCCGGCAGGCACAGGGTCTGCGACGCATCCACGGCCTGCTTCCCGCGCGGGGTGAGATAGCTGTCGACATCGACCTCGGGGTGGGTGGCGCGCAGCCCGGCCAGCATGCTGACCACGAACGCGTTGACCGCGGTCCCGCCCTGACCGGGGATCTCCGGCACCCAGGGGCCGACGAACGGGGCGATCTTCTCCAGGTCCGATTCCGGGTCGACCGCGATGGCGCCGCGGAAGTCGAGGTCGGGGGTCTGTGACACCTGCAGGTGCGCGGTGCCCAGCGCCGCCTGACCGCCCTGTGACAAGCCGGTCACCGCCCAGGTGCGTGAGAGCGCCGGATTCGTGGCGCGGGCCGCCTTGACCAGGTCGATGGTGGCACCGGCCTCGGTGCTGATCTCCAGGTACGGGTGCGGGCCGGTGTCGAAGCGGCCCAGGCCGAGATAGTCCGGCGCGACCACGGCGAAGCCCTTGTTCACGAAGTACTGCAGCACCTGGTCTTCCCGCGGCCGGCTCACCTTCGAGTCGTCGGTCTGCCCGCCGCAGCCCGGCCCCATACCGGAGGTGCCGTGGTCGTAGGCCATGATCGGCCAGCCGCCCGCGGGCGCGGGACCGGACGGAACGAACAGCGCGCCACTGGCTTTCACCGGTTCGCCGTTGGAGCGGGTGGTCCAGTAGTCGATGATGGTGCCGTTCGGCAGGCCGCGGAAGCCGTCCGGTAGCGCGGTGGTGGCGAAGGTGTTGCCGGCCGTCTCGGCGTGGGCCGCGGTTCCCGGCAGGGCCGCCAGCGTGCCCGCCGACGCAATGGCCGCGGTGAAAATCCGTGTACGCCAACCAACCGATCGCATGAATCCTCCATCAGTTCCGACCCTATGACCATTCCGTTCGGGGCCCGAGTTTAACTATTTGAACGTATGACCAGTATGAGAAAGTTCTGGCAATCAGCTGATCGAGACGATGTCGGGCCCCCCATTGACGCGCCTTGAAACTTGTTCTAATTTCTCGCCATGTCGCGCAGATACGAAGGCCGCCGAGTACTTGTCACCGGAGCGGGATCGGGCATCGGACAGGGCGTGGCCCTGCGACTGCTCGAAGAAGGAGCCCACCTGGTCGCCGCCGATGTGAACGAGGCCGGACTGGCCGCCACCGTCGACGCCGTCCCCGCCGATCAGCGCGAACGCCTGCGCACCCTCACCCTCGACATCTCCGACCCGGTGGCGGTCCGCGCCGTCACCGCCGAGGCCCTCGAATTCCTCGGCGGCCTGGACGTTCTGGTGAACGCCGCGGGCATCCTGCGCGCCGCGCACACCCACGACATGCCCCTCGAGGACTGGAACAGGGTCATCTCGGTCAACCTGACCGGTACCTTCCTCATGATCCAGGCCGCGCTGCCCGCACTCATCGAATCCGGGCACGGCGTGATCGTGAACTTCTCCTCCACCTCGGCCTTCGGGTCCAATCCCTATATGGCCGCGTACTCCGCGTCGAAGGCGGGCGTCAACGCGCTCACCCACTCCATCGCGCTGGAATACGTGAAAAAGGGCCTGCGCGCGGTCAATATCGTGCCCGGCGGCATCAGCACCGGCATCACCTCCGGCCTGGAACTGCCCGCCGACGCCGACTGGACGCTCATGGCGCGGCTGCCCGGATGGATCGAGGGCGGCGCGCTCGGCAAGCCCGAGGACATCGCGGGTGTCGTCGCCATGGCCGCCTCCGATGACGGCCGCTACATGACCGGCACCGAACTCCGCGTCGATGGTGGCGCACTGATGTAGGGACACCGCCCATTTCCATTCGCGACCGGTTGGTACGGAGTTAGGCTGACAAGCGCTTCAGCAGCTTCATAACCACGTTCCAGCGGACCGGACGGAGAGTTATGGGATACCGGCGGAGTTTCGGCGTGCTCATCGCAGCCGTGGCGTTGACGATCGCGGCAGGGTGTGGGTCGTCGAACGATACGGGGTCCAAGGAACCCGGATACGCCGCGACGTTGCGGCCCATCATCACCGAACTGATGAAGGACAACGCCATTCCGGGAGCGGTGGTGGTGGTCAAGTCGCCCAAGGACGGCGACTGGACCGCCACCTTCGGGACCGGGACCATCGGCAAGGACGATCCGATGACGGTGGACGACCACTTCAGGATCGGCAGCAATACCAAGACCATGACGGTGACGGTCCTCATGCAGCTCGCCCAGGAGGGCAAGCTGTCGCTCGACGATCCGATCGGCAAGTACTGGCCGGGCGTGCCGAACGGGGACCGCATCACCCTCACCCAGCTCGCCGAAATGCGCAGCGGCCTCTACAACTACACCTTCGACTACGACTTCAGCGCCGCGATCGACAAGGATCCGCAGAAGGTGTGGACCCCGGAGGAATTGCTGGCCATCGCGTTCGCGCACCCGGTCGATTTCCAGCCGGGCGAGAGATTCGAGTACTGCAACACCAACACCATCCTGCTGGGGCTGGTCATCCAGAAGGTCACGAATATGCCTGTGGCCGACAACTTCCGGCAGCGCATCTTCGAACCGCTCGGATTGAAGCACACGTCGTTCCCCGCGCCGGCGGACTCCTCGATGCCGGATCCGCATCCGCAGGGCTACGCCTTCGGCACCATGGTCTCCACCATCGACACCTTCGCGCTGCCGCCGGGTCAGCAGGCCGCGGCGCTGGCGGGCACGCTGAAACCGGGCAACCAGACGACCTCGAGCCCGTCGTGGACCTGGACCGCGGGTGCGGCGATCTCGACGGTCGACGATATGACCACGTATACGAAGGCGCTCGTCGACGGCAAACTGCTCGACGCCAAGCTCCAGAAGATGCGGATGGACAGTATCCAGCCGATCGATCCGGCGAATCCGGCCATGGCCGGCTACGGCCTGGGCATCGTGCGATTCGGTGAGCATCAGTTCGGGCACGACGGCCAGATCCCGGGCTACATGACCTACATGGCGTCGGACCCGGACTCCGGCCTCACCATCGTGGTCGCCACCAACCTGGCGGCCGTCCCCTCCGGCGAAGGGTCGGCGCTGGTACTGGTGAAGGGCATGCTGCCCACCTTCTACGGCTCCGGCGCGGTGCCCGGACACGATCCGGCGCAACGTAATTCGGCCACGAACAACCCCGCGGCGTCCGTATCACCGACAGGTTCGACGCCATGGACGACACCGCGGTAATCATCGCGGGCGCCGGACCGGTCGGCCTGACCGCGGCGATCGAACTGCGCCGCCGCGGCGTGCCGTGCCGGATCGCCGACCCGTTGCCGGCACCTCCGCAGTACGCGAAAGCCGTTGGCATCCAACCGCATGCGCTGGAAGTGTTCGAGCAGATGGGGGTGCTGCGCCGGATCCTGGACGCGGCCATCCAACTGCACGGGCAACTGGCCTTCGTCAATGGCGAGCCGGGCCCGCGCATCGAGCTGACGCTGCCGCCGGATGTGCCGTTCGGATTCGTCGGCCTGCCGCAGTACGAGACCGAGCGAATTCTGCGGGACCGGCTCGCCGCGCTGGGCGGCGCCGTCGAACGCGGTACGCGGGTCGCGGCTTTCGAGCAGGACGCCGACGGGGTCACCGTGACACTCGCGAGCGAAACGGGTGAGAAGACCACGCGGGCAAGCTATCTCGTCGGCTGCGACGGCGCGCACAGCACGATCCGCAAGGCGCTGGGTCTCTCCTTCGAGGGCGCGGCCTTCACCGAGCACTACATGCTGGGGGACGTGGAACTGAGCTGGTCGATGCCACGCGGCTACAACATCCGCGCGAGCCACCAGACCGACGGCGTCACCGACGATCTGCTGGTCTGCATCCCGCTCCCCGGCCGGCACCGGTACCGCGTCTCCATGCTCCTCCCCGACGGCCGGACACCCGACCGGGCGACCGGCGACGACGACGTCGAGCACGGCTTCACCACCGGGTGGACGCCCGATCTACCCGATCTGCAAGCGGTCGTCGACCGCCTCGCCCCCGAGCCGACGCAGGTGTCGAACCTGCGCTGGTCCTCGGTCTTCCGGATCAGCCACCGCATCGTCGATTCCTACAGTCGCGGAAGGGTTTTCGTGGCGGGCGACGCCGCCCATATCCACCCGCCCACCGGCGCCCAGGGCATGAACACCGGCATCCAGGACGCCCACAATCTGGCCTGGAAACTGGCCCTGGCGCTCACCGGCGACGCCTCCGCCACCCTGCTCGACTCCTACGATGCCGAACGCCGCCCGGTGGGCGAGGAGGTCGTCGGCCGCACGGTCCGCAGCGCCCGCGAGGGCATCGGGGCGGACTCCACCGACCCCGGCTACGTCCTGCGCCGGGAGGCCCAGCTGCTCATCGACTACGCCGGCAGCCCGATCGTCGCGCTGTCCCCGCCCGGCGAGCCCGCCCCGCTCGCGGGCGCCCGCGCCCCCGACGCCCGCGGCCTGACCCGCGACGCCGTCGCCTTCGACTTCCGGCTGCTGCCCCTCATCGACGGCACCGCCCACACCCTGCTGCTCTACGCGGACGACACCACCACCGATCACGACCTCCGCGACCTGGAACAGCTGGCCGTCACCGCGACCGCCACGGCCCACGGCCACCTGGACGCCTACCTGATCGCCGCTCCCCGGGCCGGCGCGGCCGCGACCAGCCTCCCGCTGATCCGCGACACCGCAGGCGAATTCGCCCGGGCCTACCGCGCGGGCCACGGATCGGCCTTCGTCATCCGTCCCGACGGCTACCTGGGCTTCGCCCGCCGCCCGGCCTCCACCCCCGACCTCGTCGACCACCTCGAATCCACTTTCCGGTGACCCTGCGCGTTGGCGTCGAGCGCCGATCACCCGGGCGGCCGATACTTCCGTTCGGTAACAACAGGACTCGCGTTGCCGACATGCCCGGTGGCAGTGACCACTACGCAAGGGAGATGCGACATGGGTTCCGCAGACCTGATGAGCTGGCTGGCCGAGGGCTACCTCAACGGTGATCCGATCCGCTACCCGCTCTATGTCGGGTTGATGTTCCTCAGCATGCCGTTCCAGCTGCTGTCCACGCTGTCGGGACAGCCCTTCTAACCGATGCCGAGCCGCGAGGTGCAGGCCGGCCACGCTCCCCAACCCTGGCGGGCGCGCGTCACTTCGGCGATGGCGATCTGTTCCTCGCGGGTCGCGAGGTCGGCGCGCGGGGCGTAGCGGGTGCCGCCCTGACGTTCCCAGGTGTTCTGGTCGAACTGGATGCCCCCGAAGAAGCCGTTGCCCGTATTGATGGCCCAGTTGCCGCCGGATTCGCATTTGGCCAGGGCATCCCAGGTGGTGCCGTTCTGCACGTCCGGAACCTCGGTGCCGGGCTTGGCGCCCTTGCGCACGGTCTTGGGCTGCGCGGGCACGATCACGGTGAACTTGATCGGATCCTTGCCCGCCTCATGGCCGTTCACGATGGAGACCGCGAAAGTCACGTCCTGCGTGCCGGGTACGCCCGGATTCTCGACGATCGTTCGGCTCATATTGAGCGTCTGATCCTCGATGATGTTCTCCGGCGGATCCAGCGGCACCCGCTCGGTGCGGTTCTCCACGATCTTGCGGGTGACGGTGATCTTCATCCCGTCGGTGAGCGGGGTGCTCGCGACCGGTTCCACGGAGTCCTGATTGACCAGTGGGCGGCCCTGCGTCTGGAGCAGCTCTCCGATGGTCGGGGCGGCGAGGCGGACCAGCGAGGCGGGCGCGCCGTTGTCGCTGAGTTCGACGGTGCGCGGATTGGTGATGAGCAGTTGCGCGCCCTCTAGTGGCAGCGGGGTCGGGCGCGCGGGCGAGGTGAAGACGTCGCCGGGCAGGTTGAGCTTGGTGACCGCCTCGGCCACGGTGAGCGCGGTGGTCCACGCCTTGGAGGGCGTGCCGTCGACGATGAGCGAGACCTCACGGGCCCGGTTCAGCGTGATAGTGGATCCGTCGCTGATATGCGCTCCGGCGGAAGGGGATACGTCATCGCGGTTGGTGATCGCGTACCCGGCGTCCTTGAGCGCGCCGCGGACGTCCCCGCGCATGGTGGATTCGGCGAACTGCTTGCCATCGATGACGAAGGTGATCTGCTTCTTGCTCATGATGGCAACGCCGGCGCCGAAGATGAGCGTGACGAGCATCGCCGCGATAGCCCCGTACAGCATCGGGGAACGCGACGAGTTGATCTTCGTCAATGCGTGCATCGGAAATCCCGGCATGGTCACAGTACGATAACGAGGGGGTCCGGGATTGACAACCACTCCCGGTGGAACTGCGGGGACGAAAATTACGACCCGATATCGAACCGCAGGTAAATCACGATCGCGCTAGATCATAGTGAGCTGCGGCACATCCGGCGACCCAGAGCCCGGTGTCCGATCCCCGACAGCGACAACTGATTTCGCAGCGCTGAGGGTAACTCGCCGGGTACGACCGAAATAGGTTCACCACCCGACCGCCGGCACGCGTGCGGTACCCGCGACGGCACCGGAGCCGGGCGCTGAAATCCCGGAGAGGCGGAACAGTAGCTCAGATTCCGTAGACCCGGCGGGCATTGGCGGTGGTGATCTTGGCCAGCTGCACCGGATCCTGTTCGCGCAGTTCGGCCAGCGCGCGCAGCGTGTACGGCAGCATGTACGACTCGTTCTGCGCACCCCGGAACGGATGCGGAGTCAGGAACGGCGCATCCGTTTCGACCAGAATCAGTTCGTCCGGAACGAGTTTCGCGGCCTCGCGCAATTCGTGCGCGTTCTTGAAACTGACCGTGCCCGAGAAACTGAGCACATAGCCCTCCTCCACACAGGCCATCGCCATGTTCGCGTCGGAGGAGAAGCAGTGGAAGATCACGGTTTCCGGCGCGCCCTCGTCCAGCAGCACCGCCAGCAGGTCGTGATCGGCCTCCCGGTTGTGGATCATGAGCGGCTTGCCCAGCCGCTTGGCCAGGTCGATGTGCCAGCGGAAGCCCTCGACCTGATCCTCGATCTCGGCGCAGCCGTCCAGCTTGCCGGGCCAGTAGTAGTCCAGCCCGGTCTCCCCCACCGCGACCACCCGCGGATCGGCGGCCAGCTGCTCGAGCTCGGCCTTGGCGGCGTCGTCGAGGTGGTTGGCGCGGGTCGGGTGCAGCGCGACCGCGGCGTAGACCCGGTCGTCCCAGTGCGCGGCGCGGACCGCGAAGCGCGCGGCCTCGAGGTCGTCGGCAACCGTCACCAGCTCCCGCACACCCGCCGCGCGGGCCCGCTCCACCAGGGCCGCAACCGATTCCGGATCGGTGGCCCCGCAGGCATCGATGTGGGTGTGCGCGTCGATGAGCGGCGACAGCGGCTCGGGCGGCTCAGGTGCAGGTCGGCGACTGGTCATGCCCATCCCCCGAAAGAAAGACGGGCGGCACCAGCCATGGGGATATTCACGCGAGCGACGTAGGACACGCAGATAGAGTAGACACACCATGAGCGCATCCGATCGCCCCGCCTTTTACGTCACCACGGCCATCGCGTACCCGAACGGCGCACCGCACATCGGGCACGCCTACGAGTACATCTCGTCCGATGCCCTGGCCCGCTTCAAACGGCTGGACGGCTTCGATGTGTTCTACATGACCGGCACCGACGAGCACGGCCAGAAGGTGCAGCAGGCCGCCAAGGCCGCCGGTCTCGCGGAGCAGGAGTACGCCTCGCGCAACTCCGACGTCTTCGAGAACATGGACAAGGCGCTCGACATCTCCTTCGACCGCTTCATCCGCACCACCGACGAGGACCACCTGGCCGCGTCGGTCGCGATCTGGGAGCGCATGGTCGAAGCCGGGGACATCTACCTCGACACCTACGCCGGCTGGTACTCGGTGCGCGACGAGGCGTTCTACACCGAGGAGGAGACCACCCTCCTCGAGGACGGCACCCGCATCTCCACCGACACCAAGACCCCGGTGGAGTGGACCGAGGAGTCGAACTACTTCTTCCGCCTGTCCAACTATCAGGACAAGCTGCTCGAACTGTACGAGACCCAGCCGGAGTTCATCGCGCCCGCGACCCGGCGCAACGAGATCGTCTCGTATGTGAAGGCGGGCCTGAAGGATCTGTCCATCTCCCGCACCACCTTCGACTGGGGTGTGCCGGTGCCGGGTCACCCCGAGCACGTCATGTACGTCTGGGTGGACGCGCTCACCAACTACCTGACCGGCGCGGGCTTCCCCGACACCGATTCGGCGTCGTTCCAGCGGTATTGGCCCGCGGACCTGCACATCATCGGCAAGGACATCTCGCGGTTCCACACCGTGTACTGGCCCGCCTTCCTGATGAGCGCCGGAATCGAGCTCCCGAAGCGGGTTTTCGTGCACGGCTTCGTCAACTACAAGGGCGAGAAGATGTCCAAGTCGGTCGGCAATGTGGTCGATCCCATGGACCTGGTCGACACCTTCGGCCTGGACGCCGTGCGCTTCTTCCTGCTGCGTGAGATCTCCTACGGCCAGGACGGCTCCTACAGCCACGAGGCCATCGTCGGCCGCATCAATGCGGATCTGGCCAACGAGTACGGCAACCTGGCCCAGCGCTGCCTGAAGATGGTGGCCCGCGACTTCGGCGGCGTCGTCCCGAACCCGGGCGAGTTCACCGAGGACGACAAGGCCCTGCTGGAGCGCGCGGGCGACCTGCTGGAGAAGGTCCGGGCAGAGTTCGACCAGCAGCAGATCCATCTGGGTCTGGAGCAGCTGTGGCTCACCCTCGGTGAGACCAACCGCTACTTCTCCGCCCAGGCGCCCTGGACCCTGGCCAAGGCCGGCACCCCGGAGGACACCGCCCGCGAGGGCACCATCCTCTACGTGACCATGGAGGTGCTGCGCATCGTCTCGATCCTGGTCCAGCCGGTGATCCCCGGCTCGGCCGGGAAGATCCTGGACCTGCTCGGCGTCACCGACCGCAACTTCGCGGACCTCGCCACCCCGCTCCGCCCGGGCACCGCCCTGCCGGAACCGGCCGTGGTCTTCCCGAAGTACGTCGAACCGAAGTAAGAACCGGTGCCGCCCGCCGCCCTCCGGCGGGCGGGCACCGAGTCACACCCGCCGACCGCGGGTGGAGATTCCCCTCCGAACTCCACCATCGCCGGAACGGGAATGCGGCGCCGAACACGCCGCTGCCCGATCCACGGAACCGGATCGGGCAGCGACTGATCTCGCCGTCCCAGCATCCGGTCCGGTTACCGCGCCGGTCAACCTGGGGCAGTAGCACGATTTGGGGCACCCGCACTGACCAGCGGGCCGGATCAGCTGTTCACGAGGGGGCCGACGGTGTCGGCCGACATCGACTGTTCCCCGTTCTCTCTCCCGCTCCGAACAGCAGCCGGAGCCCGGTCAGGGGACCGCGCACGGGTCGATGGTGGCGGTCCCGGGCGACCGCGGCGTGAGCATGAACAGCTGGTAGGAGCAGTTCTGCGGGTGAAAGGCGTTGTAGGAACGCATGGTCAGGCTCATGATCTCGCCGGTGGCCGGGTTGCGGACCTGCACGAGCGAGTCATTGAACAGGTCTTCTTCCATCGGGGTGTTCCACATGCGCGCGAATTCCGGGTTGACGCTGCAGGTTTCGATGATCTGGGCCAGGCGCTCGGGGGCGACCACGCCGGGCGAGAGGACGCGCAGGCCGAAAACCAGGCGGTGCACGATGGTGTCCCAGTTGACCAGCAACTCGCGAGCTTCCGGGATGGTCAGGAACTGCTCGATGACATTGACCGGGCGCTCGGCGCCGGGCGCCGCGGGGGCCAACCACGGAAACGCCCCGCTGGCAGCCCGATTGGCCGCCAGCACCTCGTATTCGGGGAAGCGGTGGAAGTACGCCGGATAGGGCAGGGCCTCGAGATGGTCGAGGTCCTCCTGGCGCAGCTGGGGCGGCCAGGTGCCGCGCGCGAAGGTGGACACCCTGGGCAGGGCCAGCGAGACCACCTTCTCGAGCATCCACATCGGTACGTCCATGGCGGCACACCAGTCCTCGAGCCGGTCCGGCGAGACCGTGCGCTCCCCGCTCTCCAGCTTCCGGTAGAGCGAGACGCTGACGAACATCCGCCGAGCGGTCTCCTCCTGGGTGAGGCCCTGATTCTCCCGGCGGTGCCGCAGGTACATTCCGAGCAGCGGCTGCTCCGGAATCGGTGTGAGCGCGTCGAGCATCTGTCCGCCTATCCATCCAGCAATCCTTCAGCTAAATATCTACCGAAGTAGCCAGTGAGGATCCAGTTTTCCGGTCCAGCCAGCGTACGGACCGCGGCACCCGACAGCGACCCCGGACCTGGGCAGAGATCCACACGGACGGCGACGGCCGATCCGCCAATGCAACGATGTGCATATGCGGCCCAGCGACACGAGGAATGGCCTTTTGTCGCACCGGAACGGGCACTCCGATCGACATCGGGCGAATCGGGAAGCGCTGCCGATCTCGCAGCGCGGCCGGCTACTGGAGGGGATCGGCGAGTGCGTGGAGATCAAGGGGTATAGCGGGACGACGCTGCCGAGCGCACCCGGCGGCTGATCGAGCGTGGATGGATTACCAACTGCTGCAACGGATTCCGGATCTGCGCGCCTTCACCTTCCCGGCATTGCGGCTGCCGCGGCCGTAGCGCCCGAGGTACCCGGAGGCGACTGAGGTCACCCGACCGCAATCCCGGGACACCCCCGATCCGGGCGCCCACCGATAATGACCATCTGAAGCGAACGCGGTTCAGTGAGAGAGGGAATGGATGCGCGACAGGCAGGTCCACATGACGGCTCGCGCACCACAGGGGACGTTGCAGCGCACCAACTTCGACGAACGGCACCGTGCCGCCCGGGACGCCGTCCTCACCTCGCAGCGCGGCCGGCTACTCGAGGCCATGGTGGAATGCGTCGAGGCCAGGGGCTACCACGCCACCACACTCACCGATATCGTGGCGCGCGCCCGGGTCTCGCGCAGCACCTTCTACGAGCACTTCAGCAATAAGGAGCACTGCTTCATCGAGGCGGTGCGCACCGCCTCCGACATCATCGCGACCCGCATCGCCGACGAGCTGGCCCAGCTGCCCACCGACGCCGGCGCGTACGAGCGCATCGAGTCGATCGTGGTCACCTTCTGCGAAACCGTGGCCTCCGAACCGGATTTCGCGCGGCTGATGCTCGTCGAGGCGTTCAAGGTGGATCAGGAGTCGGTGGCGCTGCGGGACCTGTCGGTGGATCGGTTCGCGGATCTGTACCGGGTCTTCTACGCCCAGGCGCGCGCGACCGATCCGAGCCTGCCGGTCATCGCCGACGAGCTGTTCGCGCTGATTCCGGATGCCATCGGCGAACGCACCCGCCGGGTCATCGTGGCCGAGGGAGCACATCGGGTGCCCGAATTGGCGCCGCTGTTCGTGGAGTTCGTGGTCGCGGTGCTGGGTCTGCCCGCACAGACCTGATTCGCTACGCCTCGTCGCGAAATCCCCTGTCGCTCAGACAGTTTTCGGGTCGGGGCCACCGGAGCGCGCGGGTGTGACGTGGCCGGGTGAACTCACTCACAGCGAGAAGCTCGGTTCGTCATCCCCGGGCCATACCGATGACACATAAGGGACGATCGCCAGGCGATGACCACAGCGCCCGGCTTTCGGCGAACCCCCACTTCAGCCAGGTCGCGGGCGGCCAGGCTGGGTGCGGAAATTTTGCGGCACCGCGCGTAACACTAAGCGTGCGTTCACGTTTCGTCCCAGACAGCCACACGGAACGCCTCAGTTCCCCAAGCTAGTTACCCTCGGGTAGCCTCAGTTCATCCGAGCTTGACGAACACACATTTCACTCTCTTCCACGAGGTTTCAGCCTCCCAGTTCCAGGAGTCCCCTGTGCCGCAATCTCGATTCGAGTCCATCGGCGCCTATCTGCCCGAGAAGCGTGTTACCACAACCGAACTGCTCTCCCAATTGAAGGAGGTCCCGGAGTTCGATCTCGAACGAATCACGGGCGTCAAGGAACGCCGTTTCCGCGACACCCGCCCGGAGACGCTCGAGGACTCCTTCGCCCTGGCCATGAAGGCTGTCGAGGACTGTCTGTCCAGGTCATCCTATGCCGCAGGCGATCTCGACATCATCATCTCGACCTCCATCACGCGCAGTAGGGAGGGCACCAAGATGTACATGGAGCCGTCCTTCGCCGGTGCCATCGGCCGCGCCATCGGCGCTCGCGAGGATGTCATCGCCTTCGATCTCTCGAATGCCTGCGCGGGCATGATGAGTGGCGTCTACATTCTCGACCGAATGATTCGCAGCGGCGCGGTGAAACGCGGCATCGTGGTCAGCGGCGAGGCCATTACGCCTATTGCCGAAACGGCCGTGAACGAGATTTCCAGTAAATACGATCTGCAATTCGCGTCGCTGACCGTCGGCGATTCCGGTGCGGCCGTGGTGCTCGACGAGGCCGTGGACGACAACGACAAGATCCACTACATCGAGCTCACCACCGCCTCGGAGTTCTCACACCTGTGCCTGGGCATGCCCAGCGACAAGTCCAATGGCGTGGCGCTCTACACCGACAACCGGAAGATGCACAACGAGGCGCGGTTCCTGCTGTGGACCGACACCCAGCGCAACTTCATGGAGGCGAACGGGATCACCTTCGCCGACGAGGGTTTCGACTACATCATCCACCACCAGTTCGGCGCGGCCGCGATTCCGTTCATGAACGCGATCGCCGAGCGCGAGTTCGGCCACCCCATGCCGCCGGACCTGAATGTCATCGAGAAGTACGGAAACACCTCCAGCACTTCGCATTTCATCGTGCTGCACGATCAGCTCAGCCAGCAGAACCTGGCGGCCGGGTCGAAGATCCTGATGATTCCGGCGGCCTCCGGCGTCGTCGGCGGCTTCCTGTCCACCACCATCTCGTCGCTGAAGGTCTGAGGTACTGCCATGGGTGTGCGCATCAAGTCCACCGGAATCAGCCGGGACACCGACACTTTCAGCATTGTCGAGCTCAGCGGCCGGGCCGCGCGGCGGGCCATGGAGAGCGCGGGCATCGAGCCCGGGCAGGTCGGGGTCATGATCAACGCGGGCATCTTCCGCGACAGCAATACCGTCGAGCCGGCCGTGTCGGCCCTGATCCAGAAGGCCGCGGGCATCGGGCTCGACTACGTGAAGGAGGACCCGCGGTCGTTCTCCTTCGACCTGATGAACGCCGGCACCGGCGTGCTCAATGCCGTGCAGGTGGCGCAGGCGGTGCTGGCCACCGGTAGCGCCGAGCACGTGCTGGTGGTGTCGGGCGACACCCACCCGTCGCTGACGCGCTCCGCCGCCGACGACGAATTCCCCTACGCCACCGCGGGTGCGGCGCTGCTGCTGGAGCAGACCGGCGAACCCGAGGGCTTCGGCCGGGTGCACACCCGCGCCGCCGCGGGCGCTCCGGGCCTGGAGTCCTACGTGGACACCGAGACCATGGGCGATCGCGGCCGCGGCATCATGACGGTCGAGCGCGAACCCGACTACCTGGACCGGCTGCTGGCCACCGCCGCCGAGGCCGCGCGCGCCGCGCTGTCGGACAGTGCGATCGACAAGACCACCACGGCCCTCATCGCCGCCACCCCGAGCGCCGACTTCCCGGCCCGGCTGGCCGCCGAACTCGGCATCGCCGCGGACGCGGTGTTCACCCCGGACCTGACCGACGGTGACCCGCACACCGCCGCGCTCACCCTGGCGTATCACGCGGCCGCCCAGGCGGATTCGCTGGCCGGCTACCGCGATGTGCTGTTCGTGGCGGCCGGTGCGGGCCCCTCGGCCGCCGCGGTCGTCTACCGGCTCCCGGCCCTCGCCGGAGCCGCGGCGTGACCACCGCGACCTATTGGCAGGCCATCGACCGCTTCCGAGCGGTGGTGGCCGCCGATCCGGACCGTGAGGCGGTGATCTACCCGGCGGGGAAGACCGCCTCCGGCCTCCCGGACTACCGCCATCTCACCTACCGTGAGCTCGACGAGTGGTCCGACACCATCGGCCTGCACCTGGCCGCGGCGGGCGTGGGCCGCGGCACCCGCACCATCGTGCTGGTGCTGCCCAGCCCGGAGCTGTACGCGATCATGCTGGGGCTGTTGAAGATCGGCGCCATCCCGGTGGTCATCGATCCGGGCATGGGCCTGCGCAAGATGCTCAACTGCCTGCGCGCCGCGAATGCCGAGGCATTCATCGGCATCCCGCAGGCGCACGCGGCACGAGTGCTGTTCGGCAAGTACTTCCGGAACGTGCGGGTGACTCTCACCGTCGGCCCGCGCTGGTTCTGGAGCGGACCGACCCTGCGCAGCTGGGGCGCGCCGGCGACCGCGGGCCGGCTCGGCAACCGGTTCCGCGCCGACGGCGCGGCCGGTCCGGTCGGCGCGAAAGTCGCGGCGCGACTGGAGGAACTGCTGGCCGCCCGCGCCGAGCGGCGGACCGCCGGCGAGCACCGGGCCCCGTTCGACGCCTTCACCCTGCGCGAGCGGGTGCCGGCGCCGGCGGACGAGGTGCTGCTCATCGCCTACACCACCGGCAGCACCGGACCCGCCAAGGCCGTGGAGATGACGCACGGCAATCTCAGCGCCATGGTCGAGCAGGTACACGCCGCGCGCGGCCGGGTGGAACCGGGCACCTCGCTGATCACGCTGCCGCTTGTGGGCATTCTCGACATGCTGCTCGGATCACGGTGCGTACTACCGCCGCTGGTGCCGAGCAAGGTCGGCTCCACCGATCCGGCGCACGTGGTCGACGCCCTCAACCGGTTCGGCGTGAAGACCATGTTCGCCTCCCCGGCCGTGCTGATTCCGCTCCTGCGGCACCTGGAGACGCACAAGACGCCGGTGCCGACCCTGCACAGCATCTATTCCGGCGGCGCCCCCGTCCCGGACTGGTGCATCGCCGGGCTGCGGCAGGTGCTGGCCGAGGACGCCGAGGTGTACGCCGGGTACGGCTCCACCGAGGCGCTGCCCATGTCCACCATCGAATCCCGGGAACTGCTGGGCGGTCTGGCGGAGCGCGCGCACCTGGGCGACGGCACCTGTGTCGGGCGGCCGGCCGAGGGCGTGCGGGCCCGGCTGGTCGCCATCACCGACGATCCCATCCCGACCTGGGCGCAGGCCGAGGCCCGCGAATCCGAGCTGGTCGCCACCCGCGGCATCGGCGAGCTGGTGGTGTCGGGACCGAACGTGAGCACCCGCTACTACTGGCCCGAGTCGGCGAACCTGGCGGGCAAGATCCACGAGGACGACACGGTGTGGCATCGCACCGGCGACCTGGCCTGGATCGACGGCGAGGGCCGGATCTGGTTCTGCGGCCGCAAGAGCCAGCGCGTGCACACCGCCGCCGGACCCATGTTCTCCGTGCAGGTGGAGCAGGTCTTCAACATACTGCCCGGGGTGGTCCGCACCGCGCTGGTCGGCGTGGGCACCCGCGGCGCGCAGCTGCCCGTGCTCTGCGTGGAGGCCGCGCCCGGCACGGACACCGCGGCGCTGACGGCGCAGTTGCGGCAGCGGGCCGACGAATTCGATGTCACCGCACCGGTTTCCACGTTCCTGTTCCATCCGAAGTTCCCGGTCGATATCCGACACAATGCCAAGATCGGCCGCGAACAACTCGCGGTCTGGGCGGCGGAGCAGCTCGGAAAGGACGACGGACGATGAAGGTGACTGTGCTGCGGGCGATTCCGGTACTGGGATGGCTCTACCTGGCCCTGGGGCTGCTGCTGGCGGCGGGCGATCGCGCCCCCGCCAACCGGCTGCTGCGGGCGGTGTTCTGGATCGACGCCTTCCTCAGCATCGTGGTGCACGCGGCCCAGATCCCGGCCGCGCTGAAGGCGACCGCGGGCACCGAGCACTCGCCGGTCAAGACGGCGGCCATGACCCAGATCTTCGGAATCACGTGGTGGAAAACCCAGGAGGCCGCATGAAAGCACTGGTAACGGGGGCATCCGGGTTCCTGGGCGGGGCGATCGTGCGCCGCCTGCTCCGGGACGGCGGCTTCGAGGTGGCCATCCTGGCCCGGCCCACCAGCAATCTGCGTGACCTGTACGAGGTCATCGACGAGATCGAGATCGTCACCGGCGATCTCACCGATCAGGTGTCGCTCGAACGCGCCACCAAGGGCGTGGATGTGGTGTTCCACAGCGCGGCGCGGGTCGACGACCGGGGCACCCGGGCGCAGTTCGTGGCCGAGAACGTCACGGCCACCGAGAATCTGCTGCGCGCCGCCAAGCGCAACGGGGCCTCGCGGTTCGTGTTCATCTCCAGCCCCAGCGCGCTCATGGACCGCGACGGCGGCGATCAGGTGGACATCGACGAATCGGTGCCGTACCCGAGCCGCTACCTGAACGTGTACTCGGAGACCAAGGCCGCGGCCGAACGCGCCGTACTGGCCTCCAACACCGCCGAATTCACGGCCTGCGCGCTGCGGCCCCGCGCCATCTGGGGCGCCGGCGACCGGTCCGGGCCGATCGTGCGGCTGCTCGGGCGGGCGGCCGCGGGCACGCTGCCGGACCTGTCCTACGGCAAGCAGGTGATGGCCTCGCTGTGCCATGTGGAGAACATCGCGGAGGCGGCCGTCCTGGCGGCCCGCTCCGAGCAGGTCGGCGGCAAGGCGTATTTCATCGCCGACGCCGAGCAGACCGACGTGTGGGGCTTCCTCGGCGAGGTGGCCACCGGCCTCGGCTATCCGAAGCCGACCCGGCAGCCGAATCCGCGGGTGCTCACCGCCGCGGTGGCCGCCATCGAAACCGTCTGGCGCCTGCCGTTCGTCGCCACCCGGTGGTCGCCGCCGCTGACGCGGTACGTGGTGGCGCTGATGACCCGCACCGCCACCTACGACACCTCGGCCGCCACCCGGGATTTCGGCTACCAGCCGATCGTGGACCGCGAGACCGGGCTGACCGGGTTCCTGGCCTGGCTCGAAACCCAGGGCGGCATCGTGGCATTGACCGAGAAGATCTAGGCAGGGGTACACACATGTTCCGCCGTCCCATCTCCCCCACCGAGCTCATCTACTTCCCCATGCGGGATCTGGCGCCGCCGTTCCTGATGCAGCTGGTGGTGGAGGGCCAGGGCAGCATCGATCCGGAGGCGCTGCGGCGTGCGGTCGCCATCGCCGCCGACGCCAATCCGGGTGCGCGGCTGGTGCGCGACGGCAAGCAGTGGGTGGACAGCGGGGTCGCGCCGAGCGTGCGGGTGGTGGACCACGCGCTGCAATATCCGGCGCTGGAGGCGGATCCGGTGCTCACCAGCCCGATCGGGCCGACCCCGGACGCCACCGTGGAGGTGCTGCTGCTCACTGCCGACCTACCCGAGGGCGAGCAGGGGCCGACCACCCTGGTGTTCCGGGTCTTCCACGGCGTCATGGACGGCATGGGCATGGTCATGTGGGCCACCGATGTGCTGCGGGTGCTGCGCGGTGAGGAACCCGTCGGTGCGCCCGATCCGATCGCCGACGCCGAACTGGTGCGCAAGGTCGGCGCGCCCGGGCGGCCCACGCTCATGCTGCCGCGCTTCCGCTCGGCGGTCGGGCACGGGCGGCAGGACCCGGGCGAACACCGGCACCTGTTGCGCACCCGCACCATTCACGCGACCGGACCGGGCGCGCTCATGCGGGTGGCGGCGCTGCTCGCCGAGGAGGGCGGGCCGATCTCGCGCATCATGATCCCGGTCGACATCCGCCGCCACGACCCGGAACTGCGGTCCACCGCGAATCTCGCGCTGCCGCTGTTCCTGGACGTGCGGCCGGGCATGGACTGGAAGCAGCTCAACGAGATCAAGCGCGCGGGCCTGAAGGAGAACCGCGAGCTCAACCAGATGGACAACGGCGGGCTGAAATACCTGCCGCAGGCGGCGGGGCGCGGGCTGCTGCGCGCGCTGAACCTGCTCGGCTCGCGTACCGGCCGGAACCTCGCCTCCGCCACCGTCTCCCACATGGGCCGCTACGACCTCGACGCACTCGCGGTCCCCGGCTTCGCCCCCACCGCCATCAAGGTCATGCCGCAGCACAGCGTCGCCATGCCGCTGCTCGTGGGCATGACCGAATGCGGCGGACGCACCGAGCTGACCGTCTCCGTCCGCAACGGACACGGCATTCCGGAACGCCTGGACGCCCTGCTGGACCGCATCGTCCGGACGCTGGAAAGCGAACTGACGCCCACGAATTCGGACGCGACCGCCTGACCCTCTCCTCGACCCGAGCCCGGCCGCGGCAATAGGCCACTCGCACACAAGGATCGGAGTGCCCCATGACCGTCGTCGACAGTTCCGCCGAGGTCGCCGAGACCGCGGAATCAGATGGCCTCATGGCCGCCTGGGCGCGGGTCGTGGTGGCCCGGCCCAAGACCGTGCTGGTGATCGCGGTGCTGTTCGCACTGGCCTGCGGGCTGTTCGCGGCCGGGCTGCAGCAGCGGGTGAGTTCGGCGGGATTCGTCGTGCCCGATGGTGAATCCGCGTCGGTGGATGCCTGGGTGACCGAACGCCTGGGGCCGCAGAACCCGGATGTCATCGCCATCTACACCGCGCCCGAGGGGCAGTCGCTGGCCGATATCGGGCCGAGAGTGACCGCGGCGATCGGCAAGATCGATCCGGCGCTGTTGGATCGGCCGGTCGAAAGTTATTGGAGCAGTCCGCGATCGCAGTACCTCCGGTCGTCCGATGGACGACAGGCGGTGGCGGTCGTGTTCTCGGCGGGGAACGACAATCAGCGGGTCGCGGAGTATCCGAAAATCGCGGCCGCACTGCGTATTCCGGGAGTCGATACCAAGCTGACCGGATACAGCGCGCTCGCCGACACCATCAGCGATCAGTCGCGGCACGATCTGGTGCTGGCCGAATCGATTTCGATCCCGCTGACCGCGATCGTGCTGGTGCTGGTATTCGGCGGGGTGGTGGCCGCCGCGCTGCCGGTGCTCATCGGCACGCTGGCGGTGGTGGGGGCGCTGGGCGCGGTCGGGATCATCGCGCGAATGACCGAGGTCAGCGTGTTCGCCATGAATGTGGTGTCGCTGCTGGGGCTCGGATTGGCCATCGACTACGGGCTTTTCATCGTCGGACGGTTCCGCGAGGAGCTGGGGCGGGGACGCACGACCGAGGAGGCGGTGACCCGCACCCTGCGGACCGCCGGGCGCACCGTGCTGTTCTCGGCGCTGCTGCTCATGTGCGCGTTCGCGGGCACCTTCGTGTTCCCGCTGGCCGTGCTGCGCTCACTCGGCGTCGGGGCCATCGCCGCGGTCGGGCTGGCCGCGCTGCTGTCGGTGACCGCGCTGCCCGCGATCCTCACCCTGCTGGGCTCGCGCATCGGTAAGTGGAGCTGGCGCGCGGACGCCTTCGAGCGCTCGGAGGAACGGGCGCAACGATTCTGGGGACGGGTCGTCACCGCCGTCATGCGCCGGCCGGGCACGGTCGCCATCGTGGTCGGTGCGATCCTGCTGGTCCTCGCCGCACCGCTGTCCGGCGTCCGGCTCGGCGATGTCGACCACACCGCACTGCCCGCCGGTAATGAAACCCGCACCGCCGTGGAGGAATTGAGCGCGCACTTCCCGGCCGCCAACAGTGGCGCGACCATTTTGCTGCGCGAAACCGACGGCAGCGCACCGACTCCGACCGCCATCAGCACCGCCCTGCGAGAGATCGGCGGCGTCCGGGGCGTGCGCCAGGCGACGGCGCTGGACACCCGCGACAACATAACCGTCATCCACGCGGCGCTGGCCGCTCCGGACCGCTCGCCGCGGGCCCAGGACGTCGTGCGCGACCTGCGTGACCTGCGCCTGGACGGACTCGACCTCCGGGTCGGCGGCGAGAGCGCCAGCACCGTCGACAGCATCGCCGCCGTCCTGGACCGGTTGCCGCTCATGATCGTGGTCATGGTGGCGGTGACCCTGCTCATGCTGGCACTGGCCTTCCGCTCGATCGTGTTGCCGCTCAAGGCCGTGCTCATGGCGTTCCTGAGCCTGACGGCCACCTTCGGGGTGCTGACCTGGATCTTCGATCAGGGCCACCTGGCCGGTGCACTGCACATCAGCGTCGGGCCACTGTCGGCGGGCATGATGGTGCTCATCATCGCCGTGGTCTTCGGGCTGTCCACCGACTACGAGGTGTTCCTGCTCTCGCGAATGGTGGAGGCCCACAACGCCGGTGCCGACACCGAGGAATCGGTCCGCATCGGTACCGTGCAGACGGCCCGCGTGATCACCGCCGCCGCAACGCTGCTCGTACTCATCACCGGGGCGTTCACGCTCTCCCCGCTCACGCCCATGCGTTTCCTCGGTCTGGGCATGGTGATCGCGCTGGTCATCGACGCCACCCTGGTGCGCATGCTGCTGGTTCCGGCCCTGGTCAAGCTGATGGGGCCCGCCAACTGGTGGGCCCCGGGCAATCGGAGAAAGGTTCAGCCGAAGAAGTCGATCAGCGCGGGTGCCAGCACGGGCGCCTTGACCAGGTGAGTCTGGCCGGGCAGAACCCGGTGCGAGGCACCCGGAATCGCCTGGGCCAGGGCGGCATTGGCATTGCGCATCCAGGCGGGGCTCTTGCTGCCCGCGATCACGGTGACCGGCAGGTCGAGCCCGGCCCAGCGATCGGCCGGAAGCTTGCGGCCCCGTTGGAACGCTTGGACGTACTGGATGTCGTAGGCCATGGTCGGAGCCACCGTCTTGAGGTGACTCCAGCCCGGGAAGAGCGGGAACGCGGCCACCATGAGGGCGGGCAGACACACTCCCGCTCGCATGAAGTACTTGACCGCAGCACCGTTCTTGCCCTGGGCCAGCAGGGAAGTCAGGTGCTCGACGTAGTCGGCCGGGGCCGGCGGGCGGGTGTTGTCGTCGACCACGAACGGCACCTCGTACAGCGCGACCTTGCGCACCGTGCGGCCGCTGCGCAGGTAGTCCAGGACCAGGCCGCCGCCCGACGAGATGGCATACAGCATCACCGGGCCCCCGGCCAGGTCGATGACCGCGTCGAGATCCTCGAATTCGCGCTCGATGTCGACCGGCCGGTTGTCGCCGCTCTCGCCCCGGCCGCGCCGGTCGTAGGTGTAGACCGTGTAGCGGCTCGAAAGCGCCTCGGCGAGTGACTTGTTGGGGCCGAACTCCTGGGCGGCGAGCGCACCGTCGATGAGCACGACCGCCGGGCCCGAACCGTATCGGGTGTAGGCGATGCGGGTGCCGTCCTTGGAGTCCACGAAGCCTGTGGTGGGTTCCATCAGCAGTCCTTGGTGTAGGTGAGGGCCTGGATGCCGCTGCCGAAAGTGGTCGCGGCGGTGAGTCGTAACGGGAGCCGGGGGCCGTTGCCGGGGAACATCCGTGCGCCCGAGCCCACGACGATGGGGTGCAGCATGACGACGAGGTCGTCCAGCAGCCCGTGCTCGAGCAGCGTCCGCACCAGGGTGATGCTGCCGTGCACGGCGATTGCGAGGCCCGGCTGTTCCTTGAGTTCGGTGAGCTCCTCGACGAGCCGGTCGGGGGCGAGCACGGTGGTGTACTTCCACTCCGGATCCCGAAGCGTCGATGACACCACGAGTCTCGGCGTCAGGTTGAACCAGTCGGCCATCTCGCCTTCCCGGTCCGGCCAGGCGGCGGCGAAGATGTCGTAGGTCTTGCGGCCCAGCAGCAGGGTGTCGGCGGCGCGCAGGCCTGCCATCACCGCTTCCTGGGTCGCGTCGTCGTGGTACGGAAAGTGCCAATTCTCCGGAGCTTCCACCACGCCGTCGAGGGACAGGTAGACGTTGGCGGTGACGCGGCGGCTCATGCCGCGGCCTCCTGCCGGGTGTAGACCAGGTTCACCACACCGCAGTCCAGGGGACGGCAGTCGGTGAGCGTGAAGGTGGCCGGCATCTGGTCCGGGGTGAAGAATCGCGCGCCCGGACCGCCCAGGATCAGCGGAAACACCAGCAGGTGCAGCTCATCGAGGAGGTTCTCGGCGATCAGGTAGCGCACCAGGGTGCCGCTGCCGCCGATGCCGATGTGCTGATGCCGGTCCTTGAGCGCGCCGATCTCCTTGGCCAGGTTGTCGCGCAGGATGGTGGTGTTGGCCCAGTCGGTGGACTCCAGCGTCGTGGACACCACGTACTTGGACATGGCGTTGACGGCGTCGAAGTACGGGCCGGACTGACTGGTGAAGAAGGGTTTCAGGCCCTCGTAGGTGGTGCGGCCCAGGAGCATGGCGTCATTGCCCGCCATGATGGCGCCCACGGCCTGCTGCACCTCGGCGTCGTTGAAATACGGCCCGGTGTGCGGATCGGTCGGTGAGATCGACGGGGCGAGACCGGTCCAGCCGCTCTCGGTCACGCCGTCCAGTGAAAGGTACTGCCCTGCAACAATTTTTCCCATGCGTCCACGGTCGCAGTTTCGGAAAGCCCAAGGAATTGCCGGGTTCGCAAGACAGCGATGCCGCAGCGGAATGAATGCGGGGCGGGCATACTCGAGCGCATGGTCGAGCCGCTGCCTCGGACCCCCGAGGGCGTGGAACTCCGGCACCTGCGCGCCTTCGTCGCGGTCGCCGAGGAATTGAACTTCGGCCGCGCGGCGCAGCGGCTCTACGTCACCCAGCCCGCGCTCAGCCGGACCATCCGGTCACTGGAAAAGCTGGTGGGCTGTGACCTCTTCCATCGCAATACCCGCAGCGTGGGCCTCACTCCCGCGGGCACGGCGCTGCTGGATCGAACCCGTGACGTGCTCGCCGGCCTGGACAGCGCCCTGACGGCGGCCCGTGCGGCGGGCGGCGAGCTCTCGGCCCGCATGGACCGGCTGTGGAGTCCGGTGGAGGAGACCTTCAACGGCGATCTGGCGCCCATGCGGTCGGCCTTCGAAGTCATGCACGCCCAGTTCCCCATCCCGGAGGGCGTGCTGCTGGAGCCGGTGAACGCCGGCGGGGTGCCCGGCATCCAGCTCGCGCGCCCCGAGGACTCCGAGACCGTCGCCGTCTACGCACACGGCGGCGGCTTCATGATGGGCTCGGCCTACGGGTATCGCGGCATGGCGGGCGCGGTCGCCGACGCCGGGCGCACCCGGGTACTCGTACCCGAATACCGGCTCGCCCCCGAGCACCCCTTCCCAGCCGCCCGCGACGATGTGTGCACCGTCTACCGCTGGCTGCTGGAGTGCGGTAATCCACCGGAAAGCATTGCGCTGGTAGGTGATTCGACCGGGGCCATGCTGATCCTGTCGGCGCTGCTGCACGCCCGCGAGTGCGGACTGCCCATGCCGCGCGCGACCGTGCTGCTGTGCCCCGCCGTCGACTTCTACGCGCCCGCCGACGACCCGCCCGCCGATGTCGAACAGCACTTGCGCTTCCAGACCGCCTACCTGGCGGGCCGCCCGGTGAGCGATCCGGAGGCCAACCCCATGTGCGCCGATCTCACCGGCCTACCGCCGGCCCTGGTGCAATCCGGTGAGTTCGACGGCCTCGGGCGCAATACCACTGCGCTCGTCGAGCGGCTGAGAGCGGCCGATGTCGCGGTCCGGCACGACAGCTACCCGGTCGACGGGCACGCCTTCCAGATCTATTGGTCGTTCCATCCGGAAGCGGCCGAGGCCATCGGGCAGGTCGGCGACTTCCTCCAGAAGCCGGCCCCGGTCGCGCCCTGAATGTTCCTGTCGCGCACCGGTACTCCGGTGACGCAACTGCATGCCACGGATACCGCACGTGACACACAGCTGCGCTGACCGGGCCGCCACGCTCCTCGTTGAACGCGGCGCACCCGTGAACCGGGCCGGACCCGCCACCGGCGGAAACCGATACGGCCGGCGCGTGTCGGCCCCGCGGAGATGGGCGCACAACCCCCTTCGTCGTGCGCACATCTCGACGGGACGACGCCCGGTTCAGGGGCGAAGCCGCACCGGCAGGGCGGTGAGACCCCGCACGATCAGGGATTTGCGCCACACCAGTTCCGCGCCGGCGGCCAATTCCAGATCCGGGTAGGCCGCGAGCAAACGGCTCAGCGCGATCCCGCCCTCCATGCGCGCCAGGGGCGCGCCGACACAGCGATGGACGCCGTGGCCGAAGGCGAGATGGTTCTTGTCGGTGCGGTCCAGGTCCACGCGGTGCGGATCGGCGAAGCGGGCCGGATCGCGGTCGGCGGCGGCCATGGACACCAGAAGGCGCTGGCCGGCCGGGATTTCGACGCCGCCCAGGGTGACCGGGACGGTGGTGTAGCGGAAGGTGGCCTCGCTCGCCGGTGACTCGTAGCGCAGCACCTCCTCCACGAAATCCGGTACCCGATCCGGGGTGTCGGCCAGTGCGGTCCGGACGTCCTTGTCCGTCAGCAGGATCGCGACCGCGTTCGAGATGAGGTTCACGGTGGTCTCGAAACCCGCGACCAGCAGCAGGAACACCATGCTGATCAGCTCGCGGTGCGAGAGCCGGTCGCCGTCCTCGCTGGCCGAGATGAGTTCGGAGAGCAGGTCATCGGAGGGCTCGTCGCGCTTGGCGTTGATGAGCTGGTCGATGTAGGCGAGGAACCGCTGCACCGCGGCCCCACGGGCCTCGACGGTCTCGTCATTGGAGACCAGGGTGGTGGACCAGGCGCGGAAGTCGTCGCGATCCGCCTGGGGCACACCGAGCAGTTCGCAGATGACCAGCATGGGCAGCGGGAATGCGTAGCGGTCCAGCAGATCCTGATCGACAGCGGCGTCGACGGCCAGGTCGGCGAGCAGGGCGTCGGCCAATTCGGTGATGCGTGAGGCCAATTCGCGCACGGCACGGCCGCTGAAGGCCCGGTTCACCAGGGCGCGCAGGCGGGTGTGCTGCGGCGGGTCGTAGAAGAGCATCATGTCGCCGAACATGGCGCCGGCCGCCTGGGCGCCCGCGCCATCACCCGCCAGGGCTGTGCGCGCACCCTCGGATTTGAGAGCCTTGCTGATGGCAGGGTCCAGGAAGGCCGTCTTGGCCGCCTCGTAGCCGGTGATCAGCCAGCCGGTGCCGCCGTCCGGGAAACGCACGAAATGCGCGGGCCCGCGCGTACGCAGCAGGTCGTATGCGGCGTGCGGGTGCTGATAGAAGTCATCGGTCAGCACGAACGGCTCGATCGCCAATTCGCCTGCCGGGACATCTGTTTCGCGCACCATGATCGGGCACTCTAACAGCGGCCGGGTCGACGGGTCCCGCCATCGGCCACCCCAGCCGCTGCATACACTCGGAGTGCACAAATCTCGGCCGCGCCTGCCGATCATCCGGCCGCGCGGACGCCCGATCCCCGGCGCGAAATCCACACGGCCGCACCGACGATCAGCGCCGCTGCGGCGTAGTAGTACAGCTGCGGCAGGCCCAGCGTGTCGTCACCCATCACCAAGTACAGCGCCACATTGATCAGCCAGTGCCCGACGGCGCCGATCAGCACCCGCTGCGGGTAACTGCCGACCGCGAGAAACCCCAGCACACAGGCGAATCCGAGCACCGCCGCCAGAAACGCCGCCGCCACCGCCGGTCCCGCCGCGAATGCCTGCACATGCCACACCGCCCAGACCACCCCGGTGATCCCGATCGCCACCGGCCGGGCATACCGCGACTCCAGCACCGGCTGCAGGAATCCGCGCCAGCCCGCCTCCTCCCCCGCCGCCCCCACCAGCTGGAGCAGCACGAACACCGCGAAGGGCACCCCACCCACCGCCACCGGACCGTGCAGCTTCATCGAGTCGGAGGCCATCGCGGCGGTCAACAGGCCGACGGCCGCACACGAAACCACCACCGCCACACCATGTCCGCGCACCACGTCCCACGACACCCGCACGGGCAGCAGGGCGGCCAGGCGCTGCCGCCACACCAGGGCCACGATCCCCACCGCCACCGCGGGCCCGAATTGCGCCAACGTCAGCGCCGCCCGGTCGATCCCCGAATTCGCCTGCACCGCAAGCAGAACTCCGGACGCCAGAAACGCCAGCACCACGTAGGCGCCGACCATCACGCCGATACTTCCCGACCGCCGCACCTCATTCGAGATCACCCCGCGATGGTCGCACCGCGATTCTCGACGGTCCTCACACCCGAGAGTGATTCCCGCACCGCGATATCAGACTCGAGAGCCAGTCCCGAGCCCTGCCCGGCTACCCGAGCTCTGCCCGGCTACCCGAGCCCTGCCCGGTTACTCGGCGGCCCGGGCGGCGAGCACCGCGTCGTAGAGTTCGCGGCGCGAGGCCCCCGTGGCCGCGGAGACCTCGGCGCACGCGTCCTTGAGCCGCAGCCCGGAACCGATCAGCGCCTCCACCTGGCCCACCAGGTCGGCGGGCTCGGCGGAAACCGGTTGCGCGCCTTCGAGAACCACGGTGATCTCCCCCCGCGCGCCCTCGACCGCCCACGCGGCCAGCTCGGCCAGCGTGCCGCGCACGACCTCCTCGTAGGTCTTGGTGAGCTCGCGGCACACCGCGGCACGGCGCGCCGGGCCGAGCACCTCGACGGCATCGGCCAGACAGTCCGCAAGACGGTGCGGGGCCTCGAAGAACACAACGGCCCGCGGCTCCGCGGCGAGGGTCCGCAGCCACTCCTTGCGCTGACCGGACTTGCGGGGCGGGAAGCCGTCGAAACAGAACCGGTCGACCGGGAGGCCGGACAGCGCGAGCGCGGTGGTCACCGCGGACGGGCCCGGCAGACAGGTGATCGGGAGGCCGCGCTCCACGCAGGCCGCCACCATCCGATAGCCCGGATCGCTCACCGACGGCATCCCGGCATCGGTGACGAGCAGTACGGTACGGCCGGACTCGATCTCCTCGAGCAGCATCGGGATCCGCGCGGTCTCCACGTGGTCGTAGAAGCTCACCACCCGGCCGGTGATCTCGATGTCCAGGGCCTTGGCCAGTGACCGGGTCCGGCGCGTGTCCTCGGCGGCCACCACCTCGGCGGTCGCCAGCGCGTCCCGCAGCCGCTGCGAGGCATCCCCGATATCGCCCATGGGAGTGGCCGCCAAGACCAGCCGTCCGCCGGCACTCGGCTCCGCGCTCATGGTGCTCCTACTCCTGGAAAGGTCCGCCAACTCGCCCCCGACTCTATCGATGCGATCGACCGGCACCGCAAACCTCCATCCTCACCGCGGCGGGACTCGGGGGCGGGTACCGCTTACGATCGACGGCGTGACCCAGGTGACCGACGTGCGACCGGCAGCGGTGGGGGCGGAGACGGCGGCGCTGTCGAGTCCGGCTCCGCTGGTGCCCTCACCCGATTTCGGGCCCACGGACTGGGCTCGGGGGTGGGTGGTCACGCTGTTCCTCACAGCCATCGCCGCCATCACCCGGTTCCTGTTCCTGAACTATCCGACCGATCTGCACACGCCCGTCTTCGACGAGAAGCACTACGCGCCGCAGGGCTGGCAGGTGCTCACCGGCGGCGGCGTGGAGGACAACCCGGGCTACGGGCTGGTGGTGCACCCGCCGGTGGGCAAGCAGATGATCGCGCTGGGCGAGGCCATCTTCGGCTACTCCCCGTGGGGGTGGCGGTTCACCGCGGCCGTCTCCGGAACGCTGATCGTGCTGCTGGTGATCCGCATCGTCCGGCGGATGACCCGGTCCACGCTGATCGGCGCGTTCGCGGGCATTCTGATCATCTGCGACGGGCTCACCTTCGTGTCCTCCCGCATCGGGATGCTCGATATCTTCCAGGCCCTGTTCGTGACCGCGGCTTTCGGCTGCCTGGTGGTGGACCGCGACGACATCCGGGCGCGCATCGCGCTGGTGGCCGCGCAGGGCCGCATCGACGACAGCCCATACGGGCCGCGCTTCGGGGTGCGCTGGTGGCGCTTCGGCGCGGGCGTCCTGCTCGGGCTGGCCTGCGGCACCAAGTGGTCCGGCGCGTACTGGATCATCGGTTTCGCCGCGCTGTCACTGGCCTTCGATCTCTCGGCCCGGCGCGGCTACCGGGTGCAGCGGCCGTGGTGGGGCGTGGCCAGACGGGATCTCGGGCCCACCGTCTACGCGCTCGCCGTCATCCCGGTGTTCGTTTACCTGGCCTCCTTCTGGGGCTGGTTCGCCAACGAGACCAGCTACGACCGGTACGCGGTCGGGGTGAAGGTCGGACGCGGCGGCGACTTCTCCTGGGTGCCGAGCGCACTGCGCGGGCTCTGGTACTACGGCGGCGAGGTCCTCACCTTCCACTCGCAGCTCACCAATTCCGCCGGCAATCACCATCCCTGGGAATCCAAGCCGTGGACCTGGCCCATGGGCCTGCGGCCGATGCTCTACTACTACGCCGACACCAATGTGACCGGGTGCGGCCAGCCCACCTGCGTGAAGGCCGTGATGGCGATCGGCACCCCCGCGCTGTGGTGGGTGGCCTTCCCCATGCTGGCGTGGGCGCTGTGGCGCAGCGCGGTGCGCCGCGACTGGCGCTACGCGGCGGTCCTGGTCGGCTACGGTGCCGGCATCCTGCCCTGGTTCCTGGACCTCGACCGCCAGATGTACTACTTCTACGCGGTGCCGCTGGCCCCGTTCCTGGCCATGGGTGTGGCGCTGGCGCTCGGCGACATCCTCGGCCACGCCCCACCCATCGGGCGACGGCTGTCGGGAGCCCCCGGCTGGCAACACTTCACACCACTCAGTGAGCGACAAGGCCTGGGCCTGCTACTGGTCAGCCTCTACCTGGCCCTGGTCATCGCCAATTTCATCTGGCTCTGGCCGATCCTGACCGCCCAGTCCATCACCCCGGGCAACTGGCACGACCACCTGTGGCTCCCGAGCTGGCGCTGAAAGCCCGAAGGGTCAACCGGCCGTAGGAGTTTCGCCGAGCGCCGCATGCAGATAGCGAACGGCGGCCGCGTCGTCGAGGCCGAGTCGGCGGATCACCGCGACGTATTCGGTGGCGGCGCGGCCGGCCAGATCTCGGGTGGGGTCGCCGGAGGAGGCGATGAAAGAGCCCAGGCGGCCGCGGGTTTCGAGGACGCCGTCCTGCTCGAGCTCCCGGTAGGCACGGGCCACGGTGTTCGGGGCCAGCTTCAGCGTCGCCGCCAGCGCCCGGACCGTGGGAATCTTGGTCCCGGCGGCCAGTTCGCCGGAGCGGACCCGGGTAATGATGCCCTGGCGCAGCTGCTCGTAGGGCGGGACCGTCGAGTGGTGGTCGACCGGGATGTCCAGCATGGCTTCATCACACCTCGTCACGCGACAGCGGGCAGGACAGGCAGCGCGGACCGCCACGGCCGGAACCCAACTCGGAGCCGGGGATGCGCAGCACCTCGATTCCGGCGTCTTCGAGCCGCGCATTGGTGTTCTCGTTGCGCTCGTAGGCGACCACCACGCCGGGGGCGAGGGCGAGGGTGTTGTTGCCGTCGTCCCACTGCTCCCGCTCGGCGGTGACGCCGTCCAGCCCGGTGTCGACCACCCGCAGCTTGCCGATGCCCATGGCCTCGGCGGCCACGCGCAGGAAGGGATCCGGGCCGGAGATGCTCACCCCGTGCCCCTCCTGCTTGCGAATGGTGAAGGCGCACAACTCATCCTGGATGGCCGGGTACATGACCACCGCGTCGACGTCCACCATGGTGCAGACGGTGTCGAGATGCATGGTCGCCCGGGTCTGGGCGATCGGCACCACGAGCACGGTGCGCGCCAGGTCGTCCTCGAACAGGCTGCGCGCCAAGGCTTCCGCGCCCGCCGCCGTGGTGCGCTCCCCCACCCCGACCGCCACCACGCCCGGCGCGAGCAACAGCACGTCGCCGCCCTCGATCGGCGCGGTGTGCGATTCGTAGGCCCGCCGCACGCCCAGGAAGCGGGGGTGGAACGCGTAAATCAGGTCGGTGAGCGAGGTTTCGCGAGCGCGGGCCGGCAGCGCCAGCGAGGTGATGGCCACCCGCGGCCCGATCCAGAAGGAGGAGTCCCGGGTGAACAGCAGATTGGGCAGCGGGTCGATGACGAAGTCGTGCCCGTGGTGCATGCGCCGCACCAGTGAGGTGGCATCCGCCCCGAAGGGCAGCTCGTCGAATGTCATGCCGGACATGAGGATCTGCGCCAGTTCCGGCGCGGGCACCCCGCGCAGGTAGGCCGCCAGTTCGTCGGCGAGTAGGTGCCCGAGCCGCCGCGCGTCCACCGCACCCGAGATGCCCTGTATCCGCGCGGCGCCGCTGACCTGGATGGTCTCGGTCAGCACATCGGCCAGCAGCAGCACCTCCACGCCACGCCCGCGCAACACCTCGGCGAAGATGTCGTGTTCCTGCTGGGCACGCTCGACCCAGGGAATGGCGTCGAAGAGCAACTGGTCGTTGTTGCGCGGAGTGAGCCGGCGCAGCTCGTCGCCCGGCCGGTGTAACAGCACCGTGCGCAGCGCGCCGACCTCCGAGGTCACGGAAAACGGTCGCGCCGTGGGTGCGGCCTTTGTTCCCATGACATGACGGTAGTTCCCCGCGGCACGGATGGCATGGAATTCGCGCCTCGAGTCGCTCCCTGGGAGAACCCTGGAGTCGCACCGGCAAAAAACCTGGAGTAATGTTCAGGTATGCAGACCGCGTCGTGGCAGGCGAAGGAGCTGACCCCCGGTCAGCTCGCCCAGCGAGCCGGAGTTTCGGTGTCCGCCTTGCATTTCTACGAACGAGAGGGCCTGATCACGGCCCGCCGCACCAGCGGGAATCAGCGCCGCTACCCCCGGGAAACCCTGCGCCGGGTGGCCTTCATCCGCATCTCACAGCGGGTCGGCATTCCGCTGGCCGAGATCCGCCGCGCCCTCGACAACCTCCCCGACGGCCGCAACCCCACCCGCCGCGACTGGGAGACCCTCTCCACCACCTGGCGCGCCGACCTCGACGACCGCATCGAACAGCTGATCCGGCTGCGCGACAACCTCACCGGCTGCATCGGCTGTGGCTGCCTCTCGCTGGGCGTCTGCAAGATCTTCAATGCCCACGACCACCTCGGTGACGAGGGCCCCGGCGCGCGCGTGCTGGACACCCACGCCGCCGAGAACTGCACCAACGCCGTCTGCGCCCCCACGCCCGACCAGGCGTGACTACTTGCGCGGCAGGAACGAGGTGAACACGTCGTTGGCGCGGCGCATGGCGAACTCGTAGGGCCAGGCGAACTTGCGGGACCACCAGTAGCCGAACCGGATGTCGAACTGGGTGTGGATCAGGTAGGTGCCCTTCTCGACACCGCGCAGGATCGCCTCGGCCACCTGGTCGGGGGACTTGGCGTGGTGCTGGAAGCGCTTGATCCAGGCCTGGATTCGCGGGTCGTCGCGATCCACGCCGACGATGTCCACGGTCTGTACCAGCGGCGTGTCGACCGCGCCGGGCACCACCAGGTGAACATCGATGTCGTGGCGCGCCAGATCGAAGCGCAGCACCTCCGACACGCCGCGCAGGCCGAATTTGCTGGCGCTGTAGGCGGCATGCCAGGGGAAGGCCATCAGACCGGCGGCCGAGGACACATTGACCAGCGCACCACCGCGTTTCGCCTCGATCATGGGCGGCACGAAGTTCTCGATGACATGGATGGGGCCCATGAGGTTCACATCGACCAGGCGTTTCCAGTGGCGGTGCTCGAGGTTCTCCACCGTCCCCCAGGTGGAGATACCGGCGATGTTCATCACCACGTCCAGCGAGCCGAGCTCCTCGTGCACCTTCTCCGCGAAGGCGGTGACGGCGTCGTAGTCGCTGATGTCGAGGGCGGTGGCGACCTCGACGATGCCGCCGGTGGAACGGATGGTTTCGACGGTCGCGTCCAGCCCCTCGGCATTGACGTCGGTGAGCACCAGCCGCGCGCCCTTGCGGGCCGCCGCGAGTGCCGTCGCCCGGCCGATGCCGCTCGCCGCGCCGGTAATCAAAGTCTTCTTGCCCCTCAGGCTACGATCACGCACGTCGATCCATCCCTCACTTCGACAGCCCTGTCAGACCGCACGCTACTACGCGAACAATCCTGTTCGCGAGCCGGGCGATTACCCGTTACGCCCCTATTTTCCTGGGCGCACGCACCCTGGTCCGGGATTCCGCGCGCGGCGCGGGGACGTTAGGGAGTCGTGCCCGTCCGGACCGCCGGACCGTGACCCCGGACCGCCGGACCGCGACTCAGGACGGCCCCGGCAGCACCGACCGGCTGGTCCCCGGCAGGTCCAGATCCAGCGCGATCCGCCCGGCCGACAGATGCTCCTCGACCTCCCCGCCCGGCATGGGCCGCGCGATCAGGAACCCCTGCGCGCGGTAGCAGCCCAGCGCCACCAGGGTGCGCGCCGCCACGGTGGTCTCGACGCCCTCGCCGACCACCCCGAGACCGAACGAACCCGCCAGCCCCACAATCGATTTCACGATCGCCAGATCATCGGCACTGGCGCCCAGCCGCTGCACGAAACCCCGGTCGATCTTCACCGCGTCCACCGGCAGCGCCTTCAGGTGCGACAGCGAGGAATACCCTGTCCCGAAGTCGTCGATGGCGATCTGCACGCCCATCCGCTTCAACCCGCGCAGGGTCACCTGCGTGCGCGCAAGATCCTGCACCACAACATGTTCGGTGATCTCCAGGCACACCGACGACCCGTCGATGCCGTACCGCCGCAGGATCCCCTCGATGGTCTCCACGAAATCCAGCGAAACCAGCTGCACCGGAGACACATTGATCCGGATCACCACATTCGACGCCATTCCCCGCCGCCGCCACTGCGCGAACTGCTCGGCGGCCGTGCGAATCACCCAGCGACCCAGCTCCCCCGCCAGGTTGGTGGCCTCCGCGACACCCACGAACGCACCGGGCGGCAGCAGCCCGCGCGTCGGATGCTGCCAGCGCACCAGGGCCTCCAGCGCGACCACCCGGCCGGTGCGCAGATCCACCTCGGGCTGATAGTGCAGCACCAGCGAACCGTCCGACACCGCGCCGCGCAGATTCAACTCCACATCGTCCTGCAGCTCGAACTGCGCGCGCATGGCATCGGTGAACACCGCGACCCCGTTGCCGCCGCTCGACTTGGCCGACAGCAGCGCGTGATCCGCGCGCCGCAGCACATCGGCCACCGTGGTCTCGCCCGGAATACCGAGCGCCACGCCGACGCTCGCGCCCCGGCTCACCGTCTCTTCGCCGACGGTCACCCGCCGCGCGATGAGCTGCTGAATCCGGCTCGCCTCCCGCTCGGCCGCCGCCGCGTCCATCGGCTTGGCCGGCACGATCACGAACTCGTCGCCACCCAGGCGGGCGATCACGTCACCCGGATCCAGATTCTCGCGCAACCGCGTGGCGAGCGTACGAATGAAATTGTCCCCGGCCGTGTGCCCGAGAAAGTCGTTGAGCGCCTTCAGCCGATCCAGATCCAGGAAGAACGCCGCCACCGGCCCCGGCCGCCCGGGTCTGAGCCGCTCCTCCATGTGCTCGAGCAGCGCCCGCCGATTCGCCAGCCCGGTCAGATCGTCGTGCATGGCGATATAGCGGAGCCGCTCCTCGGCCACCACGCGCGCCTGCAACTGCGCGAACAGCGCGGCGATCGCCTTGAGGACATTGAGTTCGCGAGTACTCCACTCGCGGTCGCCCTCTTTGATGAAGCCGAGGATCCCTGTCGCCTGGCCGCGCGAAACCAAAGGAACGGCGGCAGCGGAGACAGCCTCGATACCCGACGCTTGCTGGATCAGGCGCTGATAGTCGGCGAATTCAGAGACCGGCCGTATGATGATCGGTTCGGTGGCTTCGCCGAACCGCGTCAGAACCGAGTGCGGATCGTCGAGGTGAGCCACCTGCAGCGGATCTCCGTTCGCGGGCATCGCACGGTGCGGCCATTCCGCGATAAGTACTGACGACTCCCGAACCTCGTCGGTGAAGCGCAGAAAACTGAAATCGACATCGAAGTGCTCCACCAGCCACGACAGCACCAGCTCACTCGCGGCCGTCATTGTGGACGCATCGACCGCCATCAACTCGGAGGCGACCTGAGTCACCAGTGAGTCGAGCGTTCGCCGTGGCACTTTCTCTCCGATCTCACTCGCCGCGCGTGTTCGCACCCGGTGTGGGACGCCGCCTGCTGCGAACAGTGGGCTCCGCCGCATACCCAAGACGCAGTACCGACGCCATCGTTTCGTGCCCAGGCACTTCCAACAGCTCCAGGAAGCTGCCTTGAAGTGACGTTAGTGTATCGGCGAACTCCGGGGAAACCGTATGTAGCTCCTCGGGGCGTCGCGCATACAGAAACACTGGCGAGACCGGTTGAACCGCGAGATCGTTCCGTTCGGCAGCGATCCAAACGCGCTGCAGCGCCTCTCCGGCGCGGGCATAGGCGGCAAGCTCGGACCGATCGTCCAGTGGCGGCCCCGGGAAGGTCAGGACAACCAACGCCGAGCTGGATCGCACTTTCTCCCGCGTGGCTTCCGCCAGCGCATTGCCTCCCGACCACGACCGCAGCTGAGCCATCACGTCCGGGCGTATGGCGATCTCGAGCTTGGCAAGCTCGTCGGGTTGGAGACCCAGCGTGCGCAGATCCATCCCCGTCCGTAGATCATCACCGGGCCAGCGAAGTTCGGAAATCATCTCCTTATGCATGTCCGGAGTCAGATAGCGGATCCGCTCGGACTCGGCGAGGATCCGTGCGGCGGTATCGATACCGCAGCGGTCTGTGACCATGTGCAGCGCCGCTCCCGCTCGATGCGCGGTTTCGCCGAGCATGTCCAGCACCTCGGTCGGTATGGCCGCGCCGTTCCCATCGGCCCGATTGGTGTGCCGCGTGAGCAGCGCCGGATAGTCGCTGGAAAGTTGTGAATCGGTGCCCGAACCCAGCCGCAGCACACCGGTGAGCAGTTCAGCGCCTCCCGCGCGCAATTCATTGTCACCGAGCAGGCCCTGTGCAGCAGCGGCGGCACGTGCGTTGTACAACGCGGCCCCTACCGCGAGCGCACTTCCCCGGTAGCCGATATCCATCATCGAAGAATGTTCGGGCGCAACGGTGATCGTCAGCTCCGCTGAGTCGGCACGCAATGTCCAGGGCTGCGCATTGCCGCCCGAAGGTGCCCGCTGCGCGCTCGCAAGTACGGCCGCGATGCCGGATTCCAGTCCTGGTCCCTCCGGCTCATCCAGCCATACCAAGTCCTCGCGTGCCTCTGGATCTACGATTTCGTCCAGACATTTCTCGATGTCGATGCGGGTACGCCCCGATGGGAGCTTCTGCCCCAGCCCGATCCGCCGCACTGCCGCCGCCACATTGGAACCACCGCTTTGTACATCGGACGCTAGCTGTGGCCAGCTGTTGAGGGTCTCACCGATCTCCACCATGCTCGCTGCAAGCGTCGCGGAAAGATTGCGGCCGTCCAGAACCCGTACGGCATAGGGCGCTTTCTCACGCGTGGACAGTCCCCGCAGTTCTTCCGCCGTGACACCACCGAGCAAGCCGTGGAAGGGCTCCCGCCCCGGCTCCAGATCGAAGCGCTCGACATCCAGCAGGCCGCGGTCGCTGGAATGCATGACCAGCGGCAGTCGATGCCGCCGAGCGCCTTCACGCACCGCGAGCTTGATGTCGAACGAATCGCATTCCTCGACAACGATGTCCAGACCGGTAAGGAAGGCATCCATATTTCCGTCGTCGAGCCCGCCCGGGAAGAGTTCCACCGGTAGGTATGGGTCAAGTTCGGCGATCCGGCGGGCGGCGACTACGGCCTTATTCACGCCGACATCGAACAATGTGCCGGGGATACGGTTGAGATTGGAGAGTTCGATGGTGTCGAAGTCCGCCAACCGCAGCAGACCACAGCTGCCCTCCATGGCCAGGATGTGGGCAACCGCGTGCCCGACGCTCTGACCTACGACACCGATCGCCTGGGTACGGAGGGTGTCCTGTTCCGCGCGGGTGAGGTTGTTGCGATTCCGGTCCAGCCGAACAGTACGCAACAACCCCGGGCCGGGTAGCGCGATGATCCGGCGGCGCCAAGGGTAATAAACCCATCTGTCCGATTCGGGACCTTCGGACAATTCCGGCGGAGCGACCAGGCCCGCGAACTCGGCCCGAAGCAAATCCCGGATGTCTTGGGATTCGATCGAAGGATCCGACAGTAGTTCAGCTAATTTCGAGGCATCCTCTACATTGAATTCGTCGAGCAGGAGCGGTCGATAATCACCAGCCGCAACGCCATTTTCGATCATGATTAGGCGAACCCTTTGGTCGGGGTCGAGAAAACCGGTGCCAGCAGATCATTTTCACGCAATTCCGATAATTCGACCTCGAGCAAACGTGCCTGCGATCCGGTAGCGACAAGGTGGTACGTCTCCATATCCCACCAGACCGCGAAAGTGCGATAACGCTCGTCCGGATAAGACGACGGCGGAATCTGCCAGGCCACATTCGCCCCACTACTGCGATAGAGCCGCAACGCGTGCTCAGGTGAGTGGCTACTGACAAAGCGGACGCCCAGCAGCAATGCGGCATGCACGCACGCTCGGGCCATCCAATCGGCGAGGGCATGGCGGTGTTCGGATTCACGAGCAGCCCAACCCGCCTTGCATTCGATCACACCGTGCGGAATCTGGTCCGCGACCAGATGGCGGAAGGCCGGGCCGCCCTCCTGCCCTGCCCAACCCGCCACGGCTCGCATCTCGTCGACATGCTTGTGCGGCCCCTCGGCTCGCACACCCGCGACGACCCGGCCATGCGGATCGAGCACCACGAAGAACAGGGAAGTGGAACGACCATCGATCACCTCGTCGTAATCGAGCGCTTCCTCGGAACCGAAGTGGCGATATGCCTCGAGCGCACCGTCCATGTACCGGCGCCACAGGCCCGGATCCGCGTCCGGTGGACCAGCCAGGATGGCGTATCCCGTTTGCGGTTCCCGAAATCGGAGCATGCCGTCACCAGGACCTTCCGACGGGACGTGCACGATCGGTTCGTCTGCCATACAGTTCCACTCCACTAAACACTGACCCACGCGACTGCCGCCTTTCCAGGCGAAACGGTCATGCATCAACCGCCGTCGGACGCGGGCGCCTAGGGGAGTATCCGTCAGCCAACTGAAATTGTCCAGGCAACTGGCAAATGCCCCGAAACCCAAAGGTGGCTCGAGTAATCCCCCCGGTCAAACCATTGCTATCAGTCATGAAATTCAACGACAAGACCGGTTGGTACCCATTGGGTTAACAGTCAGCAATCACACTAGGATGGAGATGAAAAGCTCCAGTGCGGCGGTGCCGTGCCAGATCTCGATCTCCTCGCGGTAGGCGCGGGTGATCTCGGCGGAAGCGGTCGCGTCGTCGACCTGGGCCCAGACGTCCTCGGCCGGATCGTGATAATCGCCATTGGGCCGGAAGCGGGCGTAGACGCCCTTGGGGACGCGGATGAGGACGTCGCCGACCGGGACGTCGTCGGGACCCTTGTACTCGTAGGAGACCAGCACGTTGTAGTTGCCGGCGGGGTCGGGAACGTAGACGGTGGCCAGCGGGCGCTCGGCGCCCTCCCGGTCACGCAGGCGGTCGCGCAGGAACTCGATGAGCTCGCTGTTGGAGACCTTGAAACTGGGGCGCACCCGCGGAACCACCAGGCCGCCGTAGACCCCACCGGGCCGGACCACGATCGAATAGGTCATGACGGCTCGACCGCCAGGTACAAATCGATCTTGTACGCGTGCGGGTAGGTCTCGAAGTCGCCGGTGTGAATGCGCTTGATCTGCTTGTGTTCCTCCGCGTAGGCGATCTGCGTCCACAGATCGGTCATCACCTGGGGGAAGTTGCCGACCGAGGAGAAGCGGGCGTAGGTGCCGCGCGGCAGGCGGGCCACCACGTGGCCGCGGGTCACCTCGTCGAGCGAGCCGCACTGGTAGCCGACGATCTGGGTGTTGTAGGTGCCGAGCTCGGCCGCGTAGTCGGTGTAGGCCGAGGCCAGCGGACCACCGAGTTCCTGGTGCAGGACCGCCGCCCAGGCCACTTCCAGATCGTGGTCGCGCAGTTCACCGAGCGCACGTTTGGGACTGCGCACCGGCAACCCGGCAACCCACGTCTCGTCCCGCTCGACGATCTCGAACTGCATTGATTGGAACTCTCTCGAGGTGTGATTCACAGCCAGTCGGCCAAGCCTTCGCCATGCTATCAATCAGCCCGGACCGTACCCGGCGACACGACTGCGGTGCTCGTCTACCCCGCGCGCGGGCGCGTCGCTCACCCGTCGCGGCGGCGGTGCGGGCGGGCCATCGGCGCGTGCCAGTGCCGGAACAACGCGATCAGGCGCAGGCCGACCGCGCCCGCCCCAGCCAATCCGCCTGTCCAATATGTGTATTGGCCGTAGTGCAGCAGCAGCGCCGTCGCCACGGAACCGAGCAGGGCCGGCACGGCGTACAACTCGCCGTCGCTGAGCACGCTGGGGGTGACACCGGCCAGGACATCGCGGATCACACCGCCGCCCACCGCGGTCACCAGGCCCAGCGCCGCCGCCGAGGTCGCCGACATGCCGTGCTGGAAGGCGGTCACGGTGCCGGTCACACAGAAGATGCCGAGGCCGATGGCGTCGGCGATATTCAGCGGCGTGCGGACCAGGCGTACCGGCGGATGCCAGAAGAAGATGACGGCCGCGGCCAGCAAGGCGACTCCGGCATAGGACACCTGGACGAAGGCCAGCGGCGGGGTGCGGCCGATCACCAGATCGCGGATCACACCGCCGCCGGTGGCGGTGGCGACCGCGAGCACCGCGATGCCCACCACATCGAAGCGGCGACGCACGGCGAGCAGCGCGCCCGACACTCCGAATGCGAACACGCCCAGCAGGTTTCCCACACTCTGTGCCGCGTCGACAGGGGTGCCGAGTTCGACGAGATCACTCACGTGTGGCCCACTTTCGTTCCTATCGCTAACTTTCGGCTACCGGCGCACAGTATGCCCGGCCCGCCACACCGGTACTCCGCCGCACGGCCGGAGCGGCTTTGTGGTTGAGTCGGCCCTGTGTGCCGCACAATTGCCCAGCTAGAAGCGGAACTTACCGCGTGTCGCGCCTGCCCTCGGCTGGTGGCATGGCGCGAGCAGGTCGCACACGAGA
This sequence comes from Nocardia sp. NPDC004711, assembly GCF_053601595.1. NCBI lineage: Bacteria > Bacillati > Actinomycetota > Actinomycetes > Mycobacteriales > Nocardiaceae > Nocardia > Nocardia sp. NPDC004711. The sequence goes on along the minus strand of NZ_JBSGCB010000018.1, from coordinate 9,522 downwards.
AGCGGGCCGCTTTCAGTGACGAGAATTACTGGGGCAAGCCTGTTCCCGGCTTCGGTCCCGCGGACGCCCGCCTGCTGATCGTGGGCCTGGCGCCGGCCGCGCACGGCGGTAATCGCACCGGCCGCATGTTCACCGGCGACCGCAGCGGCGACGTCCTCATCGCCTGCATGCACGCCGCCGGTCTCGCCAACCAGCCCACCAGCGTCTCCGCCGACGACGGTCTGCGACTGCTCGGCACCCGCGTCACCGCCCCGGTCCACTGCGCCCCACCCGACAACAAGCCCACCCCCACCGAGCGCGATACCTGCCGCCACTGGCTGACCACCGAATTGACCCTGCTGGCACCCACTCTCCGCGCGATCGTCGTCCTCGGCGGCTGGGGCTGGCAAGCCCTCCTGCCCGCCCTGGCCGAATCCGGCTGGGCCATACCCAAACCCAAGCCCCGCTTCACCCACGGCGCCCGAATCGAGCTGGCCCCAGCCGTCCCCGGCCGCGCCCCCCTCCACCTGTTCGGCACCTACCACCCCTCCCAGCAGAACACCTTCACCGGCCGCCTCACCCCAGCCATGCTCGAGCAGGTCCTCACCGACGCCGCCCACGCCGCCGGCCTCCCCGTCCACCGCCCCTAGACCCGGCCGACCGCGGCGGGCAGGTCGATTCGGCTGTTCACGTCTGACATTCAATGAGGTCACCAGTCGCGGAGCGGGCGACCTCGGCTCGGCTCGGCCGGCCGGACTCGGCGTCCGGAGAGACCACAGTCACCGAGCCGGGCGACACGATTCGACTGTCCAGCTTCGGCATCCAGCGAGATAGCCGTCACCGAGCCCGGCGACACGATTCGACTGTCCGGACTCGGCCCTCACGAAGGTCGCTGGCGACAGTGCGGGCGGGCGCAGCGGCCAGGGGCACGGCACTCTCGGTGGCGGGGCCGCCGGACCGGATACGATGCGGGCGTGAGCAGGGCCGATGACGAATCCGACCGGGAGGGGGCGGCTGCCGATGGGGCGGCCGGGGGTGTGAAGGTACGCCGCAGCCGGGCCGGGACGCGGCAGCGGCTACTGGACGCGGCGTTCGAGGCCTTCGCCGAGGAGGGATTCGGTCGGTGTTCGGTCGAACAGGTGTGCGAGCGGGCCGGATTCACGCGGGGCGCGTTCTACTCGAATTTCACCTCGCTGGAGGAATTGTTCCTGGCCATGTGGGAACAGCGATCGGCGTCGATGCTGGCCGAGGCGGCAGCGGTGCTCGATGCGCCCGGCGGAGTGGGCGGCGATCCACGGCGAGCGGTCGAGCAGGTGCTGACGGCAGTTCCGGTGGATGACAAGTGGTTTCGAATCACCTCGGAATTCACCGCGCACGCCCTGCGCAATCCCGCGTTACGTCAGGTGATGGTGGCACGCGAGGAGGCGATCGCCGCCGCACTCATCCCCGTGGTGGTCGCACTCATGCGCCGCAACGGCCGACGGGTACAGGATCCGGCGGCTCTTGGCCGGGCACTGGTCGCGGTGCACGACGGCACGCTGGGCCAGTGCCTGCTGGAACCGGACAACCCGGCAGTACGCGAATACCGCCTCGACCTGTTCCTGCGAGTACTCGACTCCTACAGCGAGCCCATCTGAGGGCTCCATTCGGCGCTGCCTCGGGCCCCGAACGGTCGGCGATGAGCCGACCGCCGGCCACCTGCCCACCCCTCCATCCACAGAAACCCTCTCCAACCAGCCGATTCGTCGACTCCCCAACCCACCTGCTAAAGTTCTCCAGCGCGGGCCGGAAACGTCCCCGCGGGGCTATAGCGCAGTTGGTAGCGCGTCTCGTTCGCATCGAGAAGGTCAGGGGTTCGATTCCCCTTAGCTCCACATCACGAAAAACCGCCCGTGACCTCGGAAGAGACCACGGGCGGTTTGCGATTTCGGAACTATTCAGATTGACGATCGTCGGTTCCCGTCCGCAGTGCGTCCGCAGCTTTTGCAAGTGCGGACCGCGCGGCAGTGTCGAGAGCATCCGCAACAGATTCAAGGTCGTCTGGAAACAGGTCGGCGTAGGTGTCCAGGGTCATCGCAGCGGACTTGTGACCGAGCATGGTCTGCACCGCCTTTGGGTTCGCGCCGGCGCTGATCGCCAGAGATGCTGCCGTGTGCCTGAGGTCGTGAGGGCTGATGTATGGGAAACGCTCTGTCGCTCGGGTGTCTCCCTGCCTGTCTCCCTCATCAATCAAGGAGACAGCGAGACGAGGGCTGCTGTCTCCTCGGTGGCCCCGAGTCTGGCTGACACCACCCACATGCCGACCTGGGTTCCGGAGGCGAGAAACCGCCGGCGTGAACACCCGTTTGCGATAGGTAGACACTCTCAGCACCGCGCCCTCTGGGGAGGTGAACACAAGTGCATCGCGATCCTTCCCTTTCATGAGCGAGGCAAGTTCGTCCGCCAACAGCTTCGGGAACGGCACCGAACGCCGCTCATGGTTCTTCGTGGTTGACCAAACGATCCTGCCTTGAACCTCGGCAACGGCCTCCAACACGTTCACTCGGCGGCGAAGCATGTCGAAACTGGAGACCTTCAGCGCGGCCATCTCACCCCATCGCAAACCGGTGTACGCCAAAAGCCGTATGGCTGTGGGTGCCTCGGAGACCTCACGCGCAAGTTGTTCGACCTGAACGTGAGTGAGATAGCCGCGGGCGCGGTGCGTACGGCGCGGCAATTTCACTCCGGCACAGGGGTTACGGACGATATGGCGGTCTTCGACGGCGGCCCCGCAGATCATCCGAAGCACCCCCACCGCGTTCTCAATGGTCGGCACGCCCATCCGGGCAGCCACCATCTCCGAGACCCATGCACGGACTTCGCTTGTTCGGACGTTGCGAATTTCGATGCTGCCCCAACGTGGCTCGACGTAGAGCCCCCAGGTGTGGCTCCGATTGAATGCCGTGGTGTCCTTCAGATGGGCTTGGGTTTTGAGCCACCGGCGACCTAGATCGCCGATGGTTTCGCGACCAGCCGAAGGAGCGACATGGGTGCCGGTGACGAGCGCGCTGGTCGCATCATCGAGCCAGGCTTGGGCGTCAGCTTTGCGGGTGAAGGACTTTGCGTGTTCTTGGCTGTTGTCGTCGACGTAGCGGGCCCGCCAGCGTTTGGCGCGCCCATGGTTGGCCGAGGGGACTCTCTCGCTGGTCTTCACGCCGTCCTCGGCGGTGGTGGTGACGGTCTTGTACCAGCGGTCTTCTACCCCACTGCGGCGGTTGCGTCGCCCGCCCATTTCAGGAGACCCCGCCGCGGTCGGACGCGGCTTCCTGCTCGGCGATCCAGGAATGGATGGCGCTCTCGCGCCAGACGCGCCGGCGACCGAGCTTGAAGCTTTTCGGGCCCTTGCCTGCCCAGGCCCAGTACCGCCACGTGGCGGCAGGGATACCGGTCATGGCTTCGCAGTCGGTGGCCTGGAGGTAGCGGTCGGTGGACATGGAATCTCCTCGGGTAGAGCGGGTTCGGGTATCGGTGCGCACGCCGTCGCGTGGTGCGCAGGTGGTGTCGCAGGGTGCGCACGCGCTGTCGCACGGCGCGTTGGAGGTGTCGCGGTGCGCACCATCGGCCTGTCGCACGGTGCGTACGGGGTGGGTGGGTTGTCGCATCAGTGCGCACCGCCTGTCGCACGCTGTCGCGGGCTGTCGCATGACCTGTCAACAGGCCGCAGGTAAGGGTGTTTGCCGGAGACGAGGGTGCCGAGGCGAGTGATGCGCAGAACCAGGTCAGGGATGTCCGGGAGGGTTTGCTGTGCTGCTGTCGCAACGTCGTCGGTGCTCAGGTTGCCGTCGCAGACGTAGAGGATCTCCGCGCATTCGTCTTGTCGCGCCTGTCGCACAACGAGATTGAGCCGTCGCGTCAGCTGCGCACCGGTGACGCGCGCGCTGGTGTCAACCTTTACCGCGACCGGGGTCATAGCGGCGCGTAGCAACATGCCGTCGTAGGGGTAGAGGCCCGGACCCGGCAGTTCGTGTCGCAGCGCGCGGTCACTGACCCACTGATCTGTCGCACACGCACCGAGTGCGACACGCGTACGAGCGACCGCCCGGCAATGCACAGCGGAATTCGATCGAGGCCGCCACTCTCCCGGTCGCCACCCCAGCACCCAGGTTGCCGCCGCGCGGGTGGGCACGATCCACGTCGGCTCTCCTCGCACCGAGGGAAGCCGTTCGGCGGCGTTGGCGTCAGCGAGTTGGCTTGCCAGCCGGTAGGTCTGGGCCACACCGACGCCGAGGAACTCGGCCAGAACATCGGTTTGCATGGCACGCATTTCGGTGAGCCCGACCAGCGCTTGAACGCTACGCGGGGTGAGCCGTGAGTATCTGATCATGAGAAGTCCTTGAAGGAGGAGATACCGGATTGGGGGGCAGTGGTTTTCGCCGTGCGGTTGTCGAGGTAGCGGCCCCAGTCGGCGTCGAGGTCGCGTACGACCAGGGCCAGGTCGAGGCTTCGGATTTCGGGCGGGAGCCGCTCGGCGGCCGCGTGCACGCCATCACTCACGCGGGAGGTGCGGCACAGGTACAGCAGGCCCGTCAGTTCCTCGGGCTCCATATCGCGGGCCGCACGGATCGCGCCGCGCAGTGCCTGATCCATCGAGGCCGCTGATTTGCGCGTGAGTTCGACCTCCAGCGCCCACCACCCCTGCGTCCCCATGAGCCGCCCACGGAACAGGGCGTCATGAACGTGCACACGACCTGTCTCGAATTCGGCTCTCTTGGACCGTGATTGGTGCGATACCCGCTGTGCGCGGTGCCAGAGCTCTCGTTCGGAAACCCACGCCGTTAGGTCGGTGCCGACCAGCATCAGCCGGGCCTGCGCGACCGCCCGATGATGTTCCACGCGCCCGAGAGTGGGCCGCCAGTTCTGCACCGGCCAGCCCAGGAACCGGGACGCGGTGGCCGCGGTCGCGACCACCCATTTGTCCCCCGCCTGCACCTGTTCCAGCGGTCGAACGAGATTGTCGGCCCGCAACTGCCGCACCAGAACGTAGGTGTGGTTCGTACCTTGCCCCAGGAACTGTCCGAGCAGGTCGAGTTGCATTCCGCCGTGCTGGGACAGCAGCGTCAACGCGGTGGCCTTGCGCAGGTCCGACCGCGGTTCGGTTCCACCACGCAGCCGCTGCGCGGTCGAGCGTGGCAGCCCGACACGGCGTCCGATCTCGGCATCGGGGTGGCCGGCCGACCGCAGGGCCGCGATTTCACCGAGCACGGTCTCGACGTGGCGGGCGGTGATACCGAGCCTTTTGGCGATCTGCCGGTAGTCCTCGCCCAGCTCGCGCAGGCTGCGAATCATGGTGTCGCGCTCGGCGCCCGACAGATCCTTGTAGCGGCCACCCGGGCCGTCGTTGTTCCGATTCATCAGGTATTCCCTTCGATCGATTACTGAAAGATGCTGCGCTCCAGCACAACTCACGCAGTGCTGGGCACAACAGGGCACATATGGGGGCACATTTCGCACACGGGGGGCACACACACAGGCAGGGCGTGCGCCCCCTTCGTGCGGGGCGCGTGCCCTACCGCGACATCCGCCGATCCACCATTCGGCGGTCACGTTGCACGGGTCGCGCGTGCTGATCGCGCTCCTTGATAGGCGCGGTATCCCCGATCCAGCTCATGAGCGAGCGGAGCCGCTCATCGATCGCCGCCGTCTTTTCCTGCTGCGACAACCTCGCCCGGAAACCGACCACCGGGTCAGGTGATTCATTTGACTCACCTGCAGAACCGACTACCGAGTCACGTGAGTCGGATGGCTCAGGTGGTTCACTGTGAACCACCTGCCGCCGATCGTCCGGCAGGTGCTGTCCAGTTTTCTGGACACTGACCAACGGGGTGGCGGGTGCGAACAGTTCGTCCACGGTGTAGCCGGGCAGCATCTCCTCCAGAACCCGGCAATGATCAGGGAACGGAAGGCTTTTGATTTCACCGGACAGCCACCGGTAGAACTGGGCCTTGAGTGGACCACGCCCGACCAAATCAGGGTCGAGCCGCGCGGCTGCCTTGTCGTACTCACGCAGGAACGTGCTGTGGGTCTGCCAATGCCGTTTCTTCAGAAGCGCTCTCAGCTCCGTACCCGGACCCAATCGACGCGTCCGACCCGACGCGTCCGCACCGGTGCGGTCCTCGTCGTGGCTCATCGCGACCGCCGCCGATCGACGACCGGACGCGCCGGCGCGTCAACCGAAAGGCCGCGAACGTTGTCGCGGTGGATGTCGCGTTCCTTCAGGGGCGCGGTATCGGCCCCGATCCAGGACATCAGTGACCGCACCCGCGCATCGATCGCGGCCGTCACTTCCTGCTGGTCGCGGGCACGACCAGAACCGACCACCGAGTCAGGTGATTCATTTGAATCACCGGTCGAACCGACCAATCGGTCAGGTGATCCATTTGGAACACCTACGCGGTCCGCGATCCGCAGTTCTCGATCCAAAGATCGTGCGGTAGCGGGTGTTTCGATCGCTTCGACCGACACCGGGCGTTCCGGCGCGACAGGCAGGTTCTGTCCAGTTTTCTGGACACCGAGCGATGGAGCAGCGGGCGCGAACAGATCCTCTGCGGTATGGCCGGGCAACATCGCTTCCAGGACCGCGCAATGATCCGGCCGCGGCAGCCCTTTCAGGTCACCGGCGAGCCATTTGTAGAACTGCGCCTTCGCGGGACCGTCCAACCCTCCCATGTTGCGATTGATCTTCCTCGCAGCCCTGTTGTACTCGCGCTGAAACACCTTGTGCGTATCCCAATGCTTCTCCCGCAGAAGCCGTTTCAACTCCGTCCCGCCATCAGTGTCGCGGGCAGCGTCGCCGTTCACCGTGACCGCCTCCGATCCACCGCCGGACGCGCCGGCGCCTCAACCGAAAGGCCGCGAACGCCATCGCCGTGGATGTCGCGCTCCTTCAGCGGGGCACTGGCCTCAGCCATGGCAAGCATCAACCGCAGCCGATCCGCCCTAGCCGCATCCGATTCCCGATCAGCCGTCGGCCCTGGACGCGGCGCGGCGGACTCGGCAACCATTGCCCTGGTTCGGAGTGTTTCGACATGCGGTTCGTCTACCGTGAACTCGTCGAGTTGCTTCCAGGTGTTCGACCGCAGCTCCGCCGGTGTCGGTGCGGCGTAACCGATCTGCTCGGCAGTGATCTGGCGACCTGCTTTCAGCGACAGTGCCGTCAGCATCACATCGAGGGTCCGCGGCTTCGGATCATGCAACCCGTCCCGATACCCGACGATATTGGTGTGCTTGAGATGCACCGGGCGGCCGCCGTCACTCTCGCTCACCGCGCGCATGCGATGCGCCAGGCCCGTGGGGGTGATCCCGAGCGACTCCATCAACAGCGACAGCTGCTCGTTCGGAACCAGCTCCCTCCGTTGTGGTTTCGGCTGAGCATCAACCTCCGCGCGACGCCGGTCGTCCGGCCCCGGGAGCGGTTGCGCGGGGACGGGAAACTGAATGACATTCGACAGCGGCCCGACCTGCTTCCCGTTGATCCTCACCGGACCCACCCCCGTTCCCGACGAGCGCGCACAGACGGCGCAGGATTCGATATCACCGCTGATAGCGCCCGGTTCGGCACCAGGGCACAGCGTTCTACACTGGACATGCTTCAGTGGCCTTTCAGAGCCTGAAGTGAAAGCCGAAGCAGCGGACACTGCTTCGGTACCGACTCCCCGTCAGCTCCAACTGATGGGGAGTCTCAACTTGACCAGGCTTCCTAGCTTGCCTAGCCAAGTTCACTGTAGCGCACCAACCCGCTCAAAGTAGTAAATCGAACTAGGTTGGCTAGGTAAGTTGCGTAGCCTGCATATATCGTGTGGTCCATGGACACACTCGACCCCGATGACCCCCGCCCGCCGTACCTTCAGGTGGCGAACATACTGCGTGCGGCCATCCTGACTCGGAAGCTAAACCCCGGCGACAAACTGCCATCGGGGCCTCATCTGGCCGAGCGGTACGGCGTCGCCCGGATGACCGTGCAGCAGGCAATTCGTGTGCTTCGCGATGAGGGGTTGGTCGTCTCACGACAGGGCAGTGGCGTCTATGTCCGGGAACGCACTGAACGACCGGTAGGACTTCGTCCTCACATCGAGCGTGCGTTCGAAGAGGCCGCTGTCACAATCGATTTCGCAGGGTTCTCCGGTGAGACGCTGCACGGAGCTATCGCCGAACCGATCGATAAGATCCGGCATGGACGGCTACGACCCGAATCGCTGACCGTCCGATTGCTCGTACCTGACGCCTCGATCCCCTGGTCGCTTCCGTCGAAGGTCGAGGACTTGAGTGATAGCCCTGCCTTCAGGAGTCGCGCGACCCGCATCATGGAGCGACACGCTCTAGCGATTGTGGATGCCGTCAACGAGCTTGCTGAACTTGATCTCGTGGCAAGCGCGTCAGCACAAGTCCGGACCTATCCTGCTGTCCCCCTGTTCAAGCTCTACGTGCTGAACGGGTCACGCGCGTTCTTCGGCTACTACCCGGTCCGTGAGCACAAGCTTCAGCTCGACGGCGAATCTACTGCGATCTGGGATCTCATGGGCAAGGACGCCACCCTGTTCGAGTTCGGCAAGGACGCAGAGCATCCAGACAACAAGGACAGTCAGTTCGCCGAAGAGTCTCAGATGTGGTTCAACAGCATCTGGACAACGGTCGCGCGGGACTACGAGCGGTGACCGGGGCCGCGGACATCCTCCAACAGGCGCACACTCTTCTGCTCGATTTCGATGGACCGATCTGCGCCGTGTTCTCAGGAATCACTAACCGTGAAGCGGCACAACGACTATTGATCAATCTCGATCACAGCATCCCTGACGATGTACTGGCGACACACGACCCCTTCGATGTTCTTCAGTTCGCAGCGACACTGGGACCAGACCAGGCCAACGCCACCGATCTACAGTTTCGACAGATCGAGGTCGAAGCAGTCCAGTCCGCCCGCCCGACCGCCGGTTCCGAAGAGCTGATACGCAGTTCGGCACAGAGCGGCCGGCGCATCGCGATCGTCAGCAATAACTCATCGGCAGCCGTCCGTCAGTACTTGACCCAGCATGAGCTCATCGACTGCGTCCAAGGGGTATTCGGGCGCGAGAGCGGCGACGTGTCACGGCTAAAGCCTCAACCGCACCTGCTTCTTGATGCCCTTAGCGCCCTTCAGTCGAAACCGAAAGATAGCGTCTTCTTGGGCGACTCAGCCTCTGACGTCATAGCTGCCCGTGCCGCGGACGTACCCTGCATAGCTTTTGCGAACCGGCCAGCCAAGGCCGCAGTTCTTGCCGCCCAAGCCCCTGCCGCCATCATCGCGCAGCTGTCCGAACTGCTCTCGGCAGCGTGATTTCTGCCCGGACAGTGCTCGGAGAGTGCCCGGACAGTGCCCGGACCAAAGGTTCTCCCAAATTTCGAGTCCTCTTGTCCTCCACCACACCCCCTGAGCTGCGCCTTCGGCGCAGGACTCTGGTCTGGTCTGGCCGAGACTATATCCGCCTTCGGAGGACATAGTCTCGGCCAGACCACACCAGAGTCAAAAGA
>NZ_JBSGCB010000017.1:0-190452 GCF_053601595.1 Nocardia sp. NPDC004711 | reverse complement strand
TGAACGACCGGCGCTTGCGAGGAGGCATGGAGACATCCTTCCAGCAGGACCTTCGGTCCTGCCAAATCGGTGTCCACTATCCGGGGGAAGCCTCAACTGGCCCTTGCGCAAGCGCTCGGTGTGACAGTTGGTGATCTGACTGGGCATGAACAGGACCGGTTTGATCCGTCGTCCGCGAGTTTCCATGTCTCTGTGCCGGATATAGAGATCGCGCTGTGGACTGCAGGAAACACCACGCCGACCGCGCCCCGCAGAACCCTTGACGAACTGGCTGCGATGGCGCAGCACGCAGCACATCTCCGGGTCGCGTGTGACTATGCCGCACTCGGTCCGATGCTCGCCCCTATGCTCACCGACAGCTACCGGCACCTGCACGATGGGACCGGCGCAGACCTCGAGCGAGCCTGGGACATTCATGGCACCGTGGCGCACACAACATCGGCCGCGTTGAAGGCCCGCGGGTACCACGCGCTCGCTTGGACAGCCGCGCAGGAAGCCGAACGTGCTGCTGAATACAGCGACAGCACAGCGGCATTCGCCGCAACGGCTTTCGCTCGCAGTCAGGTGTTGTTATCGCGGCCGGGCTCGCTCCCAACCGCGCTCGAGCACGCAGAGTCCACGGCAGACCGCTTGTCGGCGCGTGTGCACACGATCGGCGAAGTCGAGACATACGGGATGCTGCACCTTCAAGCGTCCCTCGTCATGGCGGCGCTGGGAGGTGACCCCGAACCGCATTTGGACGAAGCAGCCGAGCAGGCGCGCCGTCTGAGCGATGCCGCGCCGAGTACATCGATACTACGCAATCCAACGTTCGGCCCAGCGAACGTCACCCTGTGGCGCATGTCCGCGGCAATGGAGCGCCGTGACGCCGGGCGAGTGCTCTCATTAGCTCCGAAACTGTCAGCTGATGAATTGCCTGCCGAAGGTCGGCGGGCTCAGTACTTTGTCGAAATCGGCCGCGCCTACGCCGTGAAACGTAACTATCAATCGTCGTTGCACGCGCTATTGCGCGCCGAACATACTGCGCCTCAACATGTTCGGAGCCTGACTGTTGTCCGCGAACTTGTCGGCCACATGATGCGTACCGCAAGGCGCGACCTGACCACGGGTGACCTCGGCAAGCTCGCGAAACGCGTAGGCGCGATTCCGGCGTAGTTCGCAGGGAGTGCCGGTGCGGGCGCGGGCTGAAACGATTGGGGCATGAACGATCAGGAACAGCCCGTGCTGTACGCCATTGTGACCGGCGCGCCCGTCGCTCGTGACGTGGGTGTACTCGTGGACTTCGCTCACGCAGCAGGGTGGGATGTCTGCGTGGTGGCGTCACCGAACGGTCTCCGTTTTATCGATGCCGCCGATCTGAGTGCCAAGACCGGACATCTCGTGCGTAGCCAGTACAAGGATCCGGACGCGGCCGATGTGCTACCGCCGGCCGATGGGATGATCGTTGCTCCGATCACGTCGAACTCGCTCGCCAAGTGGGCCGCCGGGATCTCGGACACGTTGCCACTCGGGCTGCTGGTCGAGGCTGTTGGACACGGGCTCCCAGTCGTCGCCGTACCGTTCATCAACCGGGCATTGTTCAATTTCCCGCCGATCGGGCATGCCGCGCAGCAGCTTTCGGAGTGGGGCGTGACCGTGCTGACCGAAGACCCGCCACACGAGCCCAGAACCGGTGGCGCATACCGCGAACGGTTTCCGTGGCAGGACGCCTGGCAAGCCCTTCTTTCACACCCCCGGCTCACGGCACGGAAGAACGGAGGTGGGGACCATTCCTGATGCAGATGGGCACAGGTCTGCGACCGCTTCGACTTGATCTGGCGAAGGCCGCGTCCAGCCACAGCGGTCTCGCGCTCCCGCTACAACTCGGCGTAGCCCCGCCGCCCGCTGACGATCCCCAGCCGCACATCCGGACTCGGCGACGTCACGAACCGCATCAAACCGCCCCATTCGCGATCGCGGTTGATCACCCGTTCAGGCTTCACCAACGCGTCATGAGTAGAACTATACTTCTAATAAGTACGCTTCTATAGCTGATCGCCGCGGCGAGACCGCCCGCGATGCAACCGGTGAACTGCATGGCAATTCGGAAGTGGTTGCAGACCAACCTACTTGCGGGCCGCTAGGCTCATCGAACAAACAAAAACCCTCGATCGGAAGACAATCGAGTGTTTTAAGCTCCCCCATCTCGACGCGAACCCGAAACCTACCGAGTCGCTCAGCCGTTCGCTGCCACATACAACCAGGAGTGCGCGAAGCTACGCCAAATCCGCTATCTCCCTTGGGCATAGAATCAAAGGTTCGCAACTGCACACGGCTGAAGGCGATCACGCGCAACGACCACGCGACGGGAATTCCTGGACAGTTCCAGGACATGCAAGCCCGATCCTGCGGCGACCACTTCCCACGACCAGGTAGTACCGCCCCGTCCGTCCCATCCAGGTCAGGGGCGGTATCCCGTCAGCCCGTACCGCTCCGTCCAGTTCGCGCCTGCCTCAGCAAGCTCTTGGCAAGATGGCGGAGACAGGAAACCGACACTCTTTACTCGAGATGGCCCGGCCCCGGAGTGGTGCTGGACTGCCGGATTCTTCACGAAGTTGGTCGTATGGCTCAGAGGTACGCTGAATTTGCGACAGGTTTGTCGGCGGATTTCTGGGCACGATCCGCGTACTCGCACCGGTGGCGGGGCAGTGCCTGGCCGCGTACTTGCCAGCATGAGCATCGCTGGGAAATTCGCGCGCCGACGATAGCGCCGACTCTCGACTGTCTGGCCTGGCTAAATCAACTAGTGTGGGCCCGCTCGCGGGCGGGGATTGGAATGCAAGCAAGTACACCGTTTGCCAGTCGGGTGGTCACGGGACGGCGCAATGGATGACAAGTCAGTGCGTGGCGTGGACGCCACTTGGGGGCCAGCGCAGACGTTCGGACGCTATCGGCTGCTGTCGCTGCTGGGTCAGGGCGGCATGGGCCAGGTGTGGCGGGCGCATGATTCGCTGACCAACCGGGTGGTGGCGGTCAAGGTGTTGCCCGAGCGCTTCGCCGATGACGAGCGGCTGCGCGAGCGCTTCCGCCGGGAGTGCCGGGCCGTGGCACAGTTGACCGAGCCGCATGTGATCCCCATCCACGACTTCGGCGACATCGACGGTCGGCTCTATCTGAATATGCGGTTGATCGAGGGCACCGATCTGCGCAAGGTGATCACGCGAGAAGGGGCCTTGTCGCCGCAGCGGGCAGTGGCGATCATCACACAGGTGGCCGGCGCGCTGCAGGCGGCCCACGACGCCGGGCTGGTCCACCGCGATGTCAAACCCACCAACATCCTGCTAGCGGCCGATGAGTTCGCCTACCTGATCGACTTCGGGATCGCTCACGCCGCCGACGACCGTACGCTGACCGCGATCGGCGAGGCCGTTGGCACCGTCGCCTATATGGCGCCGGAGGAGATCGGCGCGGAGGTCAAGGCCGATGCGCGAGTGGACGTGTACGCGTTGACGTGCGTGCTGCATGAATGCCTTACCGGCCGGCCGCCGTTTGCGAGCTCATTGGGCATGGAGGGTGTGATCGCCCATCATCTGCACACCCCACCCCCGCGTCCCAGCACCACTACACCCGATGTACCGACTGCGTTCGATGCGGTCATCGCCAAGGGAATGGCCAAAAACCCCGACGATCGTTACCAGACCATGCGCGAGCTCGCCGCAGCGGCCCGCGCCGCGGTGGGCGATTCCGCGGTCAGCACCACCGAGGGCGTGGCTGCGCGCCATGGGCGGCGAATCAGATTGTCGCCCAAGACCGCCGGGCTGCTCGCGGCCGCGGTCGCGGTTACGGTGGTGGCCGCCGTGGCTGTCGTCATCAGTGTCGAACGAGGATCAGGCGGCGGTGGCAACTCGCCCACACCCATCGCCCCGGCCTACTCGTCACAGACTCCACTGCCGTTCACCGGCGTCAGCCTGCCCACCGACGTGGCGGTCGACGCGGCGGGCACCGTATATGTGACTGACATGGGTAACGATCGGGTGGTGAAATTGGCGGCGGATGCGTCGACGCCGAGCCCGTTGCCGTTCACCGGCCTGAAGAATCCCCAGGGTGTGGCGGTCGACCCGGCGGGCAACATATACGTCACCGACACGAGTAACAATCGGGTGGTGCGGTTGGCGACGGGCGCGGCGGCACCGACCACGTTGCCGTTCACCGGGCTCAAAGATCCCCGGGGCGTGGCAGTCGACACGGCGGGAGACGTGTACGTCGCCGACCGGGCTAACGATCGGGTGCTGCGGTTGGCAGCGGGCGCGTCGGCACCGACGACGCTGCCGTTCACCGGGCTCCAAGATCCCCAGGGCGTGGCGGTCGACACGGCGGGCAACGTATACGTCACCGAATTGGGTACCGAGCGGGTGTTGAGGTTGGCGGCGGGCGCGACGGCACCGACCACGTTGCCGTTCACCGGGCTCAAAGATCCGCGGGGCGTGGCAGTCGACAGGGCGGGAGACGTATACGTCGTCGACTGGGGTAACGAATCGGTGGCGAGGTTGGCGGCGGGCGCGACGACGCCGACCACGTTGCCGTTCACCGGGCTCAAAGATCCCCAGGGTTTGGCGGTCGACAAGGCGGACAACGTATACGTCACCGACCGGGGCCCCAATGCGGTGGTGAAACTCCCGGTCGGCTGAACCCCCATTCCGCGGCAGATACGCCGTCATGTTCCCCTTGTCGGACGAAGGCCGCGTCCAGCCACCGGCGTCTCGCGCTCCCGCTACATCTCGGCGTAGACAGTGTTCAGATCGACCAGCATCGGGGCGTCCGCATCCCAGAACCGCTGCCCGGGGGCGATACCGGCGGTCTGGAGGTTCTCCTCGAATCCCGCCCGGCTGTAGCAGGTCAAAATCGTTTCACTGGTGTCGTATCCCTTGGCCGACAACAATTCTCGCGCATGGCGCAGTCGGTCCACATGCCCGATGGTGCGGCCCCAATTGACCTCACCCAGTCCCGGCAGGTTCCTCGAAATGCGGACCCACCACCTGTGAGAGGAAGGTGGCGCGCGAATTGCGCCATGCCGCTTCGGGATTCCCACGCTCCAATCGGGTCCACTCCCAGCGCATGATCGTGCAGCTGGTCGTCCGGGAAGCGGACCCGTTCAATCAGCCAAGGCGTCCAACAACCTATTTGCGGCCGGTGAGCTCATCGAACAAACAAAAAACCCTCGATCGGAAACCGATCGAGGGTTTGAGCTCCCCCATCTGGACTCGAACCAGAAACCTGCCGTTTCCAAGACACGCCGTTCAACAGGATTCAAATTGATCCAAATCTGTTGTCAAGCAAGCACTTTGGCGAAGATCGCGATGCGGACCAGTTCCCCTCGATTCGGGTAAGTGCACCCGAATCTGTACCGTTTCTGCACCCACCAGGCGAGCGGAGCACGACCGGGGGAAGCGGCATTGCCTACCGACGAGCCTTACCCACCTCGCCGGGGCGAAGGTCGGGAAGCTCTCCACTGGACCACCGGGCATAGGTGTACTCAGGCTTCACCGTGACCACATCCACGACACCGACCAGATCCGCGGGGACCTCGCCACCGAAGTGCTCAGCACCGGGCGTAATGATCACCTCCGCATCCAAGCGGGCCACCACCGTGCACAGTCGCACCAACGGCCGCTCGGTGCGCTCGTCGAACGTGACCGTCTTCGCCAAGTCGTAGCCGAGCCGTTTGGCCAAGCTCCTGATCTCGGTCTCGTCCCAAGCCTGCCGAATACCGGAGACATCCTTACGCAGATAGCCGAGCGCAGTGGGCCGTGATCGCATTGCAGGCACCTTCCGTCGCAGAAACTGGTGAGGCAACCCGGGACCAGGGCTCACACCACCGACCGCCCGGCCCTCACAGCTGACGTTCGGCGGGTCGACTGGATCGAGCGACACCCGGCCCCGGGCGCCGTCATCGACGGTATGGACAAGCCGATCACTGACACCATGGTCTTGCCAGGAATTGCCGCAACATCCCGAAAACGTTGCTCCTACTTGGCGAATCGCGCGACCATCGACACAGCATGGCAAGCCCTCACCGAAAGGCCATACCGATGAAACTTCGTTGCCTCGGCGGACCCAGCGGACACGGAAACAGCCCCACCCTGTGGGCCACCGACCACGACACCGTGGTCGTGCAAGGCTGGACAGTGCCCGGACATGATGACCGGGTGGAGATACCCCAACGGCTACTCGGGTTCCTCGAACCGGGGTCCTGCATCGGCGCGCGGCTGACCGACACCGGCCGCGGCACACTGACGCTCAGCGGCACGCCCGTCATCGACCGGGAAGCCGTGGAACAGTTGAACCTACCGGCCCACGAATCGGCCGTGGAGGTACCAGCGATGCGAGAGGAAACGCCCGATGCGGTTACTCACGGGTGATCCGTTCCCCGACCTGTTCGGCCGCGCCCGGCACCATTGCTTCCACCTGGAGACCAGGGACAGTTACCTGGTCGACGACGAAGCCGAGCCGCTGCACCGATTCCTAGCCGGTAAACCGGCCGTCGAGCCGCCCGACGAGTGGCGCGAGTGGGGCGACCTGATCGAGGCCACTACACAGCGGGGTGTCGCCGTCGAACGGGTACGGATCGTCAGCGTCCCACACAGTGACTACGTGCGGTGGCTGTTGTCGATCACAGACGTCGAGAACATCGCTGTCGGGGAGACCGTCCGCTGGCTGCCGCGCCACCTGGCAGCCCTGCACGATGCTGCCGCAGACGATTTCTGGCTGATCGATGATGCGCTGGTCGCCTACAACGCCACCGATTCGGCCGGCGCCCCATGCGGTGTCGCGGTCACCGAAGACCCAGCTCTGGTCACGCACGCCGTCCTGCTCCGGTCACGCGTGTGGCCGCAGGCCATCGATCACGCCGTCTACGTGAACGAGTACGCCGCGCACACACCAGCGTGAGCGGTGTCGATGAGGCCCGCCGCGCGCTCGGCCAACGGTTACGGGAACTGCGCCGCGACAGTGGCTTGTCCGGCGCAGAACTCGCCACCGCCTGCGGGTGGCAGCCGAGCAAGGTGAGCCGATTCGAGCACGGCCGACGAACACCGTCGGAGGGCGATATCCGCGACTGGTGCCACGCCACGGGCACGCCACTGCACATCCCTGACCTGATCGCCTCCGTCCGCAACATCGAAGCCGCCTATCTGGAGTGGCGGCGACTGTGCGCCACCGGTCACGCCCACCGACAACAGCAATCAGTGTCCCGGGAATCGCTCACACGGTGGATGCGCTGGTTCGAACCGGACCTGATCCCAGGCCTGCTGCAAACCAGGGACTACGCCGCGGCTGTGCTGCAAGCCTGCATCGACATCATGGGCGGCCCCGATGACCTTGAGGCCGCGGTTTCGGCCCGCATGGAACGGCAAGCCGTGCTGCACAACGGGATTCACCGCTTCAACTTCGTGATCGGTGAGCCAGCCCTGTACCGCACCGTGGGCGACAACCGGATCATGATCGAGCAACTCGAACAGCTGACGGAAGTGATGACCAACCAGCGGGTAGCGCTGGGCATCATTCCGATGACTGCCGAGTTCCGTTGCCCTGCAACCAACTTCGTCATCTTCGACCGCGAGACTGTGCAGGTCGAGACTGTGGCGGCCGAGCTGACGTTGTCGACGCCGGCGGAGCTGGCAGTGTACGAACGGACCTTTTCGACGTTGGTCGAACAGGCTGCGATTGGGGATGGTGCGCGGGCTCTGATCGCAGCGGCTCGGGACGCGCACGTGCGGCGGATGCCGTGACCTTTTTGTCACGTGACCGAGCACGGCCGTGGGTTGTACAGGGGGCTGCGTCGGCGCTGCAGCGTTCGGCGCGGCGGGGGTGCGGCCCGGGCATGCTGGCGGCCAGATCAGGGACGGGGTAGCCTGCCAGGGAAGCCTGACAACAACTGAGGGGGATCGACCATGGGCAGGCAAACCAACGACGGCCGCCACGAGGGAGCCGTCGAACAGATCACGTTGGCGGTCGCCGAGCTGGACAAGGCGCAGCGCCGCGTCAACGACACTGTTCGCGCGGCTCGCGCCGATGGTTTGTCCTGGGAGGTGATCGGCCGGGCCGCAGGAATCTCGCGCCAGTCGGCCCATGAGCGATGGGCCAAGATCATGGACTGAGTTCCGGAGTGTGCCCGCCTGTGTGCACTCGACACCGTGATCGGGCACCGCGTAGTCGGACGTCAGTTCATTTGGTAGCGTCCAGAACGACAAGGCCCCCGGCGGGTAGCTTCCGCCGGGGGCCTTTGTCTCGTCCAAGGAACGGTTAGGTGATCATGTCGCCGTCCCAGTCCCCGGCGTCCCTCTCGTTGTCCAACCAGTTGGCAAGATCCACACTGACTCGCGGCTTCAGGGGCGCCGCGATCCAGTCACGCGCGGCCATGTCACCGAGAGCGGCACGGGAGCGCAACTCTGCGGTGATCTGGTCGAGCGCATCGGCGGACACTTCGGCGTAGTCCGGTCGCGTGGCTGAATGCGCAGCTGCGGCAGCGCAGATGATGAGCATCTTGCTACTCGCGTCGGGGTTGAACAGTAGGGGGGCGGTGAGTGTGGTCGCGGTCGTTGACATCGTGGTGCCGGTTCTCCTCGGTTGTTGCCAGGGTTCCCTGACAGATTACATACTCCGTGGTGTACCGGCAAACGGAACGTGTTGGGGCACTGTGTAACTAGCGCTGCGGCCTTTTGGGGCGCGGCCGGGCACGGGGTGCGGCAGGGTGCGGCGGCCGGATAGCGGGGTGCGGCGGCCGGCCGATCCACTGTGCGGCCTCGGGTGCGGCGGTAGCGTGCGGCACCGCCCGTGACCTGCGCGGCAGACTGCGGCAGCGCGGGCCGAACCTCACAGGTAGTGGATGCCGCACCTGCCGCAGCCCGTGCGGCACAGGTGCGGCACGGACTGCGGCACAAGCGCGTCCACTGTGCGGCAGCGCAACCAGCTACGACACGACAGTGAGGTCGTGTATCTCTGACATTGCGTTTGCGATGAGCCGCAACGCTTTCGCTGTGGGCTCCTCGGTCGCCTTGTCCGACCCGATCGTGACCTGCCAGGTCGGGGCGTCGCCGCGTGACCAACCCAGTTCGAGCGCGGTCACCTGATCCACATAGATTTGACCGGGCGGCATCCCCTTCACGGTGGAACCGATGCGGTCGCCGAGAAAGAAATGACCGAACCCGCGCGCGCCGATGGTGTACGGCTGCCCATTGGTCACCGTGAGCTTGTGCGTGAAGAAACGCCGCGTTTTCCACATCGCAGCCCGCAGACTGATCAGCGAACTCAGCGAATACGCGCTATCCGGAGAACTCTCGAAGTATTCGTAGTAATGGGACCAGCCAGCGTTGTATGCGCGTGTAGCGTCCTTATAGGACATCCACGCACCGACGGTATCCTTATACAGCGGATACAAGGCGGTGTTGATGATCTGGCCTGCCGCCGCAGCGCCATAGACTTCACCCAGCAGAGCGGCTGCCGCAACGTCGCCCGCGAGCTGCACCGCAATACCGATGCCCTCATTCACGCCATAGGCTGAATGGCCACCCGTGAGCATTTGCACGGCCTTCGTCGGAAACAGCGTGAATTCCGACGTACGGACGCCTGTGTGTTCACCCTGCCGGTACACAACCCACGGGTTCGACGGCAACGAACCGAGCCACCCAGGATTGCGGTATTCGGCCGGGTCATTCGGGTCCGGCAACACCACATCGGTCTGTTCGAGAAAGTCGTTCGCGAGGACCTGAACGGTATGCACGAGACCGGTCAGAAGGTTGCCGCCTTGGCTGGTCCCCTCGAATCCGGAACAGTCCACGAAATCGACGACAAGCGTGCCGTGACGCAGCGACGCCCCAGGCCAGGCGGGCGGGTCGCCGGTCAACCAGCGGCGGGTAGTGACCATGATCTGTGCCTCGGCGAGAGTCGCCGCGGCCGCATTGTGGAAACTCTTCCACCGCGAGATGAAAATCGTCCACAAGGACCCGTCGTTCAACAGGTCGGAGGGGGCGACAACAATGGGCCAATTCGATTGGTCGAGGCTGTTGAGTTCCCTCGGGTCGGTCGGGTCGTCAGGCAGTGCCCATAGCGATCCCTCTACACGCAATAATTGGAGGAAAAGGGCCGTTTTCAGAACCCAGACGGAGGGTCCCGGGAGAATAAAATCGCGCGGCCATTGCAGGATCGCCGGGGTGAGCGGGTTTGACCATACGTACAGCCGTTTAATTTCTTCATACGAGTGCATGAATTGCACTTCGACGACTGTGTAACCGCTCTCGTCGGATTTCACGGTCGCTGATTCCATGCGGCCGTCCCACCGCGCCCCGGAATGGTCAACCGTTACGTGAACGGATTCCGTGGTGCGCTGATCGGCATGCATGATCCATTTCGCGAGATAATGGTCATAGGGCAGAACGAGTGTTCCGGTACCGGAATCATTCAGCAGCCATTTGAAATCGCCGCTGATCTCGGCGCCGCAGATGCCGCGCAATGCCCAGTTGCCGTCCCAGAGGCGGACGAGGGGGCGGGCGTTGCGCTTCTTCTTCCGCGTCTGTTTGCCCGCCTGTGCCTGCGCGTATAGCGCGACAAGATCGATTCCCGACATCGGGAACCTCCATATTCAGTTGTTGTTCAGTTGTGTTGGGCGCAGCCCTACGCGCTGGTGTCAGCGGTGGGGCCGCGCCCTGAGGGGTGTCCGGGTGCTACTGCTGGTCGAAACCGGCCCACGAGGCGGGCATGGGAGTGGACTCGCCGTGCACGCTGTAGCCGTGGAAGCCGTGGCGCCTGCGTTCGGCCCGCTGCTCGCGCAGTGCGGCGACGGACGTCTCCGGCACGTCTACCTGTTCCGGGTGGCCAGTGTTGGCGGCCTGCGCCTGCCACTGACCGCCCGACTCCTGGAAGGTCTGGTGAGCCTGCCTCGCCGTTTCGTTCTGCCGGGCGGCCCATTCGGTCTCGGCGGCGTGGCGCTGCGCCGCGTCGCGTTCGTCGCGTGGCAGGCTGCGGCGTTCCCTGCGCTGCGCCATCAGCTCGGCTACGCCGGGGCCGGGGTCGTCGCTGGCGTCCTCCTCGGCGACGTCGGCCACGTCATCGAGCGCGGCGGACCCCAAGGGAACGAGGTCGGCGAGCCGCGGCGCGTAGGAGTTGATTCCGGTGGTGGGGGCATTGAAGCCGGACATTTCAAACGAGGTGGGGGTCATGGTGGATCCGATCTGTGTGTTGGTCAGTCGTTGTCGGTGGGCGCGGCCGCCCGGATTGCGGCCATCAGCGCGGTCAGCGCGAGCCGGGCGTCCTGGTCGCCGCCGTCCGATTGCGGCGGGGCGAGCACCAGGAACTTGTCGGTGCCGATCGCGGAGGCGGTTGCCCATGCTCGCGCGGCCTGCGGGTCGTCGTCGTCGACCGCTTCTTTCAACCGACCCAGCGCGCCCTCGGCGACGTCAAACCAGCGATCAGAAAGCCGGTCGCGGCGCTGCTGCGCGTCGATAACGGTCACCTGGGTAGCGGTGGCCGTTTGGCGGCGGTCGAACTCGACGCCGGCCAAACGTGCGGCGTCAGTGACCGTGGCCGGGGCGCATCCGAGCTGTCGCGCAATCCTGTTGCGGCTCATGCCTTCCCGAGCGAGCGCGGCCACGTCGTCGCGGACACGCTCGGCCGCGCTGGGCTTGCTGCCGCTCACCGGTAGGCCGAGAGTTCGGCCGCGATGCCTTCCAGACGCCGGGCGATGGCTTCGAGGCGGTCAGCCCACGCCGGTTGCGCCGGGTCTTCGTCGGCGATGAGAACACCGGCGTAGGTGTCGGCTTCGTCGGCGACGTCTTCGAGAACGGCGATCGAGTCGGCGAAGTCGTGTGCGGCGCTCATGCGGCGTCTCCCCGGATGGGGCGAGGCTGGTAGTAGTTGGCCCACTTGCTGGTGCGGCGGCCGTGGAGCCGCTGAATGCGGCGGGAGAAACACGGGCGGCACTCGGCGCGGCGGGTCCCGTCCTCGCGGGTAGTGAATGCCTCGACCGGGAGTGTGGTCCGGCAGGTCGGGCAGGTGGCCGCATCGGGTTGCGGGCGGTGGTAGGTCACGATGGTCTCTATTCGGTTGTGTCGGTTGATATCTGGACCATGCGGACCACGTGGAGGGGGTGCCGTCCACGTGGTCCACATGTCCACACCAGGTCAGCGCCGGTTTCCGTGGTCCACGTGGGCCACATTCCGGTCCTGTCCACACCGTCGGTGCGGGGTCCCGATCGGGGCTACTGGTCGCCGCGCCGCGAGCGGTACTCGCGCCGATTCGCTTCGTCACGACTTTCGATCGCGCCCTCGGATTCGAGATCGGCGAGCACAGTGTCAACATGCGGACGAATGTCCGACTTCAGGGCACGGTTCAGCTCCCCTCGACTGACCCACTGACCACGGGCCAGCTTCACAGTCACGCTCTTCTTCACCCGCGCCTGTTCACGCTCCAGCTTCCGCTGTTCGAGCACTTCGGCGCGGTCAGCCTCGGAATGAGCGCGCGCATAGTTCGCGGCACGCCCCTGTTCCTGCAGCACCGATTCGATCTGTCCGCGAGTGCGGTCGGACACCTGCATCAGGTGCCCAGCGAGTTCCCAATCGTCTTCAGTGACCCTTGACGAGCGGCCCGCCAGCACCGCGAACGCGAACGCGACCTTCAACCGGGTGAGGCCCCGGTGTCCGTCCAGCGGATCCACACGGGGGTCGTCACGCAGCATCCGCAGACGGATTTCCTTCAGTGGCGCCACTACCGACTCCGGCACGGCAACCACCGTTTTGCCCCTCCGCGTGATCGAGATCTCCAGCGGCTCCGGGCATTCCGGGGTGATATCCGGCGCGCCGCGGTCCGTAACCGGCACCCACAGGAACCGTTGAGGGGTGCCGCCATCGCTGTCGTCGAGCAATGCGCGGCCGCGGCCCGGCTGCACGCCAGCGATCAGCACGGCCCGGTAGCTGTGTTCCGGCACAATGACCCGAGCTTCGCGAGTTGCGTTGCCCTGCCCCAGCTCCTCGCCGCTGTACAGCTTCCGAAGCTCTGGCATCAGAACAGACCCGGGAGTTTGCCCCAAGGCGGTCAGGGAGTCGATTTCGGGTGCGGTGAACATGCAGCAGGTACGGACTTGCACGCCGGTCGGGTATTGCTCGACCTCGTCCTTATCGGGTGCCCGCATGTATGCGGCGCGGAGGCCCTGCCCAGTGCCGATCGGGAACGATTCAGCGGCGATAAGGTCCGCCTGCTCGTTGAGGAATTTGACGGCGTCACGTCCGGCGCCCTCGGACGCGCCCTTACCGGCTCCTGATCGACCCACCAGTGCGACAAAGAAGTTCAGGCTGGCATTCTTGCCGATGGTCGGGGGGAGTTGCGTGGTGGGTTCGATGGAGCAGACAGCGCGGGCCAGTACCACTGCGAGGGTGCTGTACGGTCCTGCCATGCGGGCACGCGCGAAGGCCCGGATATGGGTGAGTTCGGGCCGGGCAGTCCAGAATTCTTCCCCGTCGTCCGGTGTCGCCGGCCGCATGTCCACGCCTACCGCAGACCCCTCGGCGCGCGGGTGATCGTCGGCGGTATCGGGGACGCGCGGCAGCATCACGTTCGGAGCGTCGCCTATGTCGCTCGTGGGCGCGTTTTCCGGTTCGGCGGTCGTGCGCCGCGGCATCTCGACGACGTTCGACGTAGCGGCCGACTCGGGGGGCAGGTAGAGACCCCTGAGTGCCTTGACATCGGCCATCGACCTGATCGGCTGAGTAGTCACTTGCCGATGCCCTCGTTCCGACGCTCGGCAGCGAGCCAGCCGTCACGGAACATCTGGCACTGTTCTTCGAGGTCGCGGATCACGCGGCGAACGAGGGGGTGGCCGAGATGGTGTGCGCGGCCTCCGAATGAGATCGGTTTCGGCAGGTCGGGGACGTGCTGAGACACGGGAATTCCTTTACTTTCCAGGAGAATTGGGGGAGTTGGTCAGGCGGCGAGCTGGTCGCTGCCAGTGGTGATCGGAAGCCAGCCCGAATCGCGGGCAATCGCTTGCGCGGCGGTGCGATCGTCGGGGCCGTTGCGGTGCCAGAGCTCGCGGACATCGCCCTGGTTCCACCAGTCCCCGCCGCTGCCGGTGTGACCGCGCAACCATTGGGAAATGGCCTTGATGGTGTCGAGTCTCGTTATGGCTCTTGGTGATTCGTCGTTCGGCCGCATTTGTAGGCGAGGGGGTCGTGGCAGGCGATTCGGCGTGCGGTCGCAGCGGTGGTAGAGGGGGTCACGGCATCCACATGCCATTGGCTCGCAGCGCAGCGCGGCAGAATGGCGGCGGGCTGCGGCGCGCCCCATGGTAGGGTTCATGTGTAGTTGTCTCGTTCTTGTTGCGGGGTCGAGAGGATTTACAAGGCCGATCCGATGGCAGTCGGGTCGGCCTTTTTAGTCGATGGGCTATGCGGCCCGGAGAGTCTCGACGATCTCGCGGACGTGTGTCCGGGGTAGTGGCGGCAGGTCTTGCAGGAGCTTGGCCGCGTACGCCGAGATACGGGCGGTGGCCGCTTCGTGGCGGAGTGCCGTGATCAGGGTGGTGTTGTCCGGGGTGAGTTGCCGTGTGCGGCCGAGTCGGCCCGTGGCGACCGCTGCGCGGCGGTCGAGTTCCCGAACGTGGCTCGGAGTGAGCAACGGTGTGATTGCCTTTCAGTGCATGGGGTGGTAAGATTCCCGACCCCTGCGCAGTAGTCTATACCATGACTTTCGCCATGTGTCCAACACAGCCGACATGCTGGTCAGGAGCACTTTCTGGCCGTTCAGTGCGCGCCAGGCTCCTGCCGCCGCAGGCTTGACCGGCAGGACGCAACCCTCGGCCGACTCCCGGCGATGCGGACCATGTGGCCCACGTGGACCACGGAAACCAGCCCTGACCTGGTGTGGACATGTGGACCACGTGGACTAGCCCGAGCCATCTCCGTCTTGGCTAGGCGATCGCGCGAGTCTCGACACGGTGCGCATCCAGGTATGCGCACACGTCGACCTTCCGATACAGCACCCGGCCGCGATCCTTGATGTACGGAATGCCCGTGCCTGCCATGCGATCCTGAGCGTGCGAGCTCACAGACCGGCGCGTGACGTGCGAAGTCTCGCGGGGGATCATGAACTCCGGCCAGGTGGCGCGGTCGCAGATATCGAGCGAAATGGCAGTCTTACGCATTGGTTTAAATCCCTTCGGTACGTAGCGGATTCACCGCTACGCAGACGATAGCGAATGAATCTGGTCGGCTATTTGACATCGCTTGCCCGAGCTGCTTCGCAGACAGGGCTAACCGGTGCCAACCGGTAATGAACGGGAGTCAATGGGAGTCAATGACAATCAATGACAATTCAAAATAGTGATAGGCATCACGTACAGGTCTCAACCATCCGAGCGGGTCGCACCGAAGCCGATTCCGGCGGGTCACGTCAAGCAGCCGCAGAGCACGGAAGGGTGCATCAACACCAGAACCGAGCCGAAATACGGTGCGCGGCATGCTAGTATCCTGACTCGAACCATAAACGAGAGGACGCCAGTGCCACGCCCAACCACACCAGTCGGCAGCCACGGACGCATCACCCTCACCGAGCAGGACGCCGGAGGATGGCTCGCGTACACCCGCGTCCGCGACAGCGACGGCCGACTCCGACCGGTGAAACGCACCGGAAAATCGCAAGCCGCCGCAGAGGCCGCCCTGAAAGCGGCACTCACCGAACGCTCCGCAATCGCGGGCGGCGCGAACGAAGGACTCAAGCCCACAACGAGACTCAGCGAAGCAATCACACTGTGGCTCGACCACGCAGAGGCCGAGGGCAAGCGTCGCCCGCAGACCCTGGATCAGTACCGGGCCGCCGCCAAGGTCGTCTGCGCTCCCCATACCGGCATTGGCGGCCTACAGCTCCGAGAACTCAAGACCGCCACCGTTTCCGGGTTCCTCCGAAGGGTCGCGAAGGAACATCCCGCACAGGCACGCCTGGCTCGCGTCACCATCGTCGGCGCGTGCTCGCTGGCTGTTGATCACGATGCCCTGCCCCACAATCCCGCGCGCGATGCCTTTACGCCGGCCGCAAAGGTGAAGGAGGTGACCATCATCGAATCCGAGGAACGGCAGGCGTTGCGCGCCCGACTCCGTGCGTGGGCGGCCGGAGAAGTGGCGCCCGGGGAATCGCCTCGCCAAAGCGGAGGGCAACCCAGAACGCAAACGCTCGTCGATCTCATGGACCTGATGCTGGCAACCGGATGCCGCATCGGCGAGTTGCTGGCTGTCCGTTGGGGCGACGTCAATCTCGACTCCACACCGCCGCGCCTCACAGTGTGCGGGACCGTGGTGCAAACCTCTGACGGTCTTGTCCGGCAGGATCTGACGAAAACCGAGTCCGGTTACCGCAGTCTCGCGGTCCCCGACTTCGCGGTCGAGATCCTGAAACGGTTGAAGCCGAAGAAGAGGCCCGCTGCGGACTCCCCTGTGATCGCCTCGCAGACCGGCGGCTGGCGCGGCCCCAACAACCTCAACCGACAGTGGCGCGAAGCACGCGGTCCCGAGTTCGATTGGGTGACGTGGCACATCTTCCGGAAGACCGTGTTGACCGCGGTCGATGAGAAACACGGGCTGGACGCGGCGCAGGCGCAAGGCGGACACTCGAACCGGACGACGGTCACCCGCCGCCATTACGTCAAGCGTGCCATTGAAGCACCCGATGTGCGGGATGCTCTGGAGCCGCTGGGTGACCGGGAAATCTCCGTGACCTCGTCGTAATCTGCATCGTTTCTGCACCCTGGGGCAGGAATCCGGGCAAAACGAAACACCCCTCACCAGTATCTGCACTGGTGAGGGGTGTTTTGTTGCTCCCCCATCTGGACTCGAACCAGAAACCTGCCGATTAACAGTCGGCTGCTCTGCCAATTGAGCTATAGGGGATTGTTTCCCTGGCTGACCCTCTCGGACCGGCCGGGGAAAACTTTAGCGTATCGGTTGTACAGTTCCCAAATCGCGGCTCTACCTGCGGGGATGTAGGTGGGGTGCCGGATCGACAGGTGGGGGTGGGGTCGGGCAGGATGTGGGGGCAGGCTGGTCTATGGGAGGAGCTTCTCGGGATGCTGCGGTTGATCATCGGTGTTGCGGCCGGGTATGTGCTGGGCGCTAAGGCCGGGCGGGCTCGGTATGAGCAGATCAGTAAGACGACCCGCGCGATCAGCGAGAGCCCTGTCACACGGAAGGTCGTGATGATGGGGCGGCAGAAGCTCGCGGACAAGCTGAGCACCCAGCCGAAGCTGGAACCGATGGTGCCGCTGGACGAGCGGACCACCATCCTCGTGCCGCAGGATCAACTGCGGCGCTGAGGGATTGGGGCGTTGCCCCACCCCAGCCGAGATTCGAACCGGAAGCCTGCCGATCCAGCGTCGGCAGGCTTGTCAGCGCACCCTGAAGGGCACCGGCGGCGGGCTCCGCCGCCTGTCACCGGGGTCAGCTACTTACGAAGTCGCCCGAGTTGCCCATGGCCTGGGTCAGCAGGCTCTTCCGGTACTGCTCCAGGGCGACCAGGTCGCCGAACAGGGCCATGTAGCCGTCGGGCTGCTCGGTCGAGGAGATGCGCTGGAGTTTGGACTTCAGTTCGGCGATCTGGCGGCCGACCCAGGACTCCTGTGTGCGGGCCAGGACGCCGGTGACGAAGCGGGGGATGTCCTCGGCGGACTTCACCGGGAGGGGCTCGGCGGCCAGTTCGGAGACCAGGGCCCGCAGGGTGAGGTCTTCGGTGTTGTCGGCGACCGTGGCGACCCATTCCGCGCCGGTCAGACCGCTGGCGGTACCACCGGCCTCGGCGATGGCGGCGCGGACCGCGATGTAGGCGGGCTGGGTGAAGGCTTCCGGCTCCAGGGCATCGAAGACGGGCCCCGCGAAGGCGGGGTATTGCAGTGCGGCGGCCAGGGTTTGACGCTGCGGGAGCAAAGTCGGGTCGTGGGGGTTGGGGCGGGCGGCGGGGTGCTCGGTGACCTCTTGGCGCGCTTGGCGTTCGGGGATGCCGGGTTTGGCGCCGGTGCGGGCGCCCTTGCGGGCTTCATCGCCGACGCGGCGTACGACCTGCTGGATGTCGTCCCAGCCGACCCAGCCCGCCAGTTTGGTGGCGTACGCCTTGCGGAGGGCGAAGTCCTTGATCTGGGAGACGACGGGGACGGCGCGGCGCAGCGCCTCGACCTGACCCTCGGGGGAATCCAGATTGTGTTCGGCGAGCAGGCCGCGGATGACGAACTCGTACAACGGGACTCGGCGGGCGACCAGGTCTCGGACCGCGCCGTCGCCATTGCGCTGGCGGAGCTCGCAGGGATCGAGGCCGTCGGGGGCCACCGCGATGTAGGTCTGGCCGGCCAGTTTCTGGTCGCCGGAGAAGGCCTTCAGGGCGGCGGCCTGGCCCGCCTCGTCGCCGTCGAAGGTGTAGATGATCTCGCCGCGCCAGAAGTTGTCGTCCATGAGCAGGCGGCGCAGGATGGCGAGGTGCTCGTCACCGAAGGCGGTGCCGCAGGAGGCGACAGCGGTCTTGACGCCCGCCATGTGCATGGCCATGACGTCGGTGTAGCCCTCGACGACAACGGCCTGGTGGCCTTTGGCGATCTCGCGCTTGGCGTGGTCGAGGCCGAACAGCACCTGAGACTTCTTGTACAGCAACGTTTCCGAGGTGTTGATGTACTTGGCGGTCATGGTGTCGTCGTCGTACAGGCGGCGCGCGCCGAAGCCGATGACCTCGCCGCCGAGATTGCGGATGGGCCACAGCAGGCGGCGGTTGAAGCGGTCCATGGGGCCGCGCTGGCCTTGCTTGGACAGGCCCGCGGCCTCCAGCTCCTTGAAGTCGAAACCCTTGCGCAGCAGGTGTTTCGTGAGCGTGTCCCAGCCGCCGGGGGCGTAGCCGCAGCCGAACTGGCGGGCGGCGTTGTGGTCGAAGTTGCGGTCGGTGAGGTACTTACGCGCGGCTTCCGCGCCGGGCTCGCCGAGCTGGGAGACGTAGAACTCGTGCGCGGCGGCATTGGCGGCGACCAGGCGGGAGCGGGTGCCGCGGTCGCGCTGCACGGAGGTGCCGCCACCCTCGTAGTTGATCTTGTAGCCGATGCGGTCGGCCAGCTGCTCGACCGCCTCGACGAAACCGACGTGCTCGATCTTCTGCAGGAAGGCGAAGGCGTCGCCACCCTCACCGCAGCCGAAGCAGTGGAAGACGCCGTGATTGGGGCGCACGTGGAAGGACGGGGACTTCTCGTCGTGGAAGGGGCACAGGCCCTTCATGGAGTCGGCGCCGGCGCGCTTGAGAGTGACGTACTCACCCACGACATCCTCGATCCGGACACGTTCACGAATCGCCGCGATATCGCGGTCAGGAAGTCGGCCTGCCACGGAGCGAGTCTAGCGCTCCCCCACCTCTCCGCGATTCGGCGCACAATCCCGCCTCCCCGAAACTTCAGCGCACAATCCCGCCTCCCCGAAACTTCAGCGCACAACTAGGAGCCGTTGCCGGTTCCACACGCGTGCCGGCGGTCAGATACTACGAAAATTTCGGACGTACCCGACGAGTTACCCCACTCGCAGCGAGATCAGTTGTCCCGTCCCCAACGACCAACTATAGAACCGGGGTGCGAGGATCTACCGGGTGCTCAGCCTCTATCACGACGCCCGGACGCCGGTGCACGACGTGCCCGCCGGGGTGAAAGTGCTGGTGCTGGCGGTCGCGGGGACGGCGTTGTTCTTCGTGCCGTCGATCGTGTGGGTGGCGCTCGCGCTGGCGGTGGTGCTGGGTTTGTATGCGGTCGCGCGGATTCCGTGGCGGACGACCGGGCGGCAGGCACTCGGGCTGGCACCGTTTCTGGCGTTGATCGTGGTCGCGCAGGTGATCTTCACCGGCTGGCACACCGCCATCCTGGTCGGCGAGCGACTGCTCACGCTGGTCCTGCTGGCCAATCTGGTGACGCTCACCACACGCACCTCGGCCATGGTCGAGACCATCGAACGGGCGCTCGGTCCGCTGCGGCCGCTGGGCGTCCGTCCCGAGCGCGTGGGCCTGCTGGTCGCCATGACCATCCGATTCATCCCCGTCATCCGTGACCAGGCCGAACTCGTCCGCTCGGCGCAGCGCGCCCGTGGCATCGAGCGCAGCACGGTCTTCCTGGTTCCGCTACTGATCCGCACACTCCGCATGGCCGACGGGGTCGGCGAGGCGCTGGACGCCCGCGGCCTGGACTGAAGAGTCCGAACCGGGGCCATTTAGGATGCCTCGGTGCGTAGTAGGGATTTGGCGCAGATCGCGCTGTTCGCGGCAATCATGGTGGTGTTGGGATTCTTCCCGCTCGTTCAGCTGCCGGGAGCCTTCGCGCCCTTCACTTCGCAAACCCTCGGCGTCATTCTGGCGGGGTCGATTCTGGGCGCCAAGCGCGGTGCGCTGGCCATCCTGCTGTTCGATGTGCTGGTCTTCGCCGGCCTGCCGGTGCTGCCGGGCGGACGCGGCGGGCTGTCGGTGATCATGGGCCCGACGGGTGGCTTCGTGATCGCCTATCCGATCGGCGCACTGGTGATCGGGCTGCTCACCGAACGCCTGTGGCGGTACTACAACCTGCCCATCGCCCTGCTGATCAACTTCCTGGGCGGCGCGATCGTGCTGTACGTCATCGGCATTCCGTGGATGGCCGCCGCCGCGCACATCGCCCTGGGCAAGGCGATCACCACCTCGGTGGCGTTCCTGCCCGGCGACGTGTTCAAGACCGTGGTCGGCTCGCTGGCCGCGGTGGCGGTCCGCAAGGCGTATCCGATGATTCCGGCGCGGGCATGATCGAACTCGACGGCGTCTCGCATCGGTTCGGGGAGCGCGCGGTGCTGCGCGACCTCCATCTGCGCCTGGGCGAGAACCGGATTGCCGTCATCGGTTCCAACGGGTCCGGCAAGTCCACGTTCGCGCGGCTGCTCAACGGGCTGCAGGTGCCCACCGACGGCCGCGTGCGGGTCGACGGGCTCGATACCCGCAAGCAGGGCAGGGCCGTTCGCAAACTGGTCGGATTCGTCTTCCAGGATCCGGATGTGCAGATCGTCATGCCGACCGTCGCCGAGGATCTGGCCTTCGGGCTCAAGCACCACGGCGTCGCCAAATCCGAGATCCCGGACCGCGTCGCCGCGACCCTCGCCGAATACGGTCTCACCGAATTCCGCGACCACCCGGCGCATTTGCTCAGCGGCGGGCAGAAGCAGCTGCTCGCGATCGCCGCGGTGCTGTCGGTGGGACCGAAGTACGTGGTGTTCGACGAGCCCACCACGCTGCTCGACCTGCGCAACACCCGCCGCATCTCCCGTCTGCTGCACGAACTTCCGCAGCAGCTGATCGTGGTCTCACACGATCTGGACCTGCTCGCCGACTTCGACCGCGTGCTGGTCTTCGACGAGGGCCGCATCGTGGCCGACGGCCCGCCGGGCGAATGCATCGCGCACTATGTGGCCATGCACGCCGCGAACTGATCAGCGGGACCACCCGATTCGGAGCGAGTGCGGACGCGTCCCACGATGGGTCGGTTCACTCTTCGCGCCCGAACAGATGCCGCCGCACATGGGCATTGAGCCGTTGCCCCGGCCGCGAATTGAACGCCATGTGCACACTCACCCGCGGAATCTCCCCCTGCACCGGTGTCACCCGATGCCGTGATCGCCGCCCGGCGTGCAGCACCAGCGTCCCCGGCACGGTCGGCAGCATCTTCACCATGTGCCGGTGCCGCATGGGCAGCCCGCCCCCGCGCTCGATGAAAGCCCCGGGCAGCGGAATGTATTCGAGCGCCCCGCCCCGCTCCGGCGCGACGATGTGCAGCATCACCGTGTAATCGGACATGTCGTAGTGCCAGTCCTGCACATCCCCGTTCTCGTGGATCTGCACCGTCATGGCCCCCAGCTCGTCGGCCGAGCGGTAGGCCTGCTCCCCCACCAGGTGGGACACGAACTCCCGCAGTGGTTCCCAGTGGTAGAGCGCCTTCAGCGGCGAGGAATCCGGAATCCGGTCGCACGCGACCGTGTACTCGAACCGCATGGCGTCGCCCAGCCCGTCGGAGAGCACATCCGCGGCCATCTCGGTCACCGCGGCGGGGCGCAGGAATTCGGGCAGCACGGTGACACCGCTGACCAGGAAGTCCGCCTGCGCCCGCTCGATCACCTCGCGCAGCCGTGCCACCGACCTCCGGTCCAGCGGGTACCGATCCAGGTCGACTATGCCGTCCACCTCGCGGGTCATCGCGCCCCCTGCCGCCGGTTCCACCGGATTCAGGGTATCGCGGCGGCGACCCGTTCCAGGCGGCTCTCGGTATAGGACGCGATCTGGTCGACGATCACCCGCACCCGTGCGGTGTCGTCGCCGGCCGCCTCCCACCACGGCAGCAGGAGCCGGTCCAGCCCGTGCGGGGCGGCCTCCAGCAGCCGGTTGGCGACCAGCAGGATGCGTTCGCGCTGCCCGGCCTGGCGCACCCGGTGGATGGGGTCGGAGAGCACGTAGCGCAGCGCCATGGTCTTGAGCACCGCGACCTCGGCGGCGGCGATGCGCGGCACCTCCAGATCGGCGGTGTAGCGCGACAATTGGCGGCCGCCCCAGGCGGCGCGGGTGGCCTCGACCGCGGCGGTGGCGAAACGGCCCACCAGGTCGCTGGTCAGTCGTTTCAGGGCCACGGAGGCACGCAGGGAGCCGTCGTATTCGGCGGCGGCGGCGACCACCGGCATCTCCGAGAGCCGCTGCGCGGCGGCGACCAACTCCTCCAGCGCCAGCGAAGGATGCTGGCGCGCACCGAGTTCCGCGAGCGCGACCTGTTCGACCGGGTCGGCCAGCGCCCGCAGGTCGATGCGGCCCACGATCACCCCGTCCTCGACATCGTGCACGGAGTACGCGACATCGTCGGACCAGTCCATGATCTGCGATTCCAGGCACTGGCGGCGATCCGGCGCACCCTTGCGGACCCAGTCCAGGCGGTCCATGTCGATGCCGTACGCGCCGAACTTGGAGCGGGGACCCGTTCTGCCCCAGGGATATTTGATGACGGCGTCCAGTGCGGCCCGGGTCGGGTTGAGCCCGAAGCTGACGCCCTGATCGTCGATGACCTTCGGCTCCAGCCGGGTGAGGATGCGCAGGTTCTGCGCATTGCCCTCGAAACCGCCGTGCGCGTCGGCGAATTGGTCGAGCGCCTGCTCGCCATTGTGGCCGTAGGGCGGATGCCCGATGTCGTGCGCCATCCCGGCCAGATCCACCAGATCGGGATCACAGCCCAGGCTGTCGGCGATACTGCGGCCGATCTGGGCGACCTCCAGCGAATGGGTCAGCCGCGTGCGCGGAGTGTCCCCGTCACGCGGCCCCATCACCTGCGTCTTGTCCGCCAGCCGTCGCAGCGCCGCGGAATGCAGCACCCGCGCCCGATCCCGCGCGAATTCACTGCGCCGGGCCGGGCACGGCGACCAGCTCAGTCCCGCGGTCCGCTCGGTTTCGGGCACCATGCGCTCCCGATCGGCCTCGGAGTACACACCGTCATAGTCGATACGTGCGTTCATCGCTCACTGATCCGCCGTGTATTTGAAATCCGCCGAGAAATGGGTCAGCTGGTACCAGAGCAGGGCGAAGGTCTCCCGGAAGATGCCGTGCGCCTGCGATTCCCGGGTGTACACCGCCGGGCCGGTGCGGGTGGGCGCGGTCCAGGCGGACAGCCCGGCATCACGCATCATGGTGCGGGTGCGCAGCGAATGCCACGGGTCGCTGACCAGCACCACCGACGACTTGCCGCGCGCCCGTAGCGCTCTCGACACCGCCTCCACGCTCTGCAGGGTGTCGGAACCGGTTTCGACGGCCAGGATCCGATCCTCCGGCACGCCACGGTCTTTCAGGTAGTTCTTGCCCGACGCGGCCTCGGTGTAGTTGTCACCGACCTGCTTGCCGCCCACGGTGACGATCATGGGCGCGATCTGCTTGCGGAACAGCTTGTACGCCTGGTCGAGTCGCGCCTCGAACACCGAGGACGGCGTGCCGTCGTATTGAGCCGCGCCCAGCACCACGATGGCGTCGGCCGGGGAGTAGTCGTCGATGCGGGCCACCTGCCAGACCCGCACGGCGGTACCGCCCACCACCAGGACGCCCATGAGCAGCGAGCCGATCAGCAGTCGCCGGGCCCAGCGCAGCACACCGTGTCCGCCCGCGGGGTTGACGGAGGTGATGTCCCGGACCGGACAGTCCGGTTCGGTTGGGCGGTTCCGGAGTTTCACCAACCGCGTCGCCGCCACTCGGGCAACTGCGGGCGCTCCACTCCGAGGGTGGTGTCGGCGCCGTGGCCCGGGTACACCGCGGTGTCGTCCGGGTAGCGGCCGAAGAGTTTGGTCTCGACATCGCCGAGCAGCGAGGTGAACTGCTCGGGCGAGAGGGTGCGGCCCACGCCGCCCGGGAACAGCGAGTCGCCGGTGAAGAGGTGCGTGCGGCCGGCCCCGTCGGTGAGCGCCAGCGCGACCGAGCCGGGCGTGTGCCCGCGCAGGTGGATGGCCTCCAACTCCAGCTCACCGACCTGGACACGGTCGCCGTCCGCGAGCAGCCGGGCCGGGGTGACGGGCAGCGGGTCGGCGTCCAGC
This sequence comes from Nocardia sp. NPDC004711, assembly GCF_053601595.1. Lineage (NCBI taxonomy): Bacteria > Bacillati > Actinomycetota > Actinomycetes > Mycobacteriales > Nocardiaceae > Nocardia > Nocardia sp. NPDC004711. The sequence goes on along the minus strand of NZ_JBSGCB010000017.1, from coordinate 165,865 downwards.
GCGTGGGCGGCGGTGGGAGTCTCGATCGCCTTCACGACATCCAGCAGCGCGATCCAGTGGTCCCGGTGCTGATGCGTGGTGACGATGAGTTCCACCCGGCCCGGCGCCTCCTGACCGATGAGCTCGAGAATCCGGTCCGCCTCATTGGCGGCATCGATGAGCAGCGTCGCGCCGGTGGCGGCGCACTGCACCAGATAGGTGTTGTTGTCCATGGCGCCCACCGACATTTTCACGATGCGCGCACCCGGCACCTCACGCTGCTGCGGGTTGGAGCCGGGCGAGACGTGTCCCGTGTAGGGCGAATCGATCGTGATCACTCCCCGATCGTAGTCATGGCCCTCGACACAGTGTGCAGAAGAAACCGACCCTCAGCGTTCCGGAGTTAGATTCGGAGCATGCGGCTATCGAAGCAGCTGTTCCTCCTCGTGATCGGCTTGCTCCTGGCCTCGGCCCTCGTCGGCGGGTGGGCCGCACCGGCCACGGCCGACGCGCCGCTGCGGTTGCCCGGCTATGTGACCGACAATGCCGGCGCGCTCGATCCGGGGCAGACCGCGGAACTGCAGCAGGCCATCGACTCGCTGTACTCGCGCGACCGCGAGCGGCTGTGGGTCGTCTACGTGCGCAATTTCAATGGGATGGACTCACATTCGTGGGGTGAGCAGACCGCGGGGCTGTCCGGGTTCGGGGATCGGGACGTGCTGCTGTCGGTGGCCGTGGACGATCGGGCCTACGCGTTCACGGGCACGCTGCCCAAGTCGGTCAGCGACAAGGACCTGGACAAGCTGCTGATCGACCAGGTCGAACCCAAGCTGCGGGCCGGGGATTGGGCCGGGGCCGGGCTGGCCACGGCGAGCGGGCTGTCGCACGCCATGAGCGGGTCCGGCGGTGTCGGTCTCGGGCCGCTGCTGATCCTGGCGCTGGTGGTGGTGCTGACGATGCTGGGTGTGTGGCTGTGGTCACGGCGGCGCAAGACGCGGCGCGAACGCGCGGTGATGGAGTCGGCTCGCAAGACCGATCCGACCGATACGGCGGCCTTGGAAGCCCTCCCCCTCGTGGTCCTGGACGCGCTGTCCAAGGAAACCCTCGTCGACACCGACAACGCCATTCGCACCAGCACCGAGGAATTGCGGCTGGCCACCGACGAATTCGGGACCACCGCCACCGCGCCGTTCACCGCCGCGCTCACGGGCGCGAAGAACGCGCTGGCCAAGGCCTTCTCGATCCGCCAGCAACTCGACGACGACATTCCCGAGACGCCCGACCAGCAGCAGCGCATGCTGGTCGAGCTGATCAGCAGCTGCGGCAGCGCGAATCGGGAACTCGACGCCAAGGTCGGTGAATTCGACGCCATGCGCGATCTGCTCATCAATGCCGGGGAGCGGCTGGACGCGCTGACCCGGGCCATGGTGGAGCTGACCGCGCGGCTGCCGAAATCGCAGGCCACGCTCGCTCAGCTGGTGGCCGGCCACCCGGCCTCGGTGCTCGCGCCCATCCGCGACAACGTGAGCATGGCGCAGGAGCGAATCGGGTTCGCGGAGAAGACGATCGAGGACGGCCGGGCCGCGGTCGCCAAACCCGTCGGCCAGCAGGGCGCGGCGGTCGCGGACATCCGCACCGCCGAATCCGCCGTGGACGCCGCGCGCACGCTGCTCGACGCGGTCGACACCGCCGCCACCGATATCGACCAGGCCCGCGCCGGATTGCCCGCGATCATCGAGGAACTGCGCCGCGACCTCGCCACCGCGGCCGGACTCTCCGAACACGGCGGGACCGAATTGCCCAGCGCCACAGCGGCCGCGCGCACCGCGCTGGACCAGGCCACCGCCGACGCCGCCACCAACCCGCTCGGCGTCTTCCGGCAGGCCATCGCCGCCGACACCGCCCTCGATCAGGCCATCGCGTCCGCCACCGACCGCAAGCGGGCCGCCGACGACCTACGCCGCCGCCTCGACCAGACCCTCACGGCCGCCCGCGGCCAGATCAACGCCGCGGCCGACTTCATCAGCACCCGCCGCGGCGGCGTGGACGCCGAACCCCGTACCCGCCTCGCCGAGGCCCAGCGCAGCCTCGAGCAGGCCGAGCAGCTCGCGCCCGCCGATCCGGAGCGCGCACTGCAATCCGCCCAGCGCGCAGCCGAACTCGGCGCCCGCGCCCTCCACACCGCCCAGGCCGCCGTCCGCGACTGGCAGGCCCAGCAGCAGCGCGTCAGCTCCGGCTCCCAAACCGGCGCCATCCTCGGCGGCATCCTCATCGACGGCATGCTCCGCGGCATGGGCAACGAATACCGCCGCGGCGGAGGGGGTTTCGGAGGAGGAGGTTTCGGCGGCGGGGGCAGCAGCTACGGCCCGGGCTCCTTCGGCGGCTCCGATGGCTCCCGCCGCATCAGCCGCGGCGGGAGGTTCTGAGGTCTGGCAGTACGCCACCACAAAGCGCGGACCGCTGGCCCGGCTTCCACTCGACCGCCCGCATGCGCGTGAATCGGCTGCTCGCAGCATCGCCCGCGCAGCCAGCTTGATCGACGCACCGTCGAAGATGCCGAACCTGTCCCGCCATAGGGAGATTCATCTAGTGGGCATACGGCTCGATCGGTCCGGGCGCGGACGCCAATGGCGCCGACTGATGCGCCCGTACGCCGGTCTTCAACGCGGGGCGAGCGCGAGTCAGAGCCAGCCGAGGCGTTCGGCGGCGCGGACTGCTTCGGCGCGGGTTCGGGTGCCGGTTTTGCCTATTGCGGAGGAGAGGTGGTTGCGGACCGTGCCTTCGGACAGGTGGAGTTGTTTGGCTATCGCGCCGGCGGTTGCGCCGTTTGCAGCAGCGGCGAGGACTTCGCGTTCGCGGGCGGTCAGGGGTGAGGTTCCGGCGGTGAGGGTTTCGGTGGCGAGAGCGGGGTCGACGACGCGCAGGCCCATGTGGACGCGGCGCACGGCATCGGCCAATTCCCGGGCGGGCGTGTCCTTGACGACGAAGCCCGAGGCTCCGGCGTCGATGGCGCGGCGGAGGTAGCCGGGCCGGCCGAAGGTGGTGACCATGAGGATACGGACTTCGGGGTGGGCCGCGTGCACCTGCGCCGCGGCCGAAATGCCGTCCTGGCCCGGCATTTCCACGTCCAGCAGGGCCACGTCCGGGGCGGTGCGCGCGACGGCCGCGAGGACCTCGTCGCCCCGGCCCACCTCGGCGACCACCTCGAGGTCGGGCTCGAGGCTGAGCAGGGCGGCGAGGGCGCCGCGCACCAGGGCCTGGTCGTCGGCGAGCAGCAGTTTGATCATTCCGGCTCCTTGATGGTCGCCGGAAAGCTTGCCAGCACCCGCAATCCGCCCTCCGGCCGGTTGGCGAGGGTGAGCGTGCCGCCGGTGGCCTGCACCCGCTCGCGCAGGCCGGCCAGGCCGGAGCCGGTGCGCGCCGAATCGCGCATGCCGACACCGTCGTCGGACACCTCGATACTGGTGGGGGTGACCCGCACCCGGCAGTGGGCGGCGCCGCTGTGCCGCACCACATTGGTGACGGATTCGCGCAGCACCCAGCCGAACACCACGCTGTGGCGGATCGGCAGATCGTCGGAATCCGGTAGCTCGGCCTCGATCTCGGCGGCGCGCAGCGCGGTGCGGGCATTGGCCAGCTCACCCGCCAGCGACATCTCACGCAGGCCGCCGACGGTGGTGCGCACCCCGGCCAGCGCCTCCCGGGCCAGCCGCTCCACATCGGCCATCTCGGTTTTCGCCCGGTCCGGGTCGAGATCGACGAGTCGTTGCGCCAGTTCGGTTTTCACCGTGATGACGGTCAGCGAGTGGCCGAGGATGTCGTGCACGTCGCGCCCGACCCGCAGCCGCTCCTCCGCCACGGCCAGCTCGGTGAGCTGCTTGCGGGCCAGGTACAACTGGTGATTGCGCACCAGGATCACGCGAATCCCGCCGACCGCGAAGCCCGCCAGCGCGATCGACTGGATGAGCCCCCAGTCCGGTGGCCGGCCGGCGGCCAGCTGCGGTGCCACCCCGAACGCCACGATCAGCGCCAGCTCCAGCGGGATCGCCAACCGGACCGGCGCGCTGAAGCCGATGTAGGAGGCGAGGTAGACGCTCATGCTCAGCACCGAGGAGTGCAGCGTGACCGCGGCCGCCAGGATCAGCGCCGTCTGTGCGACCAGGGGAATCAGGACCGTCCGCAGCTCGGGGTCGGGCGGCCACGCCCCGCCGACCGGCCGGCTGCCCCGCACCAGCGTCCAGTAGGACCAGATGTAGCAGGCGCCGAAGGCCACGATCACCGCGAGCGTGTACGCCCGGGCCACCGGATTCTCGAGCTCCCAGCCCCGGCGCAGCGGCTCGATCAGATACACCGCCCACACCGCCGCGAACAGCGACCCGAACCGCCGCCGTCGCCGAATGCCCTCTTCCTCCGCGTCCACAGAGCCGGACGCTACACCGAACAGGACCGGTCGCGGCGACAGTCGCGGACCGCCTGGGCCGCGGACGGCTCGCTCCGTGTCCGGGCCGCCGTGATCCTGGGAGCCGCTCCACGCCGCGCGGACAGACGCGCCGAGGCCCGGCCGGGCGGTGCGCTCGGCCGGACCAGCGGGGCCGAATCGTTCAGCGGGCGGTGTCACGGCGGAAGAGGTAGGCGGAGCCGAGGGTGAAGACGGCCGCCCAGGTCAGGACGTTCACGATGGCCAGGACGATGCCCGCGGCGCTGGGCTGGGCGAAGGGGGCGCGGGCGAGGACGGCAATTCCGTTGGTGGGCACCAGTTTCGAGACGATCTCCCCCGGCCGCACCGTCAGATCCAGTCCGTCCACGGCGCGCACCGTCCCACCGGGCGCGGCGAAAGTCTTGGCCAGTCCGCGTATCTCGATGGCCGGGGCAGTCCCGTGCCCGCGCCGCTGGACCGCGATGCCATCAGCAGTAGCGTTCATAGCTCTACTGTCGGCAGCCGGGGTCCACGGCACCTCCGTCGTCCGTCACGACTCGGCCATGACAGATGTCATGGCCGGTGCCCGTGGTGGACTACGAGGTGACCGTGACCGTGTGCAGGCCGCCCGGGCCGAACGGGAAGGGCGGACGTTCGGCCGAGTCCTGGACCTCGCCGGAGCGGCTGATCACGCGAGCCTGCAGGGTGTGGGTGCCCGGTGGGAGATCGACGAGGGTGCGCCAGCGCCGCCAGGCGGCCGGCGCCAGCTCGGAGCCGAGTTCGACCGGGAGCCATTCGGTTTCGTCGATGCGGATCTCGACGCCCGCGACCCCGTGGGGCGGGGCCCAGGCCACGCCCGCGACCGTGAACTTGCCGGAATGCGTGCCGCCGCAGGTCGCCACATCGATGCGGGCCTGCGGGCGCACCCACAGCGGCTCGACCGGCCAGCCGCGCTTGCACCAGTAGTCGACATGGGTGTCGTCGGCGAGTTCGAGCTCGGTGATCCACTTCGCCCCGGAGTACTGCCCGTAGATGCCGGGCACGAAAACCCGTGCGGGGAAGCCGTGTTCGGGCGGCAGCGGTTCGCCGTTCATGCCGATGACCAGGTAGCCGGGCCATTCGCTGGTGCGCAGCGGTCCCAGCGGCAGCGAGATGGTGTAGCCGTCGGCGGCGCGGGTGACCAGCCGGGTCGCCCCGGCTTCGGGGACGGCGTGGTCGAGCAGCGCGGTCAGCGGGACACCGAACCAGCGGGCATTGCCGCAGCGGCCCGAGCCGGCCGTATTGTGCACGCACACCATGACGGCATCGAATTCCACGGCCTGCTCGGCCAGATCGGCCAGCGACAGCCGCAGGTGATGGGCCACCCGGCCCCCGATGGCCAGCCGCCACTGGGCGGGATCGATGCGCGGCGGCCGCGAATTCACGTCCGCCACATAGAATTTGCCCACGGTTGTGATCAGGGGCGACAGTCCCGGTTCCGGCCCGAGGCCGTCCTCGGGGACAGGCGCGTGCGCACCCCACGACCCGGCCCGCCGCGCCACCTCGCGGTACCGCAGGTCCTCGCGGCGCACCAGCACCTCGGCGGCGGCGAGCATGCCGGTTCCCGCTGCCGCCCACAGCAATCCGTGACGGGGCGCGGTGGAGCGGCGCAGTCCCGCGCGCAGTAGCGCCGCCGCGGCCACGCCACCGGCCGCGCCGGGCACCGACCGGTTGGCGCTGCGCAGTGCCGCGGCCGCCGTTCCCGCGCCGAAGGCCACCGCCGCGGGGGTCCGCAGCCGCGGCGGCAGCAGGGCCATCCCGGCGGCCGCGGCGACCCCGCCGAGGGCCACCCCGAGCCGGGTCATCTCCTTGTCGTGCTCCCCGGCCTGCGCCACCATGGTCTCGACCACCGGCACGGGCGCGTAGTCGGCGGCCAGCCGCCCGATTCCGTCGAGCACGGACCCGCCCCTGGCCGCGGCGAGCAGCTCACCCGCGCCGAGCGCACCCAGCCCCACCGCCGCCGCGCCCAGCAGCCGCCGTTTCCCGTTCACCGACACTTGCCCGAACCTTCCGTAGCCGACCGGGTTTTCCAGCGCCCATTCTTCCCCAGCGGCGGCGCGAGATCGCGCGCTTTGCGCGGCATCACCGCCGCAGGTAGGCGTCCACGAGGGGTCCGATGACGGCCAGCGCCTCGGCGGTGATCATCTCGTTGTGGCCGTACGGGAGCGGCCGGTCCTCGATGCTGCCGCCGATATACGGCCGCCAGGTGGTGACGTTCGGGATGGCGTCCGGGTTGTGGGCGGCGGCGAAGAAGAGCAGGTCGCCGTCGAAGACCTCGTGCTCGTGGGCCGCGATCTGGCGCAGCAGGTGTTGCAGATCGCTGTAGAAGTTCTCCAGATCGGTTGCGGTGAAGGCGATTCCGGACGCGGCCAGCAGATCCGCCGCCTGGGCGGGCGTGAGGTGCTCGAGCTCCGGCGGGATGTCGATCCCACCGAATTCGGCCAGCAGCATCGACAGCGGCGGGAGGGCGCTGTCGTCGGGCACCGCGACGTCGGCGCGCGCGTCGATCATGACCAGGGACGGCACCTCCGCACCGCGGCGGCGCAACTCGACGGCCATGGCGTGCGCCAGCGGGCCGCCCGCCGAGTACCCGAGCAGGTGGTACGGGCCCTCGGGCTGGACGTGGAGGATCTCCTCGACGTACCGCACGGCCAGTTCGCGCACGGTGCGGTCGGCGGTGCCGCCGTCGGTGACGCCCGGCGACTGGATGCCGTAGATGGGGCGGTCACCGTCGATGTACTGCACCAGTCCGCCGTAGCACCAGGCCAGTCCGATGGCCGGGTGCACGCAGAACAGGGCCGGCGCGTCGCCCTGCGGGCGCATGGGCAGCAGCACCCGCATGGACGCCTCCACCCCCGGCTGGTCGGCGGCCGCGACCAGGCGCTCCGCCAGCGCGGCGGGCGTGGGGTCGAGGAACATCCACTGCAGGGGCATGGGGATGCCGGTGTGTTCGCGCACCAGGGTGACCAGGCGGACCGCGCCCATGGAGTTGCCGCCGATATCGAAGAAGTTGTCGTCCACGCCGATTCGCGGGGATTCCAGCACGCTCTCGAAGGCGTCGACGAGCGTGCGTTCGGCGTCGGTCCGCGGGGCGCGGTAGGCCCGGCGGGCAGGTGCGGGCTGCGGATTCACCACGACGGTGGCTTCGTCGTGGGGATGCGCGGTGAGCGCGGGCAGCGGGGTGCCCCCGGCGGGCGTCACGACAAGCGTGCCGATCGCCGCCGCCGGGGCACCGGTTGCCGCGTCCAGCAGCGCGAGGAAGCCGTCCACCATGGTGGCGGCGGTACCGCGGTCGAACAGGTCGGTGGTGAAGGTGAGGGACGCGGTGATGCCCGCCGGTTCCCCGGCCGCCCCGAACTGTTCGGCCAGCATCCATTCCAGATCGAACTTGGAACCGGGCGCGGGCGCTTCCAGGGGTCGAATCTCCAAGCCGGGCAGCGTGGTTGCCTCGGTCTGCAGGTTCTGGAAGGCGAGCAGCACCTGGAACAGCGGGTGGTGCGCGGTGGAGCGGGCCGGCGCCAGCGCCTCCACCAGCCGCTCGAACGGCAGGTCCATATTGCCGTAGACGGCCAGGTCGGCCTGCCGCACGGCGTCGAGGGTGTCGGCGAAACCGGCGGCGGGATCGAGCTGCGAGCGCAGCACCACGGTATTGACGAACATGCCGACCAGGTCGTCGAATTCGCCGTCACCGCGGCCCGCGACCACCGAGCCGATGGCGATGTCGGTGTGGCCGGACAGCCGCCCCAGCAGGACGGCCAGCGCGGTGTGCACCACCATGAACGGGCTGGCGCCGTGGCGGCGGGCGAGTACCTGGATGCGGTCGTGAACCGGTGCGGGAATGGTGAATTCGATGCGGTCGCCGGACCCGGAGGGAGCCTCCGGGCGCGGGCGGTCGGCGGGCAGCGCGTGGACCTCGGGCATACCGGCCAGGGTGGTGCGCCAGAACTCCAGCTGACGGCCGGCCAGGCTGTCGGGATCGCGGTCGGAGCCGAGCAGTTCGTGCTGCCACAGCGCGTAGTCGGCGTATTGCAGCGGGAGCGGAATCCACTCGGGCGCCACCCCGGTCGAGCGAGCGACGAAGGCGTACATGACATCCCGGGCCAGCGGGGCCATGGACCAGCCGTCCGCCGCGATGTGGTGCACGGCCATGGCCAGCACCGTGCGGTCCGGTGCGACGCGGAGCACGCAGACCCGCAGCGGCGTCTCGCGGGTGATGTCGAAGCCGCGGGACAGCTGGGCGATCAGCGCCGCCGCGATGTCCGCCTCCGCCACCTCGAGTTCGGTGATCGGCAGCGAACCCGCTGTCGCGGGCAGGATCTGCTGGTACGGACGCCCGTCCGGCCCCACCGGGTAGATGGTGCGCAGTGTCTCGTGCCGGGCGATGACATCGTCGAGCGCCTCATGCAGCACCGAAATATCCAGTGCACCAGTGATTTCGAAGGCGCCGGGGATGTTGTAGAGCGGCGAGGCGGGGTCGTAGCGGTTGAGGAACCACATGCGCTGCTGTGCCGCCGACAACGGGACGCGCTCCGGGCGCGGGCGCGGTCCCGGGCGCGGACGATCCGACGCGCCACCGGAGGCGACCAGCGCCGCCAGCTCGGCCACCGTCGGGGCGTCGAACAGGGCGCGCACCGGGACGGCCGTGTCGAGCGCCGCTCCGAGCCGCGCTACCACCCGGGTGGCGATGAGCGAATTGCCGCCGAGGGCGAAGAAATCGTCGTCACGCCAGACCTGGTCGACGCCGAGGACCTCGGCGAAGGCCGCCGCCACCGCGGTTTCGACGGACCCCTCGGGCGGTCGCTGCTCCCGTGCCACCAGCTGCGGTGCGGGCAGGGCATCGAGGTCCAATTTGCCGTTGGCGGTGCGCGGCAGGTCGGGCAGCACCGTGATGGCGGCCGGCACCATGTAGGACGGGAGTCGTTGCGCGACCGCCTTCTTCAGAGCCGGCGGTTCGGGTTCCGTGCCGTCCGCGGCGACCACGTAGGCGGCGAGCATGCCGCCGCGCCCGTCGTCGCGGACCACCGCGACCGCGCGCGCGACCGTGGGCTCCGCGGTCAGCGCCGCCTCGACATCGCCCAGCTCGATGCGCAGGCCGCGCAGTTTGACCTGGGTGTCGGTGCGGCCCAGGTATTCCAGGTTCCCGTCGCGTCGCCGCACCAGGTCGCCGGTGCGGTACATGCGCCGGCCGACCGGGCCGTGTGGGTCGGCCACGAATCGGGCGGCGGTCAGGTCGTAGCGGTCGAAATAGCCGCGCGCCAGGCCGATTCCGGCGAGGTACAGTTCGCCGACCACGCCGTCCGGAACCGGGCGCAGCCGGTCGTCGAGGACGAGGGCTCGCATGCCGGGTGCGGCCCGGCCGATGGTGACCGGCGTACCGGGATGCACGGGCGCGCCGGCGGCCGTCACCGTGGCCTCCGTCGGCCCGTAGTCGTTGAAGTGGTTGCGGCCCTCGGCCGCCCACGCGGCCACCAGCTCCGGCGGGCAGGGTTCGCCGCCGGTGACGATCAGGCGCAGATCGTCCAGGCCGGACGGATCCACGGTCGACAGCGCCGAGGGCGTGAGTGCGATGTGTGAAACCCGTTCGCGTGACAGCAGTTCGCCCAGCTCGGGCCCGGCGAAGACGGTGGGGGGCGCGATCACCAGAGTGGCGGCCGCGCCCACCGCCATCAGCAGTTCCACGACGGAGGCGTCGAAACTCGGTGACGCCACGTGCAGGACCCGGGAATCCGAGGTGAGTGCGTCCCGGTCCCGCTGCGCGGCAGCGAGATTCGCCAGACCCGCGTGGGAGACCACAACCCCCTTGGGCGCGCCCGTCGATCCCGAGGTGAAGATGACGTACGCCGGATGGGCTGTGTTCCTGCTGATTTCATGAACCGCGACCGGATACTCCTCCGCGTCGCGGTCGTCCAGGCACCACCATTCCACCGTGCCCGGAAGTCGGTCCCACTGCGAGCGCACGGTGAGACCGAGACATACCCCCGAAACGTCGATGATCCGGGCGATCCGATCCGGCGGATAGGCCGGATCCACCGGGACGAAGGCCGCCCCGGCCCGCGCGACGGCCCAGACCGCCAGCACCGATTCGATGGACCGCGGAATGCCCACGGCCACCAGTGTTTCCGGTCCGGCGCCGGCCGCGATCAGCCGCCGCGCCAGCTGCCCGGCCCGGGCGTCGAGCTCACGGTAGGTGAGCCGGCGGTCCCCGCAGATGACGGCGAGGCCGTCCGGATTCGCCGCGACCGCGTCGGCCATGAGGTCGGCCAGCATGCGCGGGGACGCGACGGGTTCGGCGTCCGCGTGCAGCCGCTCGTGTTCCGTGGCGGTGAGCAGGTCGAGATCGCCGACCGGGCGGGCGGGTTCGGCCGTGATCTCGGCCAGCACACGCACCAGCCGGCCGGTGAAGTCCGCCATGGTCGACGCATCGAAGAGGTCGGTGGCGTAGCAGCACCGCAGTTCCATGCCGTCGGCGTCGCCGATGACCGTGAGACTCAGGTCGAAACGGCTATTCGTCTGCGGCAATTCGAGCGGGGACACGGTCAGCCCGGGCAGCTGGAGCTCCGGCATGGCCAGGTTCTGGAACACCAGCATGACCTGGACGAGCGGGTGCCGGGACTCCGATCGGGCCGGGGCCAGCACCTCGACGAGCCGCTCGAACGGCACGTCCGCGTGTTCGAAGGCGGCGAGATCGGTATCCCGAACCCGATCGAGCAGCGCGGCGAAGCCCTCCTCCGGGCGAATACCGGTACGCAGCACCAGCGTGTTCACGAACATGCCGACCAGGTCGTCGAGTTCGCGCACGCCGCGCCCCGCGACCGGGGTGCCGACCACCACGTCCGTGGTGCCGCTGAGGCGGGACAGCAGCAGGGCCAGTGCGGCGTGCACCACCATGAACGGGGTTGCCCGATGCGCGCGGGCGCAGCGGTCGATCGCGGCGGTCAGATCCCGGTCCACGCGGGCGGCGCATTCGGCCGCCCGATGCGAGGCGCGGGCCGGACGCGGCCGATCCGTCGGCAGCTCCAGGTGATCCGGCACCCCGGCGAGGGTGTCCGACCAGTACCCGAGCTGCCGGGCGGTCAGCGAGTCCGCGTCCGCCTCGGCGCCGAGCCGATCCCGCTGCCACAGTGTGTAATCCGCGTACTGGACCGGCAGCGGCTCCCACGCCGGCGCCTGCCCGGCGGCCCGCACCGCATAGGCGGCGGCCACATCGCGGGTCAGCGGGGCCATCGAGAAACCGTCCGTCGCAATGTGATGCGCGACCAGCACGACCACGTGCTCTTCGAACCGGCCGTCCATCGTGGCGCGCGGGCCATAACTCCGTGCGGCCGAGCTGATTTCGCGGTCGTCGACGACGAAGACCCGGACCCGGAGCGGGACCGCCGCGGTGACGTCGAACCCGCGGCCGATGGTGTCCGCGACGACCTCGGGTAGCCGGTCGAGGGACACCGGCACCGGGTCCAGGTCGAGCGGGACGTCCTCGGCGGGGAGCACCCGCTGCATGCCGACGCCGTCGACATCGGGGTAGACCGTGCGCAGCGTCTCGTGGCGGGCCAGCACATCCCGCAGCGCGGTGCGTAGGGCGTCCTGGTCCAGGTGGCCCGAAAGACGCAGCGCCACCGGCACGTTGTAGGCCGGGGAGGCGGGGTCGTAGCGGTTGACGAACCACATGCGCTGCTGGGCCGGGGAGAGCGGGACCAGGTCGGGACGCTCGGTCCGAGTGAGAGCGGGTGCGGCGGTGCCGATCTCGGCGGCCGACAGCCGCACGGCCAGGTCGGCGACCACCGGAGCCTCGAAGAGCAGACGGACCGGAACGGTGCGGCCCAGGTGCGCGGTGAGACGGGCGGCGACGCGGGTCGCGATGAGCGAATCGCCGCCGAGCGCGAAGAAGTCGTCACGGGCGCCGACGCGATCCAGCCCCAGTACCTCGGCGTAGGTCTCGGCGATAGCCACCTCGGCACCCGCCGGGACGACGTATTCGGCCTGTACCAGCTGGGGTTCGGGCAGGGCGCGCAGGTCCACCTTGCCGCTCGCCGTCAGCGGCAGCTCCGGCAGCACCTGCAGGCCGGCGGGCATCAGGTAGCGCGGCAGCCGGCCGGAAGCCCAGGCCAGCAGCTCCGGCACCGAAGCCGGATCCGACAGTGCGACATACGAGCACAGCGTCATCGCGCCGGCGGGATTGCGCCGGGCGACGGTCACCGCCGCCTCGATGCCCGGATGCGTCAGCAGGACGGCGTCGACCTCACCCGGCTCCACCCGGATGCCGCGGATCTTCACCTGGAAGTCGCTGCGACCGGCGTACTCGAAACCGTCCGCGGTGCAGCGCATCAGATCGCCGGTCCGGTACATGCGCTGCCCGGCGGTGAACGGGTCGGCGACGAACCGGCTCGCGGAAAGCGCTGCGCGACCGGCATAGCCGCGCGCCAGCCCCGCACCGCGCACATACAGTTCGCCGACCGCGCCCAGCGGTACCGGGCGCAGCCAGGCGTCCAGCACGAGCAGGGTCGTCCCCGGCACCGGGTCGCCGAGCAGGGTCGAGGTACCGGCCGTCATCGGGTCGCCGAAGCTCGCGGCGATCGTGGTCTCCGCCGGGCCATAGGAATTCACGAACGCGCGACCCTGGCCCAGGCGTGTCACCAGCGCGGGCGGGCAGGGTTCGCCACCCATCACGACCGTCCGCACACCGTGCAGGTCCGCGGCATCGAGGGTCGCGAGCACGCTCGGCGTACAGGTCAGGTGGGTGGCAGCGCCCGCGCGGACGGCGGCCGCCAGCTCCGCACCCGCACTCGCCTCCGGCGGTGCGACGACCAGCGTCGCGCCGGCGGCGAACGCGGACATCCACACCAGCATGGCCGCGTCGAAAGCCGGGTTGAGGCAGTGCATCACGCGCGAATCGCGATCGATGCCACCGCGTTCCGCCATGGCCGCCGCCATATTGGCCAGCCCGGTGTGCGAGACCACGACACCCTTCGGCGTGCCCGTGGACCCCGAGGTGAACACCACGTAGGCCGCATGCTCCGGGCGCAGGGGCGCGAGCCGGTCGGCATCGGTGACCGGCTCGGCGGACATCGCCGCGCACTCGGCGACCAACGCGTCGCTGTCCAGCCGCAGCCATGCCACGTCGCCGGGCAGATCCGTCACCTGATCCGAGGTGATCCCCAGCACCGCACCGCATTCCGAGGCGATGGCGCTCGTCCGCGCCGCCGGCTGCGTGACATCCACCGGCACGAACGCCGCCCCGGTCTTCGCCACGGCCCATACCGCGACCATCGACAGCACCGATCGCGGCAGAGCCACCAGCACCGCCCGCTCGGGCCCGGCACCTGCTTCGATCAGCCTACGGGCCAGCCGATTCGACACGGCCGCCAGCTCGGCGTAGGTCAGCTCGGCAGCGCTGTCGGCCGGTGAGGCGGCGCTGACGATCGCCGGTGTGCCCGGGTATCCGTTGGCGGACAGGAGATCCGGGAGGAGCTGCACCTCACGGGACTCGGTCCCGGGCCGGATCGAGACCAGCGCATCGGGGTCCGTGCCGCGCAGCCCGGCGGCGCGGCGGCGCGAGTCGCCGGTGAGGTCGGTCAGCAGGCGGGACAGCGCCGCTGCCAGCGCATCAGCCTCGGAGGCATCGAAATAGTGTGGGGAGCGGGTCAGTTCGAGGCGAAGGCCGTTGTTGGCGTAGGCGGCCAGCGAGAGGGGGTAGTGGGTGCCGTCCTGGGCGCGCAGGGACGTGACGGTGAGATCGGCCTGGCGGGTGGCGGCGGTGAGGATCGCGGCGTCCACCGGGTAGGACTCGAAGACGGTGGCGGTGTCGAAGAGCGGGCCCAGGCCGGTGGCGGCCTGGATCTCGTCGAGGCCCAGGTGCTGGTGGTCGGCGAGGGCGGCCTGCTCGCGCTGCACGCGGGTGAGCAGGTCGGCGATCGATTCGGCCGGGTCCAGGGCGATGCGGACCGGGACGGTGTTGACCAGCATGCCGACCATGCGCTCGGCGCCGGCCAGTTCCGGCGGGCGGCCGGACACCGTGGCGCCGAAGACGATGTCGGAGCCGCCGGTCTGCTCGGCCAGCAGCAGCGCCCAGGCCACCTGCACGAGGGTGTTGACGGTGACCTGGCAGGCCGCGGCCGTGCGGCGCAGGGCGTCCGGCAGATCGTCGGGCAGGGGCACCTCGTGGGCGACCGGGGCGGTCGCGGCGTCGGCGCGCGGCGCGGTCGGGGCGATCAGGGTCGGGCCGTCGAGGCCGGACAGGGACCGCGCCCAGGCTTCCCGGGCCAGGTTGTCGTCGCGGGCGGCCAGCCACTCCAGGTGCGTGCGGAAGGGGGCCGGGGTCGCGAATCCGGTGTCGTCGCCGGAGGTTTCGTAGAGGGCGATGAGTTCCGCGAACAGCATCGGCATGGACCAGCCATCGAGGATCAGGTGGTGGTTGGTGATGACCAGCCGGAAGCGCCGCTCCCCCGCCGCGATGCACAGGAATCGGATCAGGGGCGGGTGGTCGACCGAGAACGGCTCACGCAGTTCCGCCGCCGCGATCTCGTCGAGCTCCGCCGGCGTGGCGCCGACTGCCTCCCGATAGGCGCACGGCACCGCGACCTCGGCCGGAATCACCTGCACCGCACCGGTATCCGAGGCCAGGAAGCCGGCGCGCAGCACATCGTGGCGGCGGACCAGCGCCTCGGCGGCCGCCGTCAGCCGATCGCGATCGAGGTCGGCCTCGACATCGATGATCGCCTGCACCGAGTAGCCGTCCGGGCCGCCCGCGGCCAGTTGTGCCTGGAACAGCAGGCCGCGCTGCAGTGGCGTCAGCGGCCAGGCATCGGCCAGACGGCCGAAAGCCCGCTCCCACGACTCGATCTCCGGCTGCGCGACGGTCAGCAGCGGCAGATCGGCGGGGGTGAGGCCACCGGCGTCGGGCCGCCGCACCAGCTCGGCGATCTCACCGACGGCCGAAAGCCATTCCCGCGCGAGCGCTTCCACGTCCCCGGCCGCGATCGCGTGGCCGGCGAACTGCCACACCGCCCGGATCCGCGGCCCGCTCCCCGACTCCAGCGTGACCGCGTCCACCGAGATGACCGCCGCCAGCGGCATATCCGGATCCGCGTGCCCGCCCAGCCGATCCCCCATCGCGACCGGCAGCCAATCGCCCGCGGCGAGCTCGGGAATCTGCCCGAGGTAGTTGAATCCGATCTGTGGATCCGGCAGTGCCGCGAGCTCCGGGGCCGTCCGTGTGTTCAGGTAGCGCAGCAGCCCGTAGCCGAAGCCGCCGCGCGGCACGGCCCGCAGCTGTTCCTTGACCGTCTTCAACGCGCAGTCCACGTCGGCCGCGCCCGAATCTCCGTCCACGGCAACGGGTCCCAGCCGCACCGGCACCTGCGTGGTGAACCAGCCGACCGTCCGCGACAGGTCCGCCCCCGGCACCGCGGCCTCGTCGCGGCCGTGCCGCTCGACCGTGACCACGGTGCCGGCGGCCACCGCCTCTTGCCCGTCCAGCCAGCGCGCCAGGGCCAGCGCCAGCGCCGCCAGCAGCGCGTCCTCGACGCCGCAGCGGTGGGTGCCCGCGAGCCGGGCGATGAGCGCCGCCGACACCTCGCCCGGCACCTCGATATCGATCCGCCGGGCGGTCCGATGGGTGTCCACCGCCACGTCCAGCCGGCGCCGCCCGATCAGGGCATCCGGGGCCAGCACGTCCCGCCAGTACCCGAGTTCGCTGACCGGCCAGGGTGATTCGACGGCGGCCGAGTCATCGGCCGGCACGCTCGGGATGTCCGGTGACGCCAGCGCCTCCAGCGCATACGCCCAGGTGCGCATCGAGGTCCCGGTCTCCCGCAGCTCGGGTTTCGTCCCCGCCGCGGTCTGCGTCCAGGCGGACATCAAGTCGGGCAGCAGAATTCGCCATGAGACCGCATCACAGGCCAGGTGGTGCACCGCGATCGCCAACCGGCCCGGCCGCGCCGGACCGGCGTCCAGCCAGTTCAGTGCGATCATCACGCCCGCACGCGGATCCAACCGACCGGCGGCATCCGTCAGCGCTCGATCGACCGCCGCCCCGGACACATCGGCCGCCGTCCACTCGAAGTGTGTCAGCAGCGTCGCCGCCTCGGTGTCATCGGCCGGCGGAACGTCCAAGCGGAGCCCATCGTCGGTGTCGACCAGGCGGGCGCGCAGCACATCGTGGCGGTCGAGCAGCGCCTGGACGGCGCGCAGCAGCACCGGGAGTTCGACCCCGGCCGGCACCTGGACCACCATCGACTGGGCGAAATGCCGCCAGCCGGGACGGCCGAGCAGCCAGGCCGCGATCGGCGTCAGCGGCAGGCGGCCGACGCCACCGCCCGCCAGTTCGGGCAGCCGCTGCGGACGGTCCTCCAGCCGGGTGACCACGGCCGCCAGGGCGGCCGGGGTGCGGTGCTCGAAAACCTCACGGGCGGAGAAGACCAGGCCCGCGGCGCGAGCGCGCGACACCAGCGTGATCGCCATGATCGAATCGCCGCCCAGGGCGAAGAACGAGGTGTCCGGACCGGCCTCGGTCCCGAGAACCTCCGCGAACAGGCTGCAGAGCAGGCGTTCGGTGGCGGTGGCGGGCGCGCGCCCGGACGTCGATTGCGCGACCACGGGTTCCGGCAGCGCCCGGCGATCCACCTTGCCATTGGCGGTGAGCGGCAACGCGCCCAGCACCGTGACGGTCGCGGGCACCATGTACGGCGGCAGGCGGTGGGTGGCGTGGTCGAGCAGCTCGGGCTCGGTGATCACCTGACCGGCGTGCGGAACCACATACGCGGCCAGCACGGTGCCGCCGCCGGGACCGGGCCGCGCCACCGTGACCGCGATCTCCACCGACGAGTGCGCGTTGAGCACGGCGTCGATCTCACCCAGCTCGATCCGCATACCACGCAGCTTCACCTGGAAGTCGCTGCGACCCACGTACTCGAGCACGCCGCTCTCGGTCCAGCGCACCAGATCTCCGGTTCGGTACATGCGGGCCCCGGCCGGACCCGAGAGGGCGGGCACGAAGCTCTCGGCGGTCAGCCCGGGACGGCCGACGTACCCGCGCGCCACCCCGGGCCCGGTCACGTACAGCTCCCCGGCCACCCCGATCGGCACCGGCCGCAGCCAGCGATCCAGCACCAGCATCCCGGCGCCCGGAATGGGGTCGCCGAGCCCGGCATTCACGCCCGGCACCAGCCCCCGGGTGTAGGTGACGGCCACCGTGGTCTCGCTGGGACCGTACGAATTCAGCAGCTCCCGCCCGATCCCGAAGCGCGCCACGATATCCGGCGGCGTCGGCTCCCCGCCCGACGACACCGCGCGCACCCCGTCGAGCGCGTCCGGCTCCAGCGTGGACAGCACCGCGGGTGTCGAACAGACCTGGGTGATGCCGAAATCCCTGACCAGTCCGGCCAATTCGGCGCCCACCACCGGATCCGATTCGGCCACCACCAGGGTCGTGCCCGATGCGAACGCCATCAGCCATTCCAGCACCGACGCATCGAAACTCGGGTTCAGGCACTGCAGGACCCGCGCACCCGGCGCGACCCGGTACGCCGCCACGATCGCCGCGGCCAGTCCGGCCAATCCGGCGTGGGTCACCGCCACACCCTTGGGCACCCCGGTCGATCCGGAGGTGAACACCACGTACGCCGGATTGCCGGCCCGCGGCCGCCCCCGCACCTCCTCCGGGGTGAGCGGCGGATCGGCCGGCGCCACGTCCTCGTCGAGCAGGTCGTCGAGGGTGATCCAGTGGACCGAATCCGGTAGCGCGGCAGTCGATTCCGTGAGGGTCAGGCCGATCGTCGCGCCCGCGTCCGCGGCAATGCGCGCCATGCGGTCGGCGGGCAGCGCGGTACCCAGCGGCACGAACGCCGCGCCGGTCTTGGCCACCGCCCACAGCGCGACCATCGCCTCGATCGAACGGGGAAGTGCCAGCAGCACGGTCGATTCCGGTCCGACGGCCGCGGCCTCCGATATCCCGGAACCGGATTCGGCAGCTGTCGCCCGCACGATCCGGCGCGCCAGCCGATTCGACAGCGCGTCCAACTCGCCGTAGGTCAGCCGCCGGTCGCGGCCCATGACGGCGACCGTCTCGGGTCCGGCGCGGCGCAGGCCGTCCGCCAGGATCTCCGGCAGCAGCCGCGGCCGCGGCGCCGCCGGCCCGTGCGCGCCCGCCAGCACCGGCTGCTCGTCCGGCGCCGTGTAATCCAGTGCCGCGACCGGTGTTCCGGCCCCCGCCTCCAGCAGCGAATCCAGCACGGCGAGGAATCGCCGGTGATGCCGGTTCAGCGAATCCGCGTCGTACAGGCGCGGATTCGCGGCGAAGTCGACATGGATCGGCGCGCCCGCACCGTGCTGGTAGAAGTTGACGAACAGGTCCTCGATCGGGCCCGAGGTGACCACGTGCAGGCTCGACTCCAGGCCCTCGAAGTCGATCCCGGCCGGGAACATCATGATGTTGATGACCGGCCCGGTCATGCCGCGCCCGAAGTCGTCCCGGTCGCCCTCGTCCCGCATGTCCTCGTGGCGGAAGCGCTGATGCCGCAGGGCCCCCGACGCCGCCACCCGCACGGCATCCAGGACCTCCCCGACCCGTCCCTCGCGCGGCACCGGCACCCGCAGCGGCACCACATTGGCGATCATGCCGCCGGAACGCCGCAGCACCGCGGTGGTGCGGCCGGACACGGGCAGGCTCAGGACCACTTCCTCGGTGGCCGTGAGCCGGGCGTAGTACAGCGCGACCGCGGCCATCACCACGCCCGCCGCACTGGTGTCGAAACGGCGGGCCGCGCTCGCCAGCCGCTCGGCCGTCCGCTCCCCCAGCTGGGCGCGCGCCTCGCGGGCCAGCGCGCTCGCGGGCGCGGTGGCCCCGACCAGGCTGCACCGGTCGGGCATGCCCGCGGTGACCTCGCGCCAGTAGCGCTCGTCGGTGGCGTACCGGCTCGATTCCCGGTACGCCATCTCCGACTCGTGCACGTCCAGCAGCGAGGCCGCGGTGCCGGGAGGCGCCGTTTGCCCGCGCACCGCGGCGTTGTACAGCTCGGCGACCCGATACAGCATGGTCATCGAGCCGAATCCATCGATGAGAAGGTGGTGTGCTCTGGTGTACCACAGGTGATGGGACTCGCCGACCCGGATCACGGTGGAAATCCCGGCCTGTGCACCGAACAGCTCGATCGGCGCCGCCACATCCGCGCGCATCCACTCCAACGCGTCCGCAACCGGGTCCGGTCGGTCCTGGAAGTCCAGGAAGCCGACCATGGCGTCCAGTTCGGTATCGACCACCTGATACGGCCGATCCTCGATCTCGACGAATCGCAGGACACCGGAACCGAATTCCCGCGCTGCCTGTGCGCCCACGAGCCGCAGCACCGCGATATCCAGCGGTCCGTGCATCTCGATGTACTGGGCCTCCGACAGCGGTACCGCCGGATCCAGTTGCTGCGCATAGAACATCCCCAGCTGAGCCGGGGAGAGCGGGAAGACGGTGGCGGTGCGATCCGCCGCGATCTCACGCGTCATGAGAACTACCTAACTGCCGGCCGAGCAGGATGCGTCGTCGTCGGCGCCCAACTCGTAGGCGGGCACCAAGGCGGGATGAGATGTCAAGCGCTCCACCATGACCGAGCGCACGTGCGCGGGCAGCCCCGGCGCGAACTTGCGCACGAAGGCGTCGGCCCACTCCGGCCTGTCGAGCAGGAACGGAAAATCGGTCGTCATCATGCTGCGCACCACCAACATCGGCATCGGTGCGTCCAACGGCCGAAAATCCTTGTTCCACAGGCCCGCTTGGTCACAGCCCGGATAGAATTGCCCGAGCATGATGCCGCGTTCCACGAATTTGGTCTTGAATTCATCGTGGATCTCATCGATCAGCGAACAATCCGTCAAATTCGGGAATACGGTGATCAATGCGCGCAGCACGGAGGTGGAACTGCCGTTCCCCGTGGGCAGTCCGGAATAGACCTCCAGCGCGTCACGGATGATCGCGCGCACCGACGTCGGCCGCGGCTCCACCGCTGGAACCTGAGCCAGCCACATCAGGTCTCGCCGCATGGCCGGCCGGACATACGGGCAGACCGGCCCGTCGCGGCCCAGTTCGTCACTGGGTCGGGTCAGATAGGACTCGGCCCATGATCGAAATGCCGCCACCGTGGATCGGGCGGCAGGGCACGATGATCCGGTGTCCCCCAATGAGACCCATTGCAGCCCCGAGCGGGGGCCGATAACACGCTCGCTCATGACTCACCTCGGATGATCGAGCTACGGCAGAGATGCGCCGTTGCCCACATCCTTAAATAGTGCTCCGGTCATGGGCCGTTAACGTGAGTAGTCGGTTACCCAATTTCGTGACACCGCCCCGGATTTCGGGGGCAATGGAATAAAGAAAAGACCGGTCAGGCATTGACCGGTCTTTCCTGTGAACCTGGGATCAGGCGCCGATGAGGCGCGCCGCCAGGTAGCCCTCCACCTGGTCGAGAGCGATGCGCTGCTGGGCCATCGAGTCCCGCTCGCGCACGGTGACGGCCTGGTCCTCCAGCGTGTCGAAGTCGACCGTGATGCAGAACGGGGTGCCGATCTCGTCCTGACGACGGTAGCGGCGGCCGATCGCCCCGGCGTCGTCGAAGTCCACGTTCCAGTTCCGGCGCAGCTGCGCGGCCAGGTCCTTGGCCTTCGGCGACAGGTCCGCATTACGCGACAACGGCAGGACAGCCGCCTTGACGGGCGCCAGGCGCGAGTCCAGGCGCAGGGTGGTGCGAGTCTCCATGGTGCCCTTGGCCGTCGGCACCTGCTCCTCGTGGTACGCGTCGACCAGGAAGGCCATCAGCGAGCGGGTCAGGCCGGCCGCCGGCTCGATCACGAACGGGATGAAGCGCTCGTTGGTGTTCTGATCGAAGAAGCTCAGATCCGTGCCGGAATGCTCGGAATGGGTCTTCAGGTCGAAGTCGGTCCGGTTGGCGACGCCCTCGAGCTCACCCCACTCGGAGCCCTGGAAGCGGAAGCGGTACTCGATGTCCACCGTGCGGGTGGAGTAGTGCGAGAGCTTGTCCTTCGGGTGCTCGAACAGCCGCAGGTTCTCCGGGTCGATGCCCAGGTCGGTGTACCAGGCCAGGCGGGTGTCGATCCAGTACTGGTGCCACTGCTCGTCCTCGCCCGGCTTGACGAAGAACTCCATCTCCATCTGCTCGAACTCGCGGGTGCGGAAGATGAAGTTGCCCGGGGTGATCTCGTTGCGGAACGACTTACCGATCTGCGCGATGCCGAACGGCGGCTTCTTGCGCGCGGTGGTCTCGACGTTCTTGTAGTTCACGAAGATGCCCTGCGCGGTCTCCGGGCGCAGGTAGTGCATGCCTTCTTCGGATTCGACCGGGCCCAGGTAGGTCTTCAGCATCATGTTGAAGTCCTTGGGCTCGGTCCACTTGCCCACGGTGCCGCAGTCGGGGCACACGACGAGCTCCATGGACACCGAGTCCGGGTCGTCGATCTTGTTCTTCTCGGCGTACGCCTCCTGCAGGTGGTCCTGCCGGTGCCGCTTGTGGCAGTTGAGGCATTCCACCAGCGGGTCGTTGAACACCGCGACGTGGCCCGAGGCCACCCACACCGGACGCGGCAGGATGATCGACGAGTCCAGGCCGACCACGTCGTCGCGGCTGGTCACCATGGACCGCCACCACTGCCGCTTGATGTTCTCCTTGAGTTCGACGCCCAGCGGACCGTAGTCCCAGGCCGACCTCGTTCCGCCGTAAATCTCACCGCTCGGGTACACGAGACCCCGACGCTTGGCGAGATTGGCGACGGTGTCCACCTTCGACTTGGGTGCCACTGAACAGTTCTCCATCCGTGTCCGGAAGATTGCAAAGGATTCGGTCCAGACTATCTGCCGCGTGCTACGGGTTTAACACCGTGTCGCGTTTGACATGCGTACACATGCATATAAGAATGGCATCGGTTTCCAATAAGGAGTTGGTTCGATGACCACGGACAGCGGCGCGCCCCTGCGGCGCTCCCACGTCGCGACGGAGACCCCGGCCGCGATCCCCCACGACCCGTACCCCTACCGGTCGCCCCAGCCGCCGGCCGTACCGTCGCGCACCATTCTGGACTCCGCCGGAGAACTGTTGCGCGCACTGGCGGCGCCCGTCCGCATTGCCATTGTGCTCCAGCTCCGGGAGTCGCCGCGCTGCGTGCACGAACTGGTCGATACCCTCGGAGTGACCCAGCCGCTGATCAGCCAGCACCTGCGCATCCTCAAGTCCGCCGGGGTGGTGCGCGGTGAGCGCACCGGCCGCGAGGTCATCTATGAACTGGTCGACGAACATCTCGCGCACATAGTCATCGACGCGGTCGCACACGCCGAGGAAGGGTGATCCGTGGGAACAAGCGAGAAGACCGTTGGGGTCCGCAGCACCCGTCAGCGCAGTGCAATCGCCGCCCTGCTCGCGGACATCGACGAATTCCGCTCCGCACAGGAGCTGCACGACGAACTTCGCAAGCGCGGTGAGGGCATCGGGCTGACCACGGTGTACCGCACCCTGCAGTCGCTCGCCGACGCCGGGATGGTCGACGTGCTGCGCACCGACACCGGGGAATCGGTGTACCGGCAGTGCTCCACCGGGCACCATCATCACCTGGTCTGCCGCCAGTGCGGCCGGACCGTCGAGGTGGAGGGGCCGACCGTGGAGGCCTGGGCGGACTCGATCGCCACCGAGCACGGGTTCACCGATATCAGCCACACCATGGAGATCTTCGGCACCTGCCAGAACTGCTGCCACAAGAGCTGACAGCGAGAAGCCGCGCGCCCCTTGCCCATTGGGCGGGAGGCGCGCGGCTTTTGCTGTCCGGATGCCGAGTTCAGGCCGCGGGCACCAGGTCCGGGGCGAGAGCCGGGACGGTCCGCCGAGTGCGGGCGATCCCCGCACCGAGGAGAGCGAGACCGGCCGCGGCCCAGCACAGCAGGACCGTCAGCGGGCCCGCGATGGCGGCGTCACCGAAGAAGGCCGTCGAGCGGAGCAGGGTGGCGGCGGCGCCGGGCGGCAGCAGCTGGCCGATCTCGCCCCACGGCTTGGGCAGCAGTTCGGGCGCGGAGGTGGCTCCGGAGAAGGGGTTTCCGACCAGCAGCATGGTGAGCGCGCCCAGGCCGATGCCGGCCTGACCGAGCACGGCGGCCAGACCGACCACGGTGCCGGCGACGGCGAGAGACACCAGTCCGCTGATCGAGGCCATGGTCAGGTACGCGCCGGGCAGCAGATGCAGCCAGCCCTGGACGATCGACATGCTCAGCAGCCCACCGGCGATCGCGAAGACGGCCAGGCCGAGAGCACGGGCGCGCAGCGACGGCACCAGCAGGGTCAGCAGCACGCCGCCGGCCAGGCCGGACATCACCAGCGGGAGAACCATTGCACCGAAACCGCTTCCGCGCGGATCGTGGACGTCGGCGGCGACCACGTCCTGCACCGGTGCCGCCTGCGTGCCGTTCAGCTGTTGCGCGAAGGCCGAGAGCTGCTGGGCCACAATCGGACTCGCGGCCGATGCGATCAGCACCCGGGGCTGCCCACCGGTCAGGATGGCCCCGTATACATCTCGATGCTCGATGGCGTCGCGAGCGGTGGATTCGTCTGCGACGGTGCGGATGTCGAAGCCGCCGGGCTCGCGATCGGTCAGCTGCCGGGCAACCGCGGCGGCCTGCGGGCCGGTGATGGCGATGGGTAGATCCCGGGGCGCGACCCGGGCGGCGGGCCAGGCGAAGGCGATGAGCATCAGGGCCTGAATGGCGGCCGCGGCGAGACCGAGGGCGAGGGAGCGCTGGACTGTGTTCATGACCCATCCAAAGAAAGCGAAGGTTCGTTCTTTTATTGGGGACAAGGCTGACATCCCAATGTCCCCTTGTCAAGAACGGATATTCGTTTTACTTTGGGCGCATGCCCAGAGTCAGCGAGGAACACCTGGAACGCCGCCGGCAGCAAATTCTCGACGCCGCGCAGACCTGCTTCGCCCGCAAGGGCCTGCACGCCACCACCATGCAGGACGTCTTCGCCGAATCCGGACTGTCGGCCGGGGCGGTCTACCGGTACTTCAAGTCCAAGGACGACATCATCAAGGACCTCGCCACCGACGCCACCGTCGACCTGCGCGCGGCCCTCAGCGAAGCCGTCTACAGCGACCCGCTCCCCACGCCCCCGGACCTGGTCCGCATCATGTGCGAGGCCATCGTCCGGCTCAGCGTCCCCGGCGGGCCGGTCCGCATCATCCCGCAGGCCTGGTCGCTGGCCCTGACCGACGCCAATATCGCCGACTACGTCCGCACCAATATCCTCGGCATCCGCCGCCTCTGGTTCGACTACGCCGAGCGCATGCGCGACGTCGGCTGGCTCCCCCCGGACGCCGACACCGACGCGGTGGCCAAGATCTTCCTCGGCCTACTACCCGGCTTCATCCTGCAGCACCTCATCCTCGGCGACGTCGACCCCGACACCTTCGCGCGCGGCATCACCGAGATCCTCCCCGACCACCGTCGCGCCGCCGAGGCCGCGACCGAATCCGCCCGAGCCTGAACCGATCCCGGGCGGCACCGGGTACCGACGTCAGGGCAGCAGGCCCTGGCGGGCACGGCCCGCCCCGGAGAGGGTCAGCAGCAGGATGGTGGCCAGAGGCTCGTCCTCGAGCCCCGCGGCCGGGAAGGTGTAGCGCAGGATGACATCCGCGAGCTTCTCGCGGGACGCCACGGTGAGCGTGCCGAACTGGAGCGCGGCATTGCGTTCGGCGACCCGCTTGTGCAGCTGCGGTTTCACCGGGCGATCCCAGGCCAGGATGCACATGAGCGCCAGCACATCCAGGCCGGGCGAGAGGTTGACGCCGCGCAGCGAGCACAGCGCGCCCTCGTACTCGAAGCCGAGGCCGCCGTCCTCCTCGCGAACCTCCACGCCGTAGCGCAGCAGCAGGGCGCGGGCGCGGTCCTGGAGCGCCTCGGCCGGGGTGAGCTGGTCGGTCATTTCACGCCTCCGAAGCGACGGTCACGCTTGGCGTACTCCAGGCAGGCGTCCCAGAGGTTGCGGCGGTCGAAATCGGGGAAAAGCGTTTCCTGGAACACGAATTCGGCGTACGCGGCCTGCCAGATCAGGAAGTTGGAGGTGCGCAGTTCACCCGAGGGACGCAGGAACAGGTCCACGTCCGGCATATCGGGTTCGTCGAGGTAGCGGGCCACGGTGGCCTCGGTGATCTTCTCCGGGTCGAGTTCCCCGGCGGCCACCCGGCGCGCGATTTCCCTTGCGGCGTCGGCGATCTCGGCGCGGCCGCCGTAGTTGACGCACATGGTGAGGGTCATCACCGTATTGTCCCGGGTGAGCTCCTCCGCGATCTCCAATTCCTTGATCACGCTGCGCCACAGGCGCGGTCGGCGGCCGGCCCAGCGCACCCGCACCCCCATCTCGTGCATCTCGTCGCGACGGCGGCGGATCACATCGCGATTGAAGCCCATCAGGAAGCGCACCTCGTCGGGGCTGCGCCGCCAGTTCTCGGTGGAGAAGGCGTAGGCCGACAGCCACTTCACGCCCATCTCGATACAGCCCTCGACGGTGTCCATGAGCACCGCCTCGCCGCGCTCGTGGCCCGCGGTGCGGGGCAGCCCGCGCTCCTGGGCCCAGCGGCCGTTGCCGTCCATCACCAGCGCCACATGCCTGGGCACGAATTCCGCCGGAATCGCCGGCGGCTTCGCCCCCGACGGATGCGGCGACGGCGGCCGCACAACACGCTGCTCAGTCGATGACTTCCGGTTCCCGATCACGACCACCATCCTGCCCGACGCTCCGCGAGGCCGGACGGCGCCCACACCATTGCCACCGGACCTCCACATTTCCTCCACCGGACGGCGTACGGCGGCGGGGAAACCGGCATTTCCCCGCCGCCGAGCGCCCGGCCGGTCAGCTGGGGAGACTATCGAGGTAGGCGCGGTAGCTGCCGAAGGGCAGGACGGCGTCGTAGACCAGCTCGCCGCTCGGGGTGAACTCCGAGATGCGGGGCGTCATACCCCAGCTGACCAGGGTATTGCCGTTCGGCAGGGCCTGGGCGTTGCCCATGGCGGGGGTGACCAGACCGTCCGGGTGCTCCTGATTGCGCACCAGGGTGGCGCGCCCCGCGGCCGGGTCGAGGTGGATCCACTCCACGCTCGACTTCCCGCGCGATTCCACACCGCTGGAGTTGTTGTCGAACAGCCGCAGCGTCGAGGCGTCGGCGAACTCGGCATCGTGCTGGAAGGCGAACTGCACGTCCGGATCGGCGATCAGGGTCGGATGCTTGCCGCCGAGCTGCCACCGGATATCGCCGGTATTCGGGTCGACATCGTAGACAGCGGACGTATTGCGCAGGGACACAACCAGATTCCCGGACGGATCCTGGCTGATCGAGTTCATGTGATACGGGTCGTAGACGTCGCCGGACAGCTTGCCCGAGGTCTCCGAATCACTCAGTGGCACGTGCTCGGCCGCGCTCCAGCGGAACAGCTGCCGGCCCGAGGCGACATCGATCACCAGGGCGACGGTGTCGAACATCTTCCCGTTCGCCGGGCCGCCGATGGCGGTGAGATCGGCATCGACCTGCGGGTACGAGGTGAGCAGCGCGTGACCGTCGGGGGTCAGCCGGAATTCGTGCACATCCGCGCCCGCCCCACCCGGGTCGACGGTCGCCAGCACGTTGAAGTCCCCGTCCGCGATGATTCCCACACCCGAGCCGTGGCCGGCGACCGTGCTGCCCTGCCACCAGGTGAGCACCTTGCGCCCCTGGTAGATCTGCGTCCGGAAGTTCGAGACATCCTGTCCCGCAGGCGGTTCGTAGCGTTTGATCTCCTTGCCGGACCGGTCGGCAATGACGTTCGCGGGCTTCCCGCCCGGCAACACCTGGGCCACGGTACCCAGCCCCGGCACCAGCGCGGCGGCGCTCACGCCGGTGGTGTAGTAGATGAATCCGTCGCTCTCGCCGGGCTTTTCGACCTTCACCGTGTACGCGAGCCCGCCGAACGGCGAACTCGGCAGCACCGGCTGGGCCGCGGCGGTCGCGGTCGCCGAGGCGGCCAGCACGGCGGCGACGGCCAGCGACACCGGCAGGCGGCGGACGGCCGCGGGCGAGGACTTTCGATGAGGAGAACCCGACACGCCGTGAACTTTAGGCTCCCTAACGTTCGATGGCTCTGTATCGAATCTCACTGATCCGGACCCGCTTTCCCGCGCCCGCTCACCGGGACTCCCAGGGTGATTCGCCCAGGCGTCAGCCGATGGCGGCACGGGGACGCTCGGCCACCGCGTCGCGCTCGACGGCCTCGTGCGGGCGGGTGCGCTCGATGAGCGGCAGCGTGCGCAGCTGCCGTTCCAGGTGCCACTGCAGATGCGCGGCAATGAGACCGCTGGCCTGGCGGCGCATGGCGTCGGAGACGGCGTCGACGCCGGACCAGTCGCCCCGATTGAGAGCGCTCATGTGGTCGAGAACGCCGACCATGGGCGTGGCCGCGCCGGGCGGACGGCAGTGCACGCACACCGCGCCGCCCGCGGCCACATGGAAGGCGCGGTGCGGGCCGGGGGTGGCGCAGCGGGCGCAGTCGTCGAGGGCGGGCGCCCAACCGGCGAAAGCCATGGCGCGCAACAGGTATGCGTCCAGGATCAGTTCGTGGGGGCGGCGGCCCAGCGCGATGGCGCGCAGCGCGCCGGCGGTGAGGGTGTGCAGGCGGGCGGCGGGTGCGCCCTCCTCGCCGGCCAGGCGCTCGGCGGTCTCGAGCACGGCACAGGCGGTGGTGTAGCGGCCGTAGTCGGCGACGATGTCGGCGGCGAAGGTCTCGACCGTGTGCACCTGGGTGACGGTGTCGAGATTGCGGCCCGGATACAGCTGTATATCCACGTAGGCGAACGGTTCCAGCCGCGCCCCGAATTTGGAGCGGGTGCGCCGCACACCCTTGGCGACCGCGCGCACCAGGCCGTGCTGGCGGGTCAGCAGCGTGACGATGCGGTCCGCCTCGCCCAGCTTGTGCTGGCGCAGCACCACCGCCTGATCCCGATACAACCGCACCGCAACAGTCTCGCACGCGCGACCGACCGGACCACGACGAGTCACCGGGTGTGTGCCGATTAGAAGTTCGTTGGCCGGCGATTGGCCGCGCGGCGCACGCTGAGCGCGACCCTCGGACCGAGGATTCGGATGCGCTGCACCGGTACGCCGCCGGTGTGGATCGCCGTGGGACACATCGGCCGCGCCCTCGCCGCCGATGAGGCGTGATCGGCCACTGCCCGGTCGATCACGCCGCCACACGTTGGACGTGTGACCAGAATCGCGCTAGGTTACTCCCGAGTACGGGAGAGACGGGATTCACATGACACTGGCGTCGGTTGGCGAGCTCGGGCTGGCGGAACTCGCGGCGGCACTGGCGGCAGGCACACTCACCTCGGTCGAGGCGACCAGCGCGGCGCTCGACCGGATCGAGGCCGGCCAGGGGGCGCTCAATGCCTTCCGGATCGTGCGACGGGCCGAAGCGCTCGCCGAGGCCGCCGACGCCGACCGCAAACTCGCCGCCGGGCACCGCGAGCCCCTGCTCGGAGTGCCACTGGCCATCAAGGACGACACCGACTTGACCGGCACCCCAACGGCTTTCGGCTGCGGCGGCGAATTCCCCGCCAAGACCGAGGACGCGGAGTCGGTGCGGCGGCTGCGTGCGGCCGGGGCGGTCATCGTCGGCAAGACCAATACCTGCGAGCTCGGGCAGCTGCCGTTCACCAGCGGAGACGCCTTCGGGCACACCACGAATCCCTGGAGCGCCGGGCACACGCCGGGCGGGTCGTCCGGCGGATCCGGCGCGGCGGTGGCGGCCGGATTGGTGCCCGCCGCACTGGGATCCGACGGCGCGGGCTCGGTGCGCATCCCGGCCGCCTGGAACAACCTGGTCGGCATCAAGCCGCAGCGCGGCCGCATCTCCACCTGGCCGCTGCCGGAAGCCTTCTACGGGCTCACCGTGAACGGCCCGCTGGCCCGCACCGTCGCCGATGCGGCGCTCCTGCTGGACGCCGCCGCCGGACCTCATCCGGGCGACCGGCACACCCCGCCCGCCCTGCGCGTCTCCGACGCCGTCGGCCGCGATCCCGGCCGCCTGCGCATCGCGCTCTCCCTGCGAATCCCGTTCACCGCCACCAGGACCACGCTCGACCGCGAGGTGGAGGCCCGGGTGCACGCCACCGCCGCCACGCTGCGCCGCCTCGGTCACGAGGTCACCATCGCCGACGTCCACTACGGCGTGCTGATGGGTGCGACCTTCCTCCCGCGCTCCATGGTCGGCATCCGTGAGGCGCTGGACCGCCTCCCCGGCGCGCAGGTGGATCCGCGCACCACCCACAATGCCGCCGTCGGCCGCATCCTCTCGCCGCTGCTGTCCGCCGCCCGCCGCGCAGAACCCCTGCTGCGCATGCGAACCGGCCGCATCTTCGACGACTTCGACCTGGTGCTGGCCCCGACCACGGCCACCCCGCCCCCGGGCGTCCACGAGATCGACGACATCGGCAGCTGGGCCACCGACGAACTCATCACCGCGGCCTGCCCCTACACCTGGCCCTGGAACGTCCTCGGCTGGCCCGCGGTCAACATCCCCTCCGGCTTCACCGCCGCCGGCCTCCCCGTCGGCTCCCAGCTCATGGGCCCCGCCAACTCCGAACCGCTCCTGGTTTCCGTTGCGGCCCAATTGGAATCGGAGCTGGAATGGCACAAGCACCGCCCGACACCCTGGTGGCCCCAGCCCTGACCCGCGGCCAGGAGGCGACCCGTCCGATGCGCTGACAGCCTGGACTACGCGCGGACGCGTCCGTCCCACAGGGACCTACGCCCAGCCGACACCTGGCCCCGAGCCGCGGCGATGGCGAAATCGCCGACAGCACAGGGTGATCCGCTGAATCTGCCCGCGGCCGCTCAGGTGGCCGCGGGCAGGCAGCAGGTCAGAAGCCGAGCTTGCCGAGCTGCTTCGGGTCGCGCTGCCAGTCCTTGGCGACCTTCACGTGGAGGTGGAGGTAGATGCGGGTGCCGAGGATGTGCTCGATCTGCTTGCGGGCGTTGGTGCCGACCTCCTTGAGGCGGGCGCCGCCCTTGCCGATGACGATGGCCTTCTGGCTGGGGCGTTCCACGTAGAGCAGGGCGTGGACGTCGAGCATGCCCTCGGCGGAGCGGCGGCCGTCGGTCTCCTGGTCCTCGTTCTCCTCGCGCTCGAGGACCTCCTCGATCACCACCGCCAGCGAGTGCGGGAGCTCGTCGCGGACGCCCTCGAGGGCCGCCTCGCGAATGAGCTCGGCCATCAGGACTTCCTCGGGCTCATCGGTGAGCTCGCCGTCGGGGTAGAAGGCGGGGCCCTCGGGCATCTGGGAGGCGATGACGTCGACGAGCACCTCGACCTGCTCGCCCTTGACCGCGGAGACCGGGACCACCTCGGCCTCGGGGCCGAGTAGCTGGGACACGGCCATGAGCTGGTGGGCGACCTGGTCGCGACTCACCTTGTCGATCTTGGTGACCACACCGAGCAGGGTCGTCTTGGGCGCCATGGTCTTGATCTGATCGACGATCCAGCGGTCACCCGGGCCGATCTTCTCGTCCGCCGGAATGCAGACGGCGATGACGTCGACTTCCGAATACGTATCGCGCACCAGGTCGTTGAGGCGCTGGCCGAGCAGCGTGCGCGGCCGGTGCAGACCGGGGGTGTCCACCAGGATCAGCTGCGCGTGATCGCGGTGCACGATGCCGCGAATGGTGTGCCGCGTGGTCTGCGGCCGCGAGGAGGTGATGGCGATCTTCTGCCCCACCATGGCATTGGTGAGCGTGGACTTGCCGGTGTTCGGCCGGCCCACGAAACATACGAAGCCGGACCGGAATTCACCGCTGTCCTGACCCTGGCCGCTCACTCGAAAACCTCCGATTCGGTCTCCACATCGAAGCCCGCCGGGACCTCGCGCTCGCCGGCCGCGTCGCCCGCCGTGGGCTGCTGTGCCGCAATGGGATTCTCGACGCCGTAGTCCGCGGGCGCACCGGCCTCCAGCACGTCGAACACCGCGCCCTTGGCATCGGTGAAAATGATGCGCGCCGACGGCGAAACCTCACGCACGGCCGACACCCCGGGATCCGACAGCTTGCCCGCGACCACCACGGCCGCCTCGAAACCGCCTGCGCCACTGGAGATCGCGGCCGCCACCGCCGACTGCAACGCGGTCAGCTTCAGCGCGGTCAGCTCCACGGTTCCGGCCGCGTAGGTGCGGCCGTCCGAATCACGCACGGCCGCACCGCCATTGCCGCCGGTGCGGCCCATGGCGCCACGGGCGAGGACCAACAGCTTGTTGTCCTCCGCATCCAACTCAATCATCGGCCTCTCCATCCTCGTGTGTGTCGTCGGCCGGTTCGTTTTCCGCCGGTTCGGTTCTCGTCTGCTCCGGGCTCTTGCGCACCACCACGGTGTGGATCCGCATGCGGCCGCGGGCGTCGGCCGCGCCCTCCCCCTTCAGTTGCAGGCCGTGGATGACGGCCTTGGAGCCGGGCAGCGGGACGCGGCCCAGGGCGTGGGCGAGCAGACCGCCGACGGTGTCGACGTCCTCGTCCTCGATCACCGTGTCGAACAGCTCGCCCAGGTCGTCCACCGGCAGTCGCGCCGAGACCCGGAACTTGCCCGGGCCGATCTTCTCGATCGGCGCGATCTCGTCCTTGTCGTACTCGTCGGCGATCTCGCCCACGATCTCCTCGAGGATGTCCTCGATGGTGACCAGCCCGGCGATGCCGCCGTACTCGTCCACCAGCACCGCCATATGGTTTCTGCGCCGCTGCATTTCGTCCAGCAGCGCGTCCAGCGGCTTGGAGTCCGGCATGAACACGGCGGACCGCATGACCTGCCGCACCTTCACCTTCCGGCTCCGATCCGCGTACGGCACCAGGTCTTTCAGATAGACGACGCCCAGAATGTCGTCGACGTTCTCGCCCACCACCGGAATTCGCGAGTGCCCCGACCGCACCGCCAGCGACATGGCCTGCGCCGCAGTCTTCTCCGCCTCGATCCACACCATCTCGGTGCGCGGCACCATCACCTCGCGGGCCGGGGTGGTGTCGAGCTCGAAGACCGACTGGATCATGCGGCGCTCGTCGGCATCCACCACGCCGCGCTCCCCCGCCAGATCCACCACCTCGCGCAGCTCGATCTCGGAGGCGAAGGGACCGTTGCGGAAACCCTTACCGGGGGTGATCGCATTACCGATCAGAATCAGCAGCCGGCTGATCGGGCCCAGCAGCGAGCCGATGGCCTGCAACGGCAGCGACGCGCCCAGCGCCAGCGAATACGCGTGCTGGCGGCCCAGCGTGCGCGGCCCGACACCGATCACCAGATAGTCGACCAGCACCATGATCGCCGCGGTGATCAGCAGCGCCGGGCCCTCGTCCAGCCAGTCCATGAGCACCGCCGCCAGCAGCACCGTCGCGGTGATCTCGCACGTGAGACGCAGCAGCACCATGAGATTCACATAGCGCGGCCGATCCGCGATGATGCGCGCCAGCCGCGCCGCCCCGGTCCGGTCGGCACGCACCAGATCCTCCACGCGCGCAGGCGAAATCGTGTTCAGCGCCGAATCCAGCGCCGCGAACACGCCACCGGCGGGGACCAGGACGATCGCCAGCAGGAGCAGAACGAATGAATTCACGCCGGGCCCAGCGGATCACCGGTGGTATCGGTGAATCCGGTCTTGCCCAGCAGCCGCTGGTCGCGCTCGGCGAGCTCCGCGCGGCGCATTTCCTGGCGCACGTTCTCGTACCAGCCCTCCAGCAGGGAGGCCTGCAGCGCGAACATCTCCTTCTCCTCCTCCGGCTCGGCATGGTCGTAGCCGAGGAGGTGCAGGACGCCGTGCACGGTCAGCAGCGCCAGCTCGTGATCCATGGAGTGCCCGGCCTTCTCGGCCTGCTGGGCCGCGAACTCGGGGCAGAGCACGATGTCGCCGAGCATGGAGGGGCCGGGCTCGGCGGCATCGGGCCGCCCGCCCGGCTCCAGCTCGTCCATGGGGAAGGACATGACATCGGTGGGACCCGGTAGGTCCATCCAGCGCATGTGCAGATCCGCCATGGTGTCGAGATCGACCAGCACCATCGACAGCTCGGCCGCCGGATGCACATCCATCTGACCGATGACGAACCGCGCGACGCTGACCAGTTCTTCTTCGGATACCTCGATACCCGATTCGTTGGCGATCTCGATACTCACCCGATCAGCCTAGAGGGAGAGGTCAGTGTCGCTCTCCTCGGCTCGCGGCACGTCGCTGTGCCCGATTGCCGGGATAGTGGACCGCGGCCGGGGGCCGCGACTCCGCCTCGAACCGGTCGTAGGCGTCGACGATCTCCCCGACCAGCCGGTGACGGACCACATCGGCGCTGGTGAGCTCGGCGATATGGATGTCGTCGATGCCGTGCAGGATCTCCGTCGCCGCGCGCAGACCCGAGCGCGCGCCGTGCGGCAGATCGACCTGGGTGATGTCACCGGTCACCACGATCTTGGACCCGAAGCCCAGGCGGGTGAGGAACATCTTCATCTGCTCGGCCGTCGTGTTCTGCGCCTCGTCCAGAATGATGAACGAGTCGTTGAGCGTGCGACCGCGCATGTAGGCCAGCGGGGCGACCTCGATGACACCGGCCTGCATGAGCTTCGGGATCGCCTCCGGATCCATCATGTCGTGCAGGGCGTCGTAGAGCGGGCGTAGGTACGGGTCGATCTTCTCGTTCAGCGTGCCCGGCAGGAAGCCCAGCCGCTCGCCCGCCTCGACCGCGGGCCGGGTCAGGATGATGCGGTTGACCTGCTTGGTCTGCAACGCCTGCACGGCCTTGGCCATGGCCAGATACGTCTTGCCGGTACCGGCCGGGCCCACCCCGAACACGATGGTGTGCGCGTCGATGGCATCGACATAGCGCTTCTGATTGAGCGTCTTGGGCCGGATGGTCCTGCCGCGCCGGGACAGGATGTCCAGGCTCAGCACCTCTGCCGGAGAATCCGAGGAGCCCTCGGTGAGCATGGAGTAGGTGTGCCGCACGGCCTCGGGCGAGACCACCCGATTGCGCGCGGTGAGCGCGACCAGCTGCGCCACCACTCGTTCCGCCAGCGCGACATCGGCCGGTTTGCCGGTCAGCGTGACGGAATTGCCGCGAACGTGGATGTCGGCATCGAGGAGGCGCTCGAGCTCACGCAGGTTCTCGTCAGCCGAACCCAGGAAACCGAACACCGATTCCGGTGCCAATTCGATGCTGGAACGAACGGTCCGCCCCGCCGGTCCGGAACCGTTGACGCCGGCGCCGATGCCGGCAATGGGTGTGCTCTGATCGCCGATTTCGCCTGGTGTTCTCAAAAGTGGCTATGGCCTGCTTTCCGGTCTCGATGCCGTTTTCGTTGACAGAAGTTTACCGCCGCCCACCGACACCGCCCAGTGAATAGACGGCTACCAGCAGGGGCAACACACCGGTGTCATCCAACTGCCGCACCCCCGAATCCATTCCGTGGCGAACCGGCGCGGGCGGCCTACCAGCGCGGGGTGAGCGCGCCCAGCGCGCCGAGGGCGACGGCGGCCGCGGTGGAGGTGCGCAGCACGGTCGGACCGAGCAGGACCACGTCGGCGCCGGCATCGGCGAGGGCCTTCAGTTCCGAGTCGTCGAGGCCGCCTTCGGGGCCGACGATCAGGACCACTTCGGGGACACCGGCGAAAGAAAGGTCGGTCAGGCGGGATTCGCCGGACTCGTGGAGGGCGGCGACGATCGCGCCGTTCGCCTTCGCGGTGCGGACCAGGTCCAGGAGGTCGCGGGTGGTGTGGAGGTCGGCGACGTCCGGGATGTAGGCGCGGCGGGATTGGCGGGCGGCCTGTCTGGCGGCGGCACGCCACTTCTCGACGCCCTTGCGGGCCTTGGCTTCCCAGTTGGAGACGCAGCGCAGGGCCTGCCAGGGGACGATGGCGTCGGCGCCCGCCTCCGTCATGAGTTCGACCGCCAGTTCCGAACGGTCGGACTTGGGCAGGGCCTGGACCACCGTCACCTGCGGGGTCCAGGGCGCGGCCACCCGTTTGGCCAGCACCTTCAGTTCGAGGCGATCCTTCTGGGCCGCAACCACTTCCGAGTCGGCGAGAATCCCGTGCCCGTCGGAGAGGGTGATGGGTTCCCCGACCCGGATGCGGCGCACCGTGGCGGCGTGGCGCCCCTCGGGGCCGTCCAGCACCGCGGTCGCACCCGGTTCGGGAATGTCGTCGAGGTAGAAGACGGTGGCGGCCAACGGATCAGCGTCCGCTGAAGGAGGCGCGCAGGCGCGCGAACAGGCCCGAGTTGTGCTCGGACTGCGCCGAGAGGACCTCGGTGTGCTCGTTCGCCCGCATGCCCTTGTACTTGCGCAGCAGGTCGGCCTGCTTGGAGTCGAGCTTGCTCGGCACCACGATGTCGAGGTGCGCGATCAGGTCGCCGCGCGAGTTGGCGCGCAGCTTGGGCATGCCGTGGCCGCGCAGCACCGACGCCTCGCCGGGCTGGGTGCCCGCCGGGATGGTCAGCTCCACCGGGCCGTCGAGGATGGTGTCGATGACGACGGTCGTGCCGAGCGCGGCGTCCACCATGGGGACGCGGATGGTGCAGTGCAGGTCGTCGGCGTCGCGCACGAAGGTGTCGTGCGGCTGCTCGACGATCTCCACATACAGGTCGCCGGCCGGGCCGCCGCCGGGGCCGACCTCGCCCTGCGCAGCCAGCCGCACCCGCATGCCGTTGGCGACACCGGCCGGGATGGGCGCGGCGATCTCGCGGCGCGAGCGCACGCGGCCGTCGCCGCCGCACTTGCGGCAGGGGTCGGGGATGGTCTCGCCCGCGCCCCGGCAGGTGGGGCAGGGGCGGGAGGTCATGACCTGGCCGAGGAAGGACCGCTGCACGGTCTGCACCTCGCCGGCGCCGCCACAGGTCTCACAGCGCACCGGCTTCGAATTGCCGTTGGTGCCGGAGCCCTGGCACAGGTCGCAGAGGATGGCGGTGTCGACGGTCAGGTGCTTGGTGACACCAACCGCGCACTCCTGCAACGACAGTCGCGTGCGCAGCAGCGAATCGGCGCCCGGCTGCACGCGGCCGCGCGGCTTGCGGGTGCCGCCGGAGGCGTTCATGCCGCCGAAGAATGCCTCGAATACGTCGCCGAGGCCACCGAATCCGGCGCCGGAGAAGCCGCCGCCCATGCCGCCGGCGGATTCCAGCGGGTCACCACCGAGGTCGACGATGCGCCGCTTCTCCGCGTCGGACAGCACCTCATAGGCCGTGGAGACCTCGCGGAACTTCTCCTGGGCCTCCGGGTCCGGATTGACGTCGGGATGCAGTTCACGCGCCAGCTTCCGGTAGGCGCGCTTGATCTCCTGGTCGGTCGCACCGCGTGCGACTCCGAGCAGTGCGTAATAGTCCCGTGCCACGTGCGCTCTCTAGTCCTGTTTCGTCTTCTGGGCCTGCTCACCGTTCGGCGAGCACCTCACCGATGTATCGGGCGACAGCCGCCACCGAGGCAATCGTCCCCGGGTAGTCCATGCGGGTCGGTCCGAGCACCCCCATACCTCCGAGCACCGTACCGGTCAGCCCGTAACCGGTGGACACCACGGCCGTCCCGCGCATCTGCTCGACCTTGGTCTCCTCGCCGATCTGCACCGTCACGGTACCCGGGACCTGTGCCGCGGCCAGCAGCTTCAGCACGATCACCTGTTCCTCGAGGGCCTCCAGGACCGAACGCAGCGAACCCGGGAAACCGTTCCCGGCGAAGTCGGAGGCATTGCGGGTGAGGTTGGCGGTGCCGCCCAGCACCAGGCGCTCCTCCGGATGCTCGACCAGCGTCTCGACCAGCACGGTCGAGACGCGGATGAGCACATCGCGGAGTTTGGGCGACGGGGAGTGTTCGGGGAGTTCGGCGACCGACACGGACGCGGCGGCCAGGCGCTTGCCGTCCATGGCCTTGCCGAGCATGCCGCGCAGGGC
This sequence comes from Nocardia sp. NPDC004711, assembly GCF_053601595.1. Classification (NCBI taxonomy): domain Bacteria; kingdom Bacillati; phylum Actinomycetota; class Actinomycetes; order Mycobacteriales; family Nocardiaceae; genus Nocardia; species Nocardia sp. NPDC004711. The sequence continues at coordinate 128,472 of NZ_JBSGCB010000017.1, read as the reverse complement.
GGCCAGATCGTCCTCGCTGACGACGGTGCCCAGATCGACCAGGCGCTGATCGACGCGGCCGGTGTCGGTGATCACGACCAGTAGCAAGCGGGCCGGGTTGAGCGCGACGACCTCGATATGGCGCACGGTGGACGCGGACACGGTCGGGTACTGGACCATGGCGACCTGCCGGGTCAGCTGGGCCAGCAGGCGGACGCCGCGGCGCAGCACGTCGTCGAGATCGACGCCGCTCTCCAGGAATTCCATGATCGCGCGGCGTTCCGCGCCGGACAGCGGCTTGACCTCGGAGATGTGGTCGACGAACTGCCGGTAGCCCTTGTCGGTGGGGATGCGGCCGGAGGAGGTGTGCGGCTGGGCGATGTAGCCCTCGGCCTCGAGCACCGCCATGTCATTGCGGACGGTGGCGCTGGAGACACCCAGATTGTGCCGCTCGACCAGGGTCTTGGACCCGATGGGCTCCTTCGTCGCGATGTAGTCCGCGACGATGGCCCGCAGGACCTCGAGCCGTCGTTGCTCGGTGCTCGACATGATGGCCCCACCTCCTTGCTCGCCCTCGGGTACGCCTCGTGCACGCCCGAGCCCTCCGCGGCAGGAAGCAGCCGATCATTCGGCACCGGCCACGCGGATTTCCCGGATTATCTCCTCCAGTTTAGTGTCCCCGACGCAAGTCGCTGTGCCACCGCCCGCCACCTGGGCGGAGTCGGCGCACGCGCGGTGCCGGGTGTCCGCCCGTGCCGTGTCCCGGTGTCACTGACCGGCGGCGGCCTCCACGACTGCGGCCACGTCGGCCGGGTGGGAAACGAGGCTGGCGTGGGAGGCGTCGATCGAGGAGGTGTGGGCGTTCATGCGCTTGGCCATATCCCATTGGGACGCAGGGGGAATCACGCGGTCCGCGGTGCTGACCAGATACCAGCTCGGCGTGGCGGCCCAGGCGGGCGAGCCCGAGGGTTCGAGGTTGGCCGACAGGGCCAGGGAGTGCTGGCGGGCGGCCATGGCGGCGGCGGTGGCCGGATCGACGTCCTGGGCGAAGACGTCGGGGAAACTGGCGGGGTCGATGTAGGCGTCCACATTCCTGTCCGCGATCCCCTGCTGGTCGGTCACCACCTTCAGCCGCAGGGCGAGGGTGAGTTGCGAGCCGGGGTACTGGATCGGATTCAGTTCCAGCAGTGCGGCTTCCCCCTGGGTCGGCGCGAAAGCCGAGATGTAGACCAGGGATTCGATCTTCGAGTCGTGCACGTTGCTGATCACGGTGCCGCCGTAGGAGTGGCCGACCAGCACGATCGGACCCGCGATGCCGTCGATGGTGTGCTGGATCGCCGCCGCGTCGTAGGCGGGACCGCGCAATGGATTCTCCGGCGTCACAACGGAATAGCCGTCGGCGCGCAGCTGGGCAGCGACCCCGTCCCAGCTGGAGGAGTCGGCGAAGGCGCCGTGCACCAGCACGATCGTGGGCAGGGCCGCGGCCGTGACCGGTGCGGCGGCGAGCGGGGTCACGGCCAGCGCCAGGGCCACCCCCGCCGCGCACACGGTTCGGGAGGCCGCGCGACCGGCACGGATACGGAGGCGATTCAGAAGCTCGACGTGTCGCACAGGTGGCTTCACCATGAGATGTCCTCGGGCCGAAGGTTGTTCGGGGCGCTGCCGTAGGTTGCTCCGGGGCGCTACGGGCCGCGGCCGAGGCTCCGACCGCGATACAGACCGGCTGTACGAAATCTCCGTCCGTCAATCTAGTCCGGACCGACCGGTTCTACCCGTTGTTCGCCGATCTCCGCAGGTCACAGCCCGAGTCCGACCGCGATCCGGAACGCAAACGATCAGTCCGGCCGGCCCCATCGGGCGACGGCGCCGAATCAGCCCAGGAGGGTGCGGACAACACCGTCCGCGAGCAGCCGGCCGCGGTCGGTGAGAATCAGATGGTCGCTCACCCGCTCGGCCAGGCCATCGGCGATCACGCCGTCAGCGGCGGCGCGGCCGTCGACATCGAGATCGGCCAGAGGGAGGCCCGTCCGGAGCCGGACGGTGAGCATCACGCGCTCGGTGTAGCGCTCCTCGGGCGTGAGGGACTCCCAGCCCGCGGCGGGGAGGGCGCCGGTGGTCACCCGATCCGCGTAGCGCGCCGGGTGTTTGACGTTCCACCAGCGGACGCCGCCGATGTGACTGTGCGCGCCCGGCCCCGCGCCGAGCCAGTCGCCGCCGTCCCAGTAGCCGAGGTTGTGGCGGCAGCGGGCCGCGTCGGAGGCGGCCCAGTTGGAAACCTCGTACCACTGCAGGCCGGCCGCGCCCAAGCGGGTGTCGATGCGCTCGTAGCGGGCGGCGAGCACGTCGTCGTCGGGGGCGGGAAGTTCGCCACGCCGGACCCTGCGGGCCAGGGCGGTGCCGTCCTCGACGATGAGGGAGTAGGCCGACACGTGGTCGACCCCCGCGGACAGCACGGCATCGAGGCTGACGTCGAGGTCGGCGTCGGTTTCCCCGGGCGTGCCGTAGATGAGGTCCAGATTGACGTGCTCGATGCCCGCGGCACGAGCTTCCTTGGCGGCGGCCACGGCCCGGCCGGGCGTGTGGGTCCGGTCCAGGATCCTCAGCACGTGCTGGGCGGCGGACTGCATGCCCAGCGAGACACGGTTGTACCCGGCCGCGCGGATGCGATCGAAGAATTCGGGCGAGGTGGATTCCGGATTGGACTCGGTCGTCACCTCGGCCCCGGGCGCGAGCGTGAAGTTCTCGCGAATGGCGTCGAGCACCCCCGCGAGCCCGTCCCCACCGAGCAGCGACGGTGTGCCACCGCCCACGAACACGGTCTCCACCGCCGGCGTGGCGGACGGCAGCCCGTCGAATTCCCGTGCCGCCGTGGCAAGTTCACCCTTCAGCGCCTCGAACCACGACTGCGGTGACGACGAGCTCCCCAGCTCCCCCGCCGTATAGGTGTTGAAGTCGCAGTACCCGCACCGCGTCGCGCAGAACGGCACGTGGATGTAGATCCCGAACGGCCCGCCCCCGAAATCGCGCAGCACCGGCACGTCGGCGACGGCCGCCGCGGCAGTGCCGGAGGTCTGTTGGGGAGCAGTCGAGGTCACCCATCCAGTGTGACCGGTTGCCCCGGTCACAGCGCACCCGCCCGCGCGGGGACGCTGCTCGGACTGCGGGGCACGTCGAATCCGGATACATTCCAAGGGATTTCGGCGAGCCGCGCGATCGGCTCCAGGTGCGGACGGGGACGGGCCGATGATCGAGGTACCGCGGCACGGGGTCGATGCCAGGTCGATCAGGGAGGTCGACGAGGGCTCCGTGGCCCCGGTGGTCTATCGGTCGCGGATGCCGGTGCGGCCGGAGGGCCCGAACTTCTCGCGTTCGATGGACGGTGTGCTGCTGGCCACCATGCTGATGTCGGATCCGCCGGCGTTCCGGGCGCGGACCTGGTATTTCGCGCATTCGACCGAGCAGACGGTGACGCGGCGGTTCCGGGCGAGCGGCATCGAATCCGGCTTCGACAAGTACGACCGGGTGGCGGGCTGGCGGGCGGCGTTCTGGTGGACGCTCATCGCCCGCGACGCCGAGGCCATGGGTGAGCTGGTCGAGTATCCGATCGAGCGGCTGCGCGAGTTCGGCGACGGCGCCTTCGACGACTTCCAGTACGAGTGGGTGCGGCTGCTGCAGACGGCCTGGCGGTTCGGCCCGAAGAGCGTGTACGAGGCGGCCTGGGCGCTGGACACCACCAGCCGGGTGGGTGCGCAGCGGGTGACGGACCTGCTGTTCCGGCCGGCCGTGGAGGTGTTCCTGCGCCTGGCGGACGGTGATTCCGAGGGCTTCGACTGGGAGATGACGAACGCGCTGCGGCTGCATCGCGCCTTCTTCGACAACGACACCTGGCGCAACGATCCCGAGGGCGTCCTGGCGCTGCCGCTGCTGGCTCTGGCCTGCTGGGCGCGGGATCTGGGCTATCGGACGGCCATTCGTTCGCCGTACCTACCGGCCGGATTCATCGATCGCCCGGACTGGGCGATCTCCCCCGAACTGGCCGATGAGCTGGGCCGGCTGGCGGCGGCCAAGGCCCGCCTCGCGGCATCCGATGCCGATCGGATGGCGTAGCCTCACCGGCACAACTGTTCAGGTCAACCGCCCAAAGGTATGCCGGGCGTTGATCTATGATGCCCGTCACAAATCGGACAATATATCCAGGGGATTTCCCGGGAAACTGCGGAAAATTCGATCCGGCAGTCCGAACGACCCTGCTGACGTGGCACAATAAGCCCCATGACTGGACTTGGAGTGCGACTCGTGGCGCGTCGCCATGTCGACTTCAAGCGTGTCTGCAGCGCGAGCTGTCTGCCGGGAAGCCTCCGGTAGATCGGCTCCCATTCTCCCGGAATCCGGCGTCCACCTGACGCCGTAAGAGCCGGTTCTCTGATATCGGAGGCGTGAGCCAGCCCCTCCCGCCTGCCCGCAAGACCCTTCAGGAGCGACCCCCATGACGTCGAGCACCGACGCCACCAGTTCCGATAACGCTCGATCCGCCCGGCCCGAAAAGCCCGCCGCGGAGCGACGCGTGCGTCCGGATCGCCCGCGGTCGGAAGCGCCCGTCGCGCCGCGGGAGCGCACCGCGCGACCGGTGAAGCGCAAGTCCGAGGGACAGTGGGCGCTCGGGTACCGCGAGCCGCTCAATGCCAACGAGCAGAGCAAGAAGGACGACAACCCGCTCAACGTGCGGGCGCGCATCGAGAACATCTACGCCAAGGGCGGATTCGACTCGATCGACAAGAGCGATCTGCGCGGCCGCATGCGCTGGTGGGGTCTGTACACCCAGCGCGAGCAGGGCTATGACGGCACCTGGACCGGCGACGAGAACATCGACATCCTCGAGGCCCGCTACTTCATGATGCGGGTGCGCTGCGACGCCGGCGCGCTGAACCTGAAGCAGCTGCGCACCCTCGCGCAGATCTCCACCGAGTTCGCGCGCGACACCGCGGATCTGTCCGACCGCGAGAACGTCCAGTACCACTGGATCGAAATCGAGAACGTGCCGGAGATCTGGCGGCGGCTCGAAGCGGTCGGCCTGCAGACCACCGAGGCGTGCGGCGACTGCCCGCGCGTGGTGCTGGGCTCGCCGCTGGCGGGTGAATCCCTCACCGAGATCATCGATCCCACCTGGGCCATCGACGAGATCGTCAAGCGCTACATCGGCAAGAAGGAATACTCCAACCTGCCGCGCAAGTTCAAGACCGCCATCTCCGGTCAGCAGGATGTGGTGCACGAGATCAACGACGTCGCCTTCGTCGGCGTCGTGCACCCCGAGCACGGACCGGGCCTGGACCTGTGGGTCGGCGGCGGCCTGTCGACCAACCCGATGCTGGCCCAGCGCGTCGGTGTGTGGGTACCGCTGAACGAGGTGCCCGATGTGTGGGAGGCGGTCGTGTCGCTGTTCCGCGACTACGGCTACCGCCGCCTGCGCACCAAGGCCCGCCTCAAGTTCCTCGTGAAGGACTGGGGCATCGAGAAGTTCCGTGAGGTGCTCGAGACCGAGTACCTGAAGCGGAAGCTCATCGACGGCCCGGCTCCGGAGCAGCCGAAGCGGCCCATCGACCACATCGGGGTGCAGAAGCTGCGCAACGGGCTGAACGCGATCGGCTTCTCCCCCATCGCCGGCCGCGTCTCGGGCACCATCCTGAGCCGGGCGGCCGACGCGATCGAGCGCGCGGGCTCCGATCGGGTCCGTTTCACCCCGTACCAGAAGCTCATCGTGCTCGACGTCCCCGACGACAAGGTCGAGCAGCTGATCGAGGAGCTGGAACCGCTGGGCCTGCACGGCCGCCCGTCGCACTGGCGGCGGAACCTGCTGGCGTGCAGTGGTATCGAGTTCTGCAAGCTGTCGTTCACCGAGACCCGCAAGCGGTCGCAGGTGCTGGCGCCCGAGCTGGAGACCCGGCTCGCGGATATCAATGCCGACCTGGACGTGCCGATCACGGTGAACATCAACGGCTGCCCCAACTCCTGCGGCCGGTCCCAGATCGCAGACATCGGTTTCAAGGGCCAGCTGGTCGACGACGGCGACGGGAATCAAGTGGAGGGTTTCCAGGTTCACCTGGGCGGCTCCCTTGGCCTCGACTCCGGCTTCGGCCGAAAGCTCCGGCAGCACAAGGTGACCAGCGAAGAGCTGGGTGACTACATCGAGCGCGTGGTGCGCAACTTCATCAAGAACCGTGATGAGGGTGAGCGTTTCGCGCAGTGGGCGGTCCGAGCCGATGAAGCAGACCTGCGGTAGTTGGGAGAAACATCAATGACCACAACGAAACTCGCGGAATCCGAGCTGCGCGCCCTGGTCGAGATGGGCAATGCCGAGCTCGGCCCGAACGCGACCGCGCAGGAACTGCTGCAGTGGACCGAGGACACCTTCGGCGCGAATTACATCGTGGCGTCCAACATGCAGGACGCCGTGCTGGTGCAGCTGGCCGCCCAGGTGCGCCCGGGTGTGGACGTGCTGTTCCTCGACACCGGTTACCACTTCGCCGAGACCATCGGCACCCGGGACGCGGTCGAGCTGGTGTACGGCGTGAACATCGTCAATGTGCAGCCGGAACACAGTGTGGCCGAACAGGATCAGCTGCTCGGCAAGGACCTGTTCGCGCGGGACGCCGCCGAATGCTGCCGCCTGCGCAAGGTGGTGCCGTTGAAGAAGTCGCTGACCGGGTACAACGCCTGGGTCACCGGCATCCGCCGGGTGGAGGCGCCCACCCGCGCCAATGCGCCCTTGATCTCCTTCGACGAGGGCTTCGGCCTGGTGAAGATCAACCCGATCGCCGCCTGGTCCGACGACGAGATGGCCGCCTACATCGAGGCGAACGGCATCCTCGTGAATCCCCTTGTCGAAGAGGGATATCCGTCCATCGGTTGCGCTCCGTGCACGCGGAAGCCGGAACCTGGATCCGATCCGCGATCCGGCCGCTGGGCCGGGCTCGCCAAGACCGAATGCGGGTTGCACGCATCATGACTTCCATCGCTGCATCTGATCTTCTCGCTCCGCTCGGGGCAGAATTCGACACTCTGGCCGCCCTGGAGTCCGAGTCCATCCATATCTTCCGTGAGGTAGCGGGCGAGTTCGAACGCCCGGTGATCCTCTTCTCGGGCGGTAAGGACTCCACGGTGCTGCTGCACCTGGCGATCAAGGCCTTCTGGCCCGCACCGCTGCCGTTCGCGCTGTTGCACGTGGACACCGGGCACAACCTGCCCGAGGTCCTCGACTTCCGCGACAAGGTGGTCGAGAAGTACGGCCTGCGCCTGCATGTCGCGTCGGTGGAGGACTACCTCGCCGACGGCCGCCTGCAGGAGCGCCCGGACGGGATCCGCAACCCGCTGCAGACCGTGCCGCTGCTGGACGCCATCAACGAGCACCGCTTCGACGCGGTCTTCGGTGGCGGCCGCCGCGACGAGGAGCGGTCGCGCGCCAAGGAGCGCATCTTCTCGCTGCGCGACGCCTTCGGCCGCTGGGACCCGAAGCGGCAGCGGCCCGAGCTCTGGAACCTGTACAACGGCCGGCACGCTCCGGGCGAGCACGTGCGCGTGTTCCCGATCTCGAACTGGACCGAGCTCGACATCTGGCGCTACATCGCCCGCGAGGACGTGGAGCTGGCCAGCATCTACTACGCCCACGAGCGCCCGGTGTACCAGCGCGACGGCATGTGGATGACCCCCGGCGTGTGGGGCGGCCCGGCCGACAACGAGGAGCTGCTGATCAAGTCGGTGCGCTACCGCACCGTCGGCGACGGATCCACCACCGGCGCGATCATTTCCGATGCCGCCGACAATGACGCGATTCTGGCCGAGGTCGCCGCGTCCCGGCTCACCGAACGTGGCGCGACCCGAGGCGACGACCGCGTCTCCGAAGCCGCCATGGAAGACCGCAAGCGAGAGGGTTACTTCTGATGTCCGACCTATTGAGACTGGCCACCGCCGGATCGGTCGACGACGGCAAGTCCACCCTGGTCGGACGGCTGCTGTACGACACCAAGTCCGTACTGGCGGACCAGATCGACGCGGTGACCCGCGCCTCGGTCGACAAGGGTCTGTCCACGCCGGACCTGTCGCTGCTGGTGGACGGCCTGCGCGCCGAGCGCGAGCAGGGCATCACCATCGACGTGGCGTACCGCTACTTCGCCACGCCCAAGCGGTCTTTCGTGCTCGCCGACACCCCGGGCCACGTGCAGTACACCCGCAACACGGTGTCCGGCGCGTCCACCGCGCAGCTGGTGATCCTGCTCGTCGACGCCCGCAAGGGTGTCATCGAGCAGACCCGCCGGCACGCCGCGGTCATGGCGCTGCTGGGGGTGCCGAAGCTGGTGCTGGCCGTCAACAAGATCGACCTGGTGGACGATCCGGCCGGCGTGTTCGACAAGATCACCTCCGAATTCGCCGAGCTGACCGCCAAACTCGGCTGGTCGGCCGACGATGTGCAGGAGATCCCGGTCTCCGCGCTGCACGGCGACAATGTCGCCTCGCGCTCGGAGAACACCCCGTACTACGACGGGCCCTCGCTCATCGAGCACCTGGAGTCGGTGCCGGTGGACGCGGACGTGCACGGCCGCCACGAGGTGGGGCTGCGTTTCCCGGTGCAGTACGTGATCCGGCCGCGCACCGCCGAGTACCCGGACTACCGCGGCTACGCGGGTCAGGTCGCGGCGGGCGTGGTGTCCAAGGGCGACGAGGTCGTGGTGCTGCCGTCCGGCACCCGCACCACGGTCGAGCGCATCGACACCCCGAACGGGGAACTGGGTTCGGCCCAGCCCGGCCGCAGCGTGACCCTGATCCTGGCCGACGACGTGGACGTCTCGCGCGGTGACGTGATCGCCGCCGCCACCGGCGCTCCCGAACCGATCGAGGCCTTCGACGCCACCGTCTGCTGGCTCGGCGACAAGCCGCTGCGCCCGGGCGCGCGCCTGCTGCTCAAACACGGCACCCGCACCACGCAGGCTATTGTCGGCGCGCTGCTGGAGCGTTTCGACGAGCAGCATCTGGCCGCCGATCCGGCCCCGGAGTCGCTGTCGCTCAACGACATCGGCCGCATCTCGGTGCGCGTGGCCGACCCGATCGTGGCCGACGACTACAGCGTCAACCGCCACACCGGTTCGTTCCTGCTGATCGACCCCGCGGGTGGCAACACCCTGGCCGCGGGCCTGGTCGGCGACGCGCTGACCGCGGTCGAGGTCGGGGCCTGAGATGAATCCGCCCGGCAACGGCGCCGTTCCGGCCGTCCCGCCGGGCGGGGCGGCCGCTCACCGCGCACCCGGGACACTGTCCACGGTGCGCGGCGGCCCGGCCCGCCCCTTGCGGATCGAGGACGCGCCCGCGCTCATCGCCGTGGCGCACGGCAGCCGGGATCCGCGCTCGGCCGCGACCATGCGGGCCGTGGTCGCGCGGATCGCGGCCCAGCGGCCGGATCTCGATGTGCGCCTGGCGTTTCTGGATCTGAGCACGCCCTCGGTGGATCAGGTCGTGGATGCGGTTGCGGCCGACGGGCATTCGCATGCCATCGTGGTTCCACTGCTGCTGGGCAGTGCCTTTCATGCCCGGGTGGACCTGCCCGGGATGCTGGAGGCCGCTCGCGCCCGGCATCCCCGGCTGCGGCTGACCCAGGCCGAAGTGCTCGGCCCCGATCCGCATCTGATCATCGCCCTGCGCGATTGCATCGTCGCGGCCGTGAGCGCGGACGCCCCGCCCGCGACGTTGACCGACGTCGCCCCCAGCGCGAGCCGGCCCGCCGGTCCACGCTGGGGCATTGCCGTTGCCGCCGTGGGCTCCTCGTCCACGGCCGCCAATACCCGCACCGGTGACGTGGCACGGCTGCTGACCGCGATGACCGGCTGGGACACCGAAATCTGCTTCGCCACCACCGAACCCACGGTGCAACGGGCGTTCGCCCGGCTCCGGGCCCGCGGCGCGGACCGCGTCCTGGTCGCGCCCTGGTTCCTGGCCCCGGGCCTGCTCACCGACCGGCTGCACGACGCCCTGCCGCAACTGCCGCACGCCGAAACCATCGGCGCACACCCGCTCTTGGCCGAAGTGGCCCTGGACCGCTACGCCACCGCCGCCCTCCCCCTCGAACTCTCGGCCTGACGTCGTCAGCGCTGCGGGGCGCCGACGTCCGGGATGGGCAGGTACGGGATGAGGGAGTGGGCGAGGTTGGTGATGGTCAAGGACTGCAACCAGACTCGGCCGGGGCCGGTGAGGGCGGCGAGGAAGAGGCCGTCACCGCCGAAGAGCACATTGCGGATGCCCTTGACCATGGTGATGTCGAAATCCACCGAGGCATCGAACAATCCGATGTGGCCGGGGTGGACGCGGAGGGTCTCGCCGGGGGCCAGATCGTATTGGACCACCTCGCCGGAGAGCTCGACCCAGGCGTAGCCGTCGCCGCTGAGTCGCTGCAGCGTGAATCCGGTGCCCCCGAAGATGCCCGCGCCCAGGCGGCGCTGAAAGCTCAGAGCGACGCGGACATCGCCTGCGGCGCAGAGGAATCCGTGCCGGTGCACCAGGTATTCGCGCCCCTTGCCGATCTGTACGGGCAGGATCTGGCCGGGGAGTTTGGCGGCGAAGGCGACCCGGCCGGGATCGCGGTGGGCGGTGTACTCGGTCATGAACAGGCCCGCGCCCGCCATGGCGCGGCGGACCGCGCCGAAGACGCCGCCCGCGGCGCCGCGGGTGGAGGTGCTGAGGCGGATGGAGTCGGTCATCCAGGAGAGCTGGCCGGCCTCGGCGATGAGCCGGTCACCGGGGTCCAGTGCGACCTCGAGCACCGGCATGACGGTTCCGCGAATCCTGGCGTCCATCAGGTTCTCCCCTCCCGCGCACGACAACTCACACCAGTGTGCCTCGATGCGAGCCGCCACGGGATCGTTGCCGACTTGCCACCGGGACGACCTTCTTAGTAGTTTAGGATTCCCTTACCTAACAGAAGGCTAGGCCATGCTCCAGACCAGTGACGCCCGGCATCACACCGGGACGGCGGGACTCCCGCACGATTCGTGGCGGATCGTGTCCGCCACGGCGCTACTGGCCACCGGCGCCTTCGCGGCCGCCGTCTGGATCGCCGCCCACGTCACCACCAGCCCGGCCGTGCACACCGGCGGGCTGTTCGTCCATCTGGCCTCGCTGGTGGTGGGTTTCGGCGGGGTACTCACGGCCGATTCCTTCGTTCTGCGATGGGCCGCAGGAGGTCTCGGACTGGCCGAGACCCTGCGGGCGGTCGGCCGCCTGCACGTGCCGATCTGGCTGGGCCTGGCCGGGCTGGTGGCCAGCGGCTGCGTGCTGGAACCGAATCTCGCCTCCACCATGACCCGCACCAAGCTGGCGCTGGTACTCGTGCTGACGCTCAACGGGATTCAGGCATGCGCGCTCAACCGCCGCCTGCAGGCCCGCGGCGAGCACCCGCTGACGCCGCGGCTGCTGGCCTGGGGCGCGGCCACCGGACTGGTGTCGCAGCTGTGCTGGTGGGGCGCGACCGTCATCGGCTTCCTCAACGCACAACGCTGAACCACCGCCCGATACGCTGGGCGAATGATCAAGGCTGCGGTATTCGATGTGGGCGAGACGCTGATCGACGAGACGCGCATCTGGTGCCGATGGGCCGACCGGTTCGGCGTGCCACGCTTCGCGTTCCTGGGCGTGATCGGCGGCATGGCGGCCACCGGGCGGCCGCTCACCGACGCCTTCGAATTGGTGCGGCCGGGCATCGATATCGAGGCCGAGCAGGTCGCGTGGGCCGCCGAAGAGCCGGAGAGCCTGCGCAACAACTTCGACGCCGACGACCTGTACCCGGATGTGCGGCGGGCGCTGGGCGAGCTGCGGGCGCGCGGCATCAGCGTGATCATCGCGGGAAACCAACCGCCGCAGGCGAAATCGGCACTGGAGCGGATGGAGCTGCCGGTGGACGCGGTGTACACCTCGGCCGAATGGGCGCTGGAGAAGCCGGATCCCGAGTTCTTCGCGCGGGTCGCGGAGGTGGCGGGGGTCATGCCCGGCGAGATCTGCTATGTCGGGGATCGGGTCGACAATGACGTGCTACCGGTCCTGGCGGCGGGCATGATGCCGGTGCTCATCCGGCGCGGGCCCTGGGGGTACCTGACCGCCGAGCAGCCCGACGCCGCGCGGGCGACGATCGTCGACGGACTCGACGAGCTGCCGGATCTCCTCGCCCCCGCCTGATTCCGGTTAGATGACATATCAAGTGTGACGGCCGTTTTCCGCCAGCGGCCACCCCCCTCGCGGCGTTGACTATGACATGTCAACGAAATCAGCTCTACCGCAAGGGGAATGCAGTCATGACGGATGCTCGATTCGAATCCAAGGTCGTTCTGATCACCGGCGCCACCTTGGGGGTCGGCGCGGCCGTAGCGCGGCGGATCGCCGCCGAGGGCGGGGCCGTGGTGCTCGGGGCACGCGGCAAGGACGCCGGTGACCGGATGGTGGAGGAGATCCGGGCCGCGGGCGGACGCGCGCTGTTCGTGCCCACCGACGTCACCGTCGAAGCCGACGTGGAACGGCTGACCGGGGCCGCCATCACCGAATTCGGCCGCCTGGACGCGGCTTTCAACAATGCGGGCGCGGTCAATGCCTTCGGTCCGGTGCAGGACATCGACGAGACCGGGTGGCGCGCGGATCTGGAACTCAACCTGACGGCCGTCTATTACGGCCTGCGCCACCAGGTTCCGGCGCTCGCGGCCGGCGGTGGCGGCGCGATCCTCAACAATGCCTCCAACCTCGGCGTCGTCGGTATGGCGCAGGTCGCGCCCTATGTCGCCGCCAAACACGGTGTGGTGGGCCTGACCCGGGCCGTCGCCATGGAAGCGGCCGACCGGTCCATCCGGGTCAACGCCCTGGTCTCCGGCGCGGTCGACACCCCCGCCTTCCGCGCCTCCATGGGCGCCACCCCGGAGGGCGAGGCCGCCATCGCCGCCCTGCACCCCCTCGGCCGCATCGCGCGCCCCGCGGAAATCGCCGCCTTCTGCGCCTACCTGCTCAGCGACGAGGCGAGCTTCATCACGGGCGCGGCCCTCGCCATCGACGGCGGCTTCACCGCCCGCTGAGACGCGACTGGCCCACCACCGCGCCCGGGCACAGGAAACGCGAGGTGGGCCGGTCACTTTCGACGATGGGGACGCGGACGTCGCAGGTCCGCCACGCCCTCATCGCCGGTCCGTGCGGGCGAGCTGCCGCTCGCCCGAGCCCGGGGACGAGGTGGGGCGGGTTGGTCAGTCCCGCCGGCCACCTACGTCACCGTGGGGAGCGGGCCGATGGTGGGACGCCACCGCCCGATCTCCCCCGCAACCCCCACCGGCGTGCGGGAGCACACGCCCGATGGGGGATTCGCCGAAAGGCCTTCGCCCACAACGAATCGAGGCCACTACAGGTCCGGCATCCGACCGATGCGGGCGCCCGGCAAAGATCCATGCGACCAGGACCGTCGCGGCGGGATCCGCGGTGCGGCCGAACGACCCCGGCCGACGGGATGCACAGTGCCGCGGGGAATCAGTGGTGGCCACGACAGGTCCGGCGTCCGAACGATGCAGGCGCTCACCGAAGATCAGCGCCGCCAAGACCGCCGCGGCCGGATCGGCGGTACGGCCGGACGAGCCCGGCCGACGGGATGCGCAGTGCCGCAGGGGATCAGTGGTGGCCACCGCCGCCACCTCCGCCCTTGCCACCGCCACCCATACCGCCGCCCATGCCTCCGCCGCCGCCCATCCCGCCGCCACCCATACCGCCGTGGCTGCCCATGCCGCCGCCGAGGCCGCCACCCTTGGGGAAGCCGCCGCCTGAGGCGTTGCCGCCGGTGTTGGCGCCGCCGGTATGGGTGCCGCCGCCGATCGAGCCAGGGGAACCGCCACCGGGGGTCGAGCCTCCGGGAGAGGTTGCGCCCGTTCCGGTTCCGCCGGGCTTCGAGCCGCCGGGGTTGGAGCCGCCGGGGTTGGAACCACCCGGGTTCAAGCCGCCAAGATTTGAACCACCCGGGTTCGAACCACCCGGGTGCGAGCCGCCAGGGTTGGAGCCACCCGGGTTGGAACCGCCCGGAGAACTGCCCCTGTTGGCTCCCGCCAGGTCGCCGGTTGCGCCGCCCGGAGTGCTGCCGCCACCGCCTGCTGGGGTACCACTGCCGGGGGTCGAGGTGCCGGGATTTCCGCCGGCGTTGGTTCCGCCGGTGGAGGTGCCCGGGGTGGAACCGCCTGGGTTCGAACCGCCTGCGGCTCCGTTTCCGGGCGTGCCACCTCGGGTGCCGGGTTGGGTTCCGCCCGAAGTACTTCCGGGAGTTGTGCCACCAGGCTGGCCTGCGCCGGGTTGACCGGTGCCGGGCTGGCCACTGCCGGGTTGGCCCGCGCCAGGCTGACCCGCGCCGGGCTGACCGGTACCGGGCTGGCCCATGCCGGGTTGGGTTCCGGGTTGCGTTGCGCCGGGGATGGTTCCGCCGGGGAGGGTGCCGAGGACGCTGATCTTGGGGACGTGGCCGGAGTACGAGCCGACGGTCCAGCCGCCGAGGGCGGGGTTCTGGAACGGGAGGGGGTTGGTGAACTGCGCCGGGTTGCCGTAGGTGCTGACCGTGCCTGTGACAGTGCGGGTTTCGCAGTGGGTGCCGCCGCCGGTGGAGTCGACGGGTTGGCCGGCGACCCAGGTGGGGGTGACGGTCGGGGCCAGCGGGGAGTGGGCACGGACGGCTGCCACGGTGGCGATGGCGTGGGTACCGGCGCCGGGGGGCGCGCCGGCATCGTCGAGGACGATGACATCGTGGGTGCCGAGGGGCGCGGTCCCGCCGGACGGCTCGGCGGGTTCGGGGGCGGCCTGGAGTCCGGGCGGTCCGGCGACGGGCCCGCCGAGCACGGTGGCGGCGGACATGGCGAGCGCGGAAGCCACTGCGGCGCCGGAGATCACGGCGGCGCGGGGGGCGTATCGGGCGATGGCCGAGCCGGTATCCGCGCTGTGAAAGGCCGCGATGGACGCACCCACCGCCACGGTATTGGCCGGATCGGGCGACATGACGACCGGGCGACCCAGGTCCGACAGCACGCGGGCCACCTCGGCGGGGCGGGCCGCGCCGCCGATCAGCAGGACCCGGTCGATCTCCTCCATGTGCAGCCCGGCCCGGTGCACGACCGAACGCACCAACCGTAGCGAATTGCGAATGTGCCAGCTGCGCAGGCGATTCGTGTCGGAGGCGGGTACCACGGCCGAGACCGGCTGCGTCGAGCCGGGCGCGATGCTGCGCGCGTAGCGGGCCAGCAGGGCGCCCAGCGGCCGTCCGCCGTAGTCATACGAGCGTTCGGCCCGCCCGAGGATGCCGCGTTCGTCGCGATCGGACTCGGTGCGCACGACAGCGACGTCCAGGGCGTTCCCGCCGAGGTCGTAGACCAGGGTGAGCCCGGATTCGGAGAGGCCGTATTCCTCGTCGAGCCATTCGACCGCCGCCACCGGCTCGGGCATCAGCATGACGTCGGCGGCGCCGGACCAGTCCAGTGCCCGCCGCAATCGCGTGACGTGTTTGTCCGAATAGCAAGCGGGATAGGTGGTTACGGCGGGGGCCTCGGGGGCGTTGGTCTCGATGAGCCCGTTCACCACGGCCGCCACCAGGTCCGCCGGGGACCAGATGCGACCGCCGATGACCACCGGGTCCGGCTCGCTGGTGAGATCGGCGAAGTCGGTGACCACCGGGACGAAGTGGGGAATGCCCCCGATCTGCGGGCCGCCGGCGCTGTCGAAGGTGACTGCGGTCCGGCGAACACGCACCGCGGGCCGGTTCCGATCACCGGCCGTGGTCGCCCAGACGGAGTTCACTGTGCCGATGCTCATGCCAAAGCCAACTGTCATTGCCATCCCGTCAACGCACCGAGACCACGGCCCACGGGCGTACCAACCATGTGGTCGCGGTCGTTTTCCAAACAGCGCGTTCAGGTTAGCTGTCGTTTGCGGTACTCGAATATCGGATTGGGAGAAAAGATTTCGCGTCCAGTAGCGAAGATAGCGAATCTACTGGTCATGCAACCGTCCGAACAAGATCGAATCCAACTGCGCAATAAAAGCAACCGAACAGTCTTCCTCAACAGCTACAACTCAGCGAACAAATAATTCATACCGACCGGTAGGCGAAGAGTGTCCGAAAAATCAGACCGCAGTCTCAGTAGGGGCGTGTGGACTACCGATCACTGGTCGGTAGCTGCCTCGGATTACCCCACGCGAGCCGCTTCACCGTCCGTGATTCGCACTGAAATCTTCTCTACTACCGCAGACGTCGCAGCGAGCAAACACAGCATTACAACTCGCACAACAACATCGGTACAGTGTCTCCGCACCGCCCCCGAAAATTCGCAGCCGAAGCGCGACCGAATACGGTGCCCAGCACAAAAAGTCATCAACCGTAATACGAGAAGCCCGCCAAGGCAGGGAAAGACCGGCCACAAAAGGGACGAAACGGCGAAAGCCGCCGCACGCGCAGGGGGTTGGCGTGCGACGGCCTTCATGGGCGGCGCCGACAGAGGTGGGTCAGCGGCGCACCATCAGGGAAAGTCTGCGACGGGGGCGGTTGACCGCGCCGCCACGGATGGCGTGCGGTTGACGATCACCGACCAATCGGTCGAAATCGCCTGCGCTGTACGCCGGTTGCGCCAGGCGGCCGGCATTGAAGTCGTCCACCAGCTGACGCACGGTCTGCTGCGCGCAGGACTTGTTGGTGCCGATGAACCCGGTCGGACCACGCTTGATCCAGCCGGTGACATAAGCACCCGGCACCACCGAGCCGCCGGACTCCTCGAGCACCCGGCCGTCCAGATTCGGGATGACCCCGGCCCGCTCGTCGAACGGCACGCCCGGCAGAGCCACACCCCGGTAGCCCACCGAGGTCAGCACCAATCCGGCGTCGAGGGTCTCGATCTCCCCGGTCGGGACCGCGTGCACCGCACCGTCATCGCCGGTGACGAGCTCGTTGCGCACCACCTCGACCCCGGTCACGCGGTCCACGCCCGCGATCGCGACCGGCGCCGACAGGTACCGGAAGACGATACGCTTGCGACCGCCCACGGGCCGATCGGCCAAGCCGCGCAACAGCTTCAGCTTGTGCTCGACCTTCTGCGGCATGCCCTCGACGATCTCGGGAATCTCACCCTCGACCGCGATGTCGACGTCCGCGCCCAGCAGGCCCACGAATTCCGGTACGGTGAAGGCGGATTCGGCCGGACCGCGTCGCCCGAGGATCACCACCTCCTCGATAGTGCTGCGCCGCAGGGCATTCAGCGCCCGCTGCGAGACATCGGTGCCGACCAGCAGCTCCGGATCGGCGGTGAGAATCCGCGCAACGTCCAGCGCCACATTGCCGTTGCCCACGATCACCGCGCGCCGGTGCGACAGGTCGAAGAACCGGCCCGCCTGATCCGGGTGCCCGTTGTACCAGGCCACGAAGTCCGTGGCGGAGGTAGTGCCCGGCAGCCCCTCCCCCGGAATCCCGAGCTTGCGGTCCGAGGACGCACCGACCGCGTAGATCACCGCGTGGTGGTGCGCCAGCAGCTCCTCGTGCGAGACATGTTGTCCCACATTCACATTCAGGTAGGACCCGAAGCCCGGCTGCGCCGAGATCACGTCGAAGAGGTCACCGACCCTGCGAGTCTTGGTGTGATCGGGCGCGACACCGAAGCGGGCCAGGCCGTAGGGCGTGGTCACCTTGTCGAACACGGTCACGGAAACACCTGGCTGCGTGAGCAGTTCGTCGGCCGCGTACATGGCCGAGGGCCCGGAGCCGATGACCGCCACCCGCAGCGGCTCCCGCCCGGGCTTGACCTCCGCGGCCGGAATCGGCTGCGCCAGCAGCGGCCGCGGCCGCTCCTGCCGGTAGAAGTCGGCATTGATCTCGATGAACGGCAGCTGCTCGGAAGTCAGCTTCTTCGACGACGTGATGGCGTCCACCGGGCACGCGGTGGCGCACGCCCCGCAGTCCACGCAGGCCTGCGGGTCGACGTAGAGCATTTCCGCGGTCAGGAAGTCCGGCTCGTCCGGGGTCGGATGGATGCAGTTGACCGGGCAGGCGTAGACGCAGGACGCGTCGCTGCAACAGGATTGGGTGACAACGTACGGCACTGTACGTCCCCCTCCCCTACGCGGCCTTGCCGGAGCGGATCGGCTCCGAGCGGTAGCGCGAGGCCGCGCCGTCGATGCCGAGCAGCTTCCAGACCCGCTTGGAGATCGGGTTCATCAGGCCGATCTCGTGGGCCAGCGCTCGCACGTCGATGAAGTAGTCGCTGAAGACCTGCTTGGCCTCCTTGGAGCCGTAGAACAGCTCCTTGCGCACCTGCTCCGGAATGTCGAACTCCTGGAAGAACTTCTTCGGCGGGGTCGCGATGGAGCGGCCCAGGATGAACATGACGATCGGCATGGCGATCGAGAGGATGAAGCGGTTGGCCGCGTTCTGCTCCGGCACGTGGTGCTTGAGGAACTCGTGCGCGAAGGAGATGTGGCGCGCCTCCTCGGCGACGTGAATGCTCATGACGCCGCGCATGATCGGGTGCACCTCCTCACCCGAGCGCAGGATCTGCTTCTGGATGTGGTCGATCGGCTCCTCGCCGGCGAGCACGGCCATGAAGAACAGGTTGGGGAACGCGATGGCGACCGGCACGCCGAACAGGCGCAGCTGCCGGACGAGCGGGCCCATGCCCGGGACGTCCACGCCGATGCGGTTCACCATCTCCTGGAACATCAGGGTGTGGTTGAGTTCCTCGGCCATCTCGTGGGTGCAGTAGCGGAACTCCGCGTCACCGTTGGGCAGCGAGAAGGTGTGGTTCACCATGCCGCTGATCAGGATGGACTCGAACTGCAGGCCGACCTTGGCGATATTGGCCTGCCGGTACTTGCCGACCTCGATCTGCTGCTCCACCGGGAGCGACTGGTACCAGTCGTGGCGGCCGAGGGGGTCCGCGGACTCCGGCAGGATCCAGCGCTCGGGGCGGGCGTTGGCGTCGAAGTCGGGGTTGTCCCAGTCGATGTCCTCGTAGGGGTCGAAGTTCTTGTTCACCGACCCTTCCGAGAGCAGCAGCAGCTTGTTGGCATACTCCTGAGCTTCGGCAACCACGGGGTCGTCAAGGGGGGTCGTGGTCGGAGACATCGTCGTCACCTCTCCAGTCAGTGGCGTTATGTGTACCCCATAGTTACACCAAACAGGAGAGGCGTCAACAGCCCGTTCGCACGATGCTTGCACGAGTTAGCGCCGATCAGCAGGCGAGGCCGCGGCGAACCGGCGAGTAGCAGGACAAATGATCACTTCAGAGCGCTGCCACCCTGGTGACGCGCCGGAACAGACCCAGCAGCGAACGAGGCCGATGGCTCCGCGAATCCTGGGCGATCAGCGCCTGCCGGGCCGCGATGGCAGCGCCATCGGCGATCGTGCGCTCCGGATCGGAGGCCACCGTCACCGGACGCGCCAGCTCCTCGGCGAGCACCTGCGCCACCTCCGGCGGGCGCGCCGCGCCGCCGACCACCAGGATCCGATCCACATCGGCCATGGTGACGTCCGCGATGCGCAGGCAGCGGTAGACCAGCGCCAGCGAACGGCGAATGTGCTCACTGCGCAACTCGCCCGAATCGGCGTCCGAGAGCCCGCGCGGCACCACCTGCGATCCGGCCGTGCGCCGCAGCGTGCACGCCACCAGGTCCCCGAAGGCCCGGCCCCCGTAGTCGACCGAGTGCAGCGACGATCCGACGATGGGATTGCTCGGCGCGCCGATGCCCACCCGCAGCAGCGTGACATCCAGCCCGGACCCGCCGAGGTCGTAGACCAGCGCCAAACCCGGTGTGAGCGGCCCCCGTTCGGCAGCCAGCCAGGACGCGGCGGCGATCGGCTCGGCCAGCAGGGTGGCCCGGGTGAGGCCGACGCCGTCGAGAGCGGTGCGCAGCTCGGCCACCAAGGCGGCGGGGTATCCGGCCGGATGGGTCACCGCGATTCCCGTGTCACCGGCGCCCAGCGGTCCCGCCGGCGCCTGCCCCAGCACCTCGGCCACCACGCTGTAGGCCACCGTCGCCACCAGATCCGCGGCCGACAGCGCCCGATGCCCGACCCGCGCGACCGGAGCCTCCCGCTGGGTGAGGTCCGCGAATTCGGTGATGACCCGCCCGTGCCGGGGAATGCGGCCGACCCGGGCGCTGCCCGAACTGTCGAAGGTGAGGGTGGTGCGCCAGGTGGCCGGAGGCGCACCCCGACGGCCGTGCGGAAGCTTTCCGGATCGATCCGCCGCCGTGGAGCAGACCGTATTCACCGTGCCGATACTCAAACCCACACCGAGCGCCATGATCCACCTCGATCGATGAGTCGACTACGCCGGCCGTCCGACCCGACCCGAATTCATGCAACTCCTGCGCCGGATGCTTGCCAACCACCGGACACGAGGTTGTCCGCTCGTGCGCCGGTGAGCTGCCACGACCATGCTGTCCAGGCAGTCGATGGCGAGGCACCCCACGCGCGTTCGGATCGCGGAATGTTTGCCCGATGTCGGCTGTTCGCCCGATACGGGAAACCGGATGCCGAGCGGTTCGAATGGGGCCGATGTGGACGAAATCGCCCCCGCTCCGGAGGATTCGGAGCGGGGGCGATTCGTACCGCACTGATGCGGACTACTTGGTGGCCGTGCTCAGCAACGTGCTGCTCAGCACCGAGACCAGGCTGTAGGCCAGGTTGACCGCGTCGGAAGCGAGACCGGAATCGCCCGTGAGCATCTTGGCGAGCGGGCCCAGGAACTTGACGGCCAGCTGCAGCAGCGAATTCACGGAAATCCCGTTCAGCCGAGTGGTTTTGGAATTCTTGTCGGTCGCCGGGGCCGGTGCGCCCGGAACCTGCGCACCCGGGGCCTGCACGCCCGGGGTCGACTGCGTACCCGGGACGGCCGGCGTGGCCGGAGTCCCCTGACCGCCCGTAGTGCCCGGCGATTGCCGTTGCGGCGCACGCTGATCCGCGATCGGCCGCGCGACGGGCTTGGTCTGCGCCGGCGGTGCGGGCTGCGCCGCCGGCGGCTGGGCGCCGGTCTGCGGCGGCGTGCCCGGCTGCGGCGCGGTCTGCGGCTGGGTACCCGGCGTCTGCGACTGCAGCCAGGTCTTCAGGAACTGATCGGCGAGCTGCTGGGCGACCTGCAGACTCCCCTCGAGCGCCGCTTCACCCGGCTGCTGCGCCGGAGCCGAATTCTGTGGCGCCGGAGCCGGATTCAGTTGCAACGGTGCGGGAGCCGCCGTATACCCGGGAAGCTGCGCCGGGAACGTCGATGTCTGCCCCTGCTGAGCAGGCGTCGCCTCCGGTTGCGCCGGGGCCGGTCCCACCTGAGCCGGAGTCTGCCCGGGCTGGGCCGGCGTCGCCGGAACGGCGGCCTGGGGCGCCTGCGCCGGCACCACGGCCGGCTGCGCCTGCGGCACCGCCGCCTGCGGTGTCTGCGCCGCAGCAGGATTCTGGTGTGCCGCAGCCGGATTCGGATCGACAGGAGCGCCGGCCTGCGGCGCCGGGACGGGGGCCTGCGCGGGCTGCGGCTGCGGCTCGGCGGGCTGCGCCGGAACCTGTTGTCCCGGTTGTGTTCCCGGCTCGGACGCCGGCCCGGCGTCGGCAGGCACCGGCACGCCGAGCAGGTAGGACGCGATCCCGGTGGTGATGGTGACAGCGTGCTTGAGCTGCCCCTCGGGGGATTCCAGCTGCTGCGCGTCCTCGGCATTGGCGCCGTTGCCCATTTCGAGGAATACGTCCGGCACGGCGGTCAGCGCGGGCCCGGCAATGTCGGAGCGGGTCTGGAGTCCGTCGACCGCCCCGTTGTAGGTGGCGACCTGATACCCGCTCTGCACGTAGGCATCTCGCATGGCCTTGCTGGCGGTCAGCCCGGCGCCGCCCTGCACCTCGCTGACCTTGGCGTCGGCGACGGGCAGCGCCGGCACGATGAGGTGGAAGCCGTGCCCGTCGGCGGGACCGCTGTCGGCGTGGATGCTGAGGGCGATATCGGCGCCGGAGGCATTGGCGGCCTTGGCCCGATCGTCGATGCAGCCGCCCCAGCCGGTGTCGTCGGGGCGACTCATCACGACGTGCGCGCCCAGGCCCTCGAGCGAGGTGCGCACCAGCTGCGCGACATTCCAGTTGATGGTGTGCTCGGCAATGCCGTGCAGGCTGGTCATGCCGGTGGTCTGGCACGCCTTGGTGCCACCGCGACCATCGCTGACCTGCTTGTTCTCATCCTGAGTGTGATTGTCGCCCTGATGGCCCGGGTCCAGGAAGATGGTCTTCCCGGCGAGCTTCTGGGGCAGCTCCGGCAGCGCGGGCGCGGCCAGGGCGGCGACCGGGACGATCCCGGCCACGGTGGTGATCGCCGCGGCGGTGACGGCGGTGCAGATTCCGGCCTTAGTGATGCTTGGCTTCATAAGCGGACGGCGCTCGGGGCGGAGCGCCCCTCCCTTCCCACTAGTAACACCAGACCCAGCTGTTCACTCTGGCAACACCAGTTACTTTCTGGCAAGCTTCGTGATGGAACCGTTACCAGTGGTCAGGCGTCCGAAATCGCCGTCCTGGGCGCAACCGGCCGCAATGGGCAAAAGACCACTGCGCTCACTATCCCGCACTTCGCAGCCCCCACCCGGGCGACGCGCCCGGACGGAATCCGCCCCCGCAGCGCGAGGCGTGCGGGGGCGGTCAGGTCGGCACTGAGAGCAGGTGGCCTCGACACGCCCGAGCCGAGCTCGGGGCGGCTCGACACCCTCCCCGGGGTCCAGCTCGGTGACGGGTGGTATCAGGCCGAGACGATCTGATCCCCGTCGACGCGGATGGCCCTCGTGTCCAGCGCGCGCGGCGCGGGACCACCGGCGACCGTGCCGTCCAGGTTGAATGTGCTGCCGTGGCACGGGCACTTGATCAGGCCGCCCTCGACGGCATTCACCTTGCAGCCCAGGTGGGTACAGGTGGACGAGAACCCGTCGAAGGTGCCGGCGACGGGCTGGGTGATCACGGTGTCACCGCTGATGATGCCGCCGCCGACCGGAACGTCGCTGGTACTGGCCAGGACATTGCCCTGTTTCTCGGCGGCGGCCGGATCGTTCTTGGCCGGGGCCGGATTGGGTGCCGCCGAGGCCGATTTGTCGGAGGTGCTGCTGCAACCGGCCACGGTGAGCGCGGTCGCGGCGACCGCGGTGGTGGCCAGTGCGGTCCGGCGGTCCATGCGGAACCCGCCGGGGGCCGGGGTGGTGTCGGTCATCGGTAACTCCTCGCTCGGGGCCGAGCCGATGTGGATCGGCCGCTGCTTGTTCGACGTGCGGAGGGGGTCTGCAGGTTCACCTATCCGCGACATGCCTGCGGCCCCCGGGAAACTACATCCTCCGGCGTCGGGTCACGCGCTGATCGGCAATCGGCGCAGCGAGCGCAGGGCGTAGTGCACCCGGGTCTTGACGGTGCCGACCGGTATGCCCAGGTCGGCGGCCACATCCTGGTAGGCACGATCACGCAGGATCACCTGCACAATGGCGTCGCGCTGCGGCGGCGGCAGCTGGTCCAGCAGGTCGGCGACCAGCAGCCCGTCGGCCAGCGCCTCGGTGAAGTCGGGGCGGGCGCAGCGGCTCTCCGCCTGCTCCCCGATCTGGTCCCAGCTGCTGTCACCGGGACGGGCAGCCCGGAAGCGGGCGGTATCGGTGAGCACATTGCGTTCGATGGTGAGCAGCCAGGTGCGCACGCTGCCCCGATCCGGGTCGTAGCTGGCGCAGGCGCGCCACGCCCGCAGCAGGGTCTCCTGCACGGCGTGTTCGGCGAGGCCCGGGTCGCCGAGACGGCTCATGGCCCGCCAGTGCAGCAGGCCGCGGTCGGTGGCCAGGACGGCCGCCAGACCTGCGTCGGTGCACAGCCGGGCGCAGTGGTCGGCGCAGCCGGTACTGACCGGGCGAAGACTTCCCATGTTTGAATATCGTCGCGGGAGCCGAAAGAGCATCGCTCGAGTTTGTGAATTCCCCGAAACCAACCTATTTCCCGAAAACAGACCGGAATTTCTGATAGACCCTCCCCCGGGAGATGCGGGGATCTCTCCCGACACCGCACGCCGGGAACCGTGCGGTGCAGTGAGCTGCTCAGGGAGGAACACCGTGCGTGCAGGCGCGCTCATGGTCGCGGGAGCATTCGCTTCCGCGCTGACAATGGCCGCAACCGGAATTGCGGCGGCCGAACCGGCCACCGATATCACGGTGGACGGGACGTATCTGGTCAATGTGGATATCGAGCCGGGCACGTATATCGGCGACGGGACGCCGGATCCGGGCGCCGGCGCGTGCTTCTGGCGGCGGCTGTGGAAGGTCCAGCAGCCGGGCGACTACCCGGACCCGAACTACTACATCATCGCCAGCGACTTCACCCGGACGAGGCCGATCACAGTGGAGATCAAGGCGACCGATGTGGGGTTCTCGACCGAGAACTGCGGGGCCTGGCATCTGCAGCCCGCGCGGCCCAGTACCGGCTCGTTCGGATGACCGAATGGCCCTGGCGGGTACTGGGATTGGTGATGCCGCTGCTGCCGCGCGCGATCATGGCGCGGATTGGCCAGGACCGCGGGCAATCGGCCCGAAGACTGTCGCATGATCGAATCGCACCGATAGCATCGCGGCCATGGCGAAATTCACCACCTGGGACGGCTTGGAGCTCAACTACCGCGTGTGGGAGGGCGAGGGCGTTCCGGTGGTGCTGCAGCACGGAATCGTGGCCGACACCAATGCCAATTGGATGAGCGTGGGTGTGGTCTCGGCGCTGCAGCGGGCGGGCCGTCACGTCATCTCGCTGGACGCGCGCGGCCACGGCCGCTCCGAGAAGCCGCACGACCCGGCCCGCTACTCGTGGCAGGCCATGGCCGACGACCTGCGCGCACTGTTCGACGAGCTCGGGCTGGATCGCGTCGCGCTGGCCGGCTATTCGATGGGCGCGATCATCTCGCTGCTGGTCGCGGGCGCCGACAAGCGGGTGGAGCGGCTGGCCATCGGCGGCGTCGGCAGCGGCGTGGTGGACTGCGGCGGAATCGATTGGCGCGTCATCGATGCCGTGGACCTCACGACCGCCATGTCCGGCGACGGCTCCGGTGCGGTCCCCCAGGCTCGCATGTTCCGCATCCTGGCCGACGCCCTGGGCGCGGACCGCGAGGCCATCGCGATGCTCGCCGCCGGATTGCGTGAAGCCCCGATCGAATCCCTGTCCGGCATCACCATTCCCACCTTGGTGCTGGCGGGCGACAACGATCCGTTCGCGGCCGAACCGGAACGCCTCGCCGCCGCCCTGCCCGATGCCACCTGTGTGGTGGTCCCCGGCGATCACCTCGCCGCCGTCGCCAACCCGGCCTTCTCCGCCACCCTGGTCGACTTCCTGCGGTGAGAATTACGCTGGCGACGCCGCCCCGACTTCCTGGGGTTTCAGGGGCTTGCCCCGCCGCGGGGAGGCGGAGGCGCGAGTTACGAGAGTTG
This sequence comes from Nocardia sp. NPDC004711, assembly GCF_053601595.1. Taxonomy (NCBI): domain Bacteria; kingdom Bacillati; phylum Actinomycetota; class Actinomycetes; order Mycobacteriales; family Nocardiaceae; genus Nocardia; species Nocardia sp. NPDC004711. The sequence continues at coordinate 103,020 of NZ_JBSGCB010000017.1, read as the reverse complement.
ACGGCTAGTACTGCTTGCGGTGGGGGACGAACTCCAGGGTGAGCAGTGCCAGCGCGGCGATCAGGACCTCGCGCCAGCGGATCAGAACGTAGCGCTGATCGCCGAAGGCGTTGAACTTGCGCAGGAATCGGTACAGCGATTCCAGCCGGATGAGCGGATCGCCCAGCCGCACCGCGAGATACACCGTCTGCATGGTCCGCGACCGGTGCTTGTCGGCGAAGATCTCCGGAAACGCCGCGAAGGCCAGCGAGATTCGCTTGATCCCGTGTTCGCGCGCGTACTCCACCAGGTCCACGATCATGCGCTCGTCGAGCCCGTTGGGTGCGTCGTGCCGCCGCCACGGCACGTCCAGGCTGAGGTCCTGGCCGTTGCCGGAGGCGCCATAGCGCTGGAATCCCATCACCTGGCCGTCGGCGTCGCGGGCGATCACCACCAGCATGCCGGGGTGCCGGCCGTCGAGCAGGTGGTCGAGGATCATGGAGAAGCCGCGGGTCTGCCGCCCGCTCCCCCACTCGTCGACGATGGCCAGCAGCGTCTCGCGCTGGGGTTCGGTGAGTGCGACCTCGGGGAGGATCTCGGTGGTGACACCGAAGTTCTTGGTGCGGCTCACCGCCTGCCGCAGATTGCGGTACTTGCGGCCGACCATGTCGAAGCGGTCGACGTCGACGATCACGTCCCGGCCGACGGCGATGGCGCGCAGCCCGCGGTGATCCACCGCCCGCCGCTGCCAGATCTCGGTGACCTCCGGGCTGGCGCCCAGGACCGCGATGCGCCAGCCGTGGCTGCCCGCGAAGAGCGAGAATTCGGTGAGCAATTCGGGGAACCGGCCAGGGTCGCCGATCGGATCGCCGGAGACGACCGCGATTCCGAGCCGGGCCCGGTAGGCGATGGCGGCGGAGCCGTTCTCGTTGAAGAAGTAGGTCTTGGACGAGTGCAGCGCGAAGGGGGCCAGCGGATCCCCCTGGCTGCGCCGGACCAGTTCGGCCACCCGGGGCAGCTGCTCGGGCTGCGGTTTGCTGCCCTGCGGCAGCACCAGGATGGCGCCGCTGGCGGCGAGGAAGACGAAGCCGACCACCGGGTGGTCGGTCCGGTAGCTGAAGTTCGAGACCACCAGGGTCAATGCCGCGTAGGTGAGGTGCGGCAGGGTGATGGGCCGGCGCAGGTACAGCCCGCGGGCCACGAACAGCCCGGCGAAGGACACCGCCACGAACCAGCCGTGGTCATTGCCCTCGCGGGAGGCCCGCTCGGCTGCCCAGACCAGGATCACGCTGCCCAGGACCAGCGCGCCCATCAGGCCGACGCGAGTACTGGGCCCGGCGGTGAAGGTGGTTTCCCGATACGCGGTCAACGTCGGATTCGGTATGCGTTGCTCACGCATCTGGACCCCTTTTCTCCACATGCGAAGGTCTCACGGGCCCTCTCCCCATGGTGAGTCCTCCGCATCTCCCTCTTCAACACACTATGTCGGAGAGACGATTCGAGGCACCGAGTTATTCCGGCCAACCCAGCCGGGGCGAGGTGAGCACGGGGTCGGTGATGCCATTGTTGCAGGCCAGACCGACCGCGTCCCAGCCCGCGAGACTCGATCCGGCCGCGTATTGGGATTGGAAGAAGTCCAGGGCGGTGCCGACGGGGTCGGCGCTGGTACGGACGTCGTCGTAGGGCAGGTAGGCGTTGTGGCCGGACCCGGAGACCACCCAGTGGGCCTCGGCCGGTCGGAGCGGCCGATCGCTGAGTCCGGCGGGCTCGGGCGCGGTGTAGGAGTAGAAGGTCGGGGCGGGGGTCTTGTCGTCGCCGAACCAGAATCCAGCGCTGATCACCTCCCGGGAATACGCCTCGCGGGTGACCGGATCGACACTGTCGGGCATCGGGATCTTGCGGTCGGAGAAGCGCTGCACGGACAGGTCGAAGGTGTGCCAGAACAGCTGGACCGGGCTGATCTTGCCGGAGTAGGTGGCGCTGAATTCTTCCAGGATGCGCCCGACCTGACTGTGTACGTGGAACGCGTGCCGGGCGGCGGCCGGGTCGTAGGTGCGGTGTTCTTCGTCCTCGTCGAAGGGCCGGCCGTGGTCGGGCAGGTCGAAGGGGGTGGGGTGGGCCAGGACCACCTCGACGCCGAGGTTGCGCAGCGCGTTCATGGCCTCGACATAGAAGCTCGCGACCGACTGGCCCGCGAGCGGGACTTCCTCCTCCGTGCCGCGGTCGTTGCAGATCCGCAGCACGTGGTCGAAGAAGTCGAAGGAGCAGGTGAAGACCGGGCCCTCGGTGGCGGTGCCGAGCGGGACGGTGGTCCAGCCGCGGGCGGTCAGCCGGTAGGTCAGGTGCCACCAGTGGTTGCGTCTGATGCCCTTGGCCAGCGCCACCTTTCCGATGATCTGGGCGTAGCGGTGCAGGAGTTCCTTGGTGGGCCGCCACGAGTCGAGCGGGATGGCGGGCAGTATTTCCTCGGCCATTCGCTCATGCTACCCAGCGACCGATCGACTACCGCCCGTCTCGGGCGTGCGACTACCGCCCGTCTCCGGCGTGCCCGGCCAGCAGCTCGCTGAACGGGCGCACCGCGCCGACGCCATTGCCGGAGCTGCGTCGATGGACCGGCGCGTCCTGCAGAAATCCCTGGACGCCTGTGGGTTCGGCGACCACGAGCTGGGCCAGTTCGGCGGCCGCGCGCTGGATGCGCTCGGCCAGGCCGGTGGAGCCGAAGTCCTCGGTCGCGGCGAAGACGCCGGTCGGCACCACCACGGACCGCAGGTAGGTGAACAGCGGACGTATGGCGTGATCGAGCACCAGCGAATGCCGGGCGGTGCCCGCGGTGGCGGCGATCAGGACCGGCATGCCATTGAGCGCATCGGTGTCGAGGACGTCGATGAACATCTTGAACAGGCCGCTGTAGCTCGCCGTGAACACCGGTGTCACCGCGATGATGCCGTCGGCGTCGGAGACCTGCTGCCGGGCCGCGGCCACCGCGGGCGTGGGCAGCCCGCCGGTGGTCATGGTGGTGGCGAGATCGCTTGCCAGTTCCCGCAGTTCGATGACCTCCACCTCGAGGCTCTCCCCGCGCCCGCCCACCGCCGCGGTGACCGCGGCGGCGAGCTGGTCGGCGAGCAGCCGGGTGGAGGAGGGCTGTGAGAGCCCGGCGGTCAGCACTACGAGTTTGCGACTCATGCTCGTCCTCAGTTCTTTTCGGCGAGCACGCGCTCGCGGGCGGGCTCGACCAGGTGGTGCGGGGCGTCCGGTCCGGCGGCGACCAGCGACGCGTGGGTGGGCGGATCGCTGGGCACTCCGGCGGGGCGGCGCGCCTCGAATTCCTTGCGCAGCACCGGGACGACCTCCTTGCCGAGGATCTCGAGCTGGTCGAGGACCATGTCCAGCGGGAGGCCGGCGTGGTCCATGAGGAACAGCTGCCGCTGGTAGTCGCCGACATTGTCGGCGAAGCCCAGGGTGCGCTCGATGACCTGTTCGGGCGTGCCGACGGTGAGCGGGGTCAGTTCGGTGAAGTCCTCCATCGACGGGCCGTGCCCGTACACGGGCGCATTGTCGAAGTAGGGGCGGAAGATCCGCTTGGCCTCGGTCTCGGTCTCGGCCATAAAGACCTGGCCGCCGAGTCCGACGATGGCCTGTTCGGCGGCGCCGTGCCCGTAGTGCTCGAAGCGGCGGCGGTACAGGTTCACCATCTGCCGGGTGTGCTGCTGGTCCCAGAAGATGTTGTTGTGGAAGAAGCCGTCACCGTAATAGGCGGCCTGCTCGGCGATTTCGGGCGAGCGGATGGAGCCGTGCCACACGAACGGCGGGGTGCCGTCGAGCGGGGCGGGGGTGGCGGTGAAGCCCTGCAGCGGGGTGCGGAACTTGCCTTCCCAGTCCACCCGCTGTTCGCGCCACAGCCGGCGCAGCAGGTGGTAGTTCTCCACCGCGAGCGGGACGCCGTCGCGAATGTCCTTGCCGAACCACGGGTAGACGGGTCCGGTGTTGCCGCGGCCCATCATGAGGTCCACCCGGCCGCCGGCCAGGTGCTGCAGCATGGCGAAGTCCTCGGCGATCTTCACCGGATCGTTGGTGGTGATGAGGGTGGTGGAGGTGGACAGCACGAGCTTCTCGGTCTGTGCCGCGATGTAGCCGAGCATGGTGGTCGGCGAGGACGGCACGAACGGCGGGTTGTGGTGCTCGCCGGTGGCGAAGACGTCGAGGCCGACCTCTTCCGCCTTGAGGGCGATGCGGACCATGGCCTGGATGCGCTCGGCCTCGGTCGGGGTACGGCCGGTGGTGGGGTCCATCGTCACGTCACCGACGCTGAAAATTCCGAACTGCACGGGTCCTCCTCGGGTCGCTGCCATTTTTGGTGGATATGGCAACCACTTGAACATAGGGGGTGGCGGGCGTATTCCGGGGCGTGAGCGCGGGGTGATTCGCGCCACTACCGCACCCGCGGAGCAACCGGAGCCACAACGCCGGAATTCCGCCGACACCTGGCCGATTCGGCCTATCGGAGACTGTGGAGTACCCGCAAACAACCTGTGGGTACAGCGAAAGACTCAGTAGTGCAAGATCTTTCGACGTATCCTGAACATTCCCCGCGCAACGCCGGAGATCTCGAGCATGGACAGGGGGTAGATCCAATGGCGGACAACACCGTCGGTACGGCATACGCCGTTGTCGTCACCGCGGTCGCCGATCCGATGCAGGTGGAGGGCCTGGAATGGGATCGTGCGGTGGAATACCTGCCCAGTATCGATTCCCGCACCATGCAGAAGTGGGTGCGCTCCCAGGAGGACGGCCCCGATCCCCGTCGCGGCGTGGTTATTCCGGGCCCGCAGCGCCGGGCCGGGCACCGACATCCCTATCGCGAGGTCTGCGTCCCCTCGGCCGAATACCAGCTCTTCAGCGCGGCGGTCCGCACCAACCGCCACCGCGCCCTCGCCACCACCTGCGCCGAGGACGAGGCTCGCCAGCGAGCCCGCCTACTGTCCACGGCACACTGACCGCCCTCTACATCCAGTGACCGTCTATATCCAATGACCGTCGCGCGGGCCGCTCGGGGGGTCGAGCGGAACTCGGAGACGGGGTTCGGCGGCGCGTCGGACTCGCCCTACAAGCGCGAATTCTCTCTCTGCGAACACTGATTCGACCGAACCGCACCATGGCGCAGAATCGAGATGGTGATGGATATCGCGAATCCCGCGCTCGAGCGGACCGTCTCGGGGCATGTGGTGCGCATTGTGCTGGACACAGCGGTCAGGTCCGGTATCGACGAGGTGGAGGCCACGCGAATCGGAAGCTTCGATCGGAAGTTGCTGGCCGATGACCAGATTCGCATTCCCTCGGAGAGCCAGTATCGACTGTGGGCGCTGATGGAGCACGTCGTCGGCAACGAGGCGGGCGTGCGGGCCGCGGATATGGCCGACCGCGGGCGGTTGCATATCTGGGACTATCTGTTCAGCAGTGCTCCGACACTGGCCGAAGGATTTCACGACGCATCGCGGTTCAGCGTCGTGATCTGCGATCCGGCGGCGCAGTTGGAGGTCACCGACAACGGGTCCGCGCTCACGGTCGGGTACCGCGGCACCACCTATGGCGAGACCCGCGGCATCATCAACGAGTTCGCGGTGACCGTGGCCGTCCGGCGCGCCCGCGATGCCTTCGGCGACGCAGCGGTGCCCGTGCGAGTCGACTTCGCGCACCCTGCGCCCCGGCATCATCGATATCTCGAAGATGCCCTGGGCACCACGGTGATCCATTTCGGCCAACCGGCAGACCTGATCCACTATCGGATCACTGGAATTCGGACCGAGGCGCGGCCCTATGATTCCGAACTGCGCCGGATCCTGCACACCGCCGCCCAGCATGCCATCGGCGCGGCGCGTCCGATTCCCGGATGGATCGAATCTTTCCGCGCGGCACTGTATTCGGAGATAGCGCAGAGCACCGGGCCGACGGACAGCTCGCCGAAACGGGGCCCGCGGGTCGCCGCCGTGGCCGCGCGGCTGTGGATCAGTGACCGCACCTTGCAGCGGCGGTTGTCCGAGGCGGGCACCTCCTGGAGCGAGGAGCTGGCCGCGGTGCGCTGTGAGCAGGCCACCCGACTGCTGCGTCACACCTCGCTCACCGTGCAGGCCATCGCGCTGCGTGTCGGCTACAGCGATGCTCGCGCGCTCAGCCGTGCCTTCGACGGTTGGACCGGTCTGTCTCCGGATGCCTACCGCCGCGCCGACCGCCTTCGGGGGTGAGCAACAGAACGCATCCGACCTGCCCGCCCCACACGGTGAGCGTGTCGAACGCGATGCGTTCCGACACGCCCGCACCGAGACCGAAATGGTTTCTCGTGAACAGGAACACACCGCCGATCACCGAGATCGCCACGGCCAGTGCGGTGCCGACGGCCAGGCCGCGCCGCCTGCGCGCCACCTCCGGCGTGATCAGGACCATGCCCGCCAACTGCGCGAACCACTGTGCCAATGCGATCGTGTCGTGCGCCTGTGGCCGAATATCCCAGGGCGCCAGCCCGATTCCCGTGATGCCGAGACCGGCGACAGCCACCAGCGCACACCCGGCCCGGAATCGACGACCGCTCCATATCCGCGCCCAGCTCAGTGCCCCGGCGAAGGTCAGCAGGCCGGTCGACACGAACATCACGTTCTGCACCGCGTGATCGGGCGAGCACACCCATCGCGGGGCCCCATCGCGATCGACGTAGTCGCCACACCGCGTGATGCCCAGGTCGCTGATGTAGTTGCCCGACATGCTGTATCCCGTCGGCCACGCGTGGGCCACCACCAGCGAGACGGGAAAGTACGACAGCGTGAGCAGCCAGCAGGCGGCGGTGGCCCATGGCAGCCAGGTGCGATTCGACCGCACCCGGCCGGTGTCCACGATTGAGGTGGGCACGCTCAGAACATCGCGCCGTTGGCCCGGATCGTCTGTCCCGAGACCCAACCTGCCTCGGCACTGACCAGCCACCCGACCAGCGGTGCGGTGTCGGTGGGGAGACCGAGACGCCCGTGCGGATTGTGCAGTGCCGCGGCCGCAATGGATTCGGGCGTCTCCGCACCGCGGAAGAAGTCGTCGTCGACCGGACCGGGCGCGACGGCATTGACCGTGATACCGCGCTCACCCAGCTCCTTGGCCGCGGCGACCACCATCCGCTCGACGGCCGCCTTCGATCCCGAATACAGCCCGTAGGTGCCGGTCATGATCGAGGTGAGGGTGGTGGACAACACGACATAGCGACCATTGTCGGCAATGTGCCGGGCCGTGGCGCGCAGCGTATTGAACGCGGTCCGGGTATTGCGCACGATCAGCTGATCGAAGTCGTCGTCGGTGGTATCCGCGATCGGCTTCTTGATGACCCGCCCCGGCACGTGCACGACGATATCCAGCTTGCCATGGCGCGCAACGATATCCGCGAACAGTGCGTCGACCTCCACGGCCGAGGTGGCGTCGGAGCGGACCGCTTCCACTGTCACGCCGAACGTCTCGAGCGTCGCGAGCGTTGCCTTGGCGGCCTGCTCGTCCCCCTGATAGGTGACAATCGTGGTGGCACCGCGCCCAGCGATGTTCTTGGCGAATTCCGCACCCTGATTCCGAGTGCCGCCGATGATCAGAGCGACCTTGCCCTCGAGGTCCCGGATGACTTGCGACATCAGTCGAATCCCTTTTCTCTCTTCGGTTTCGAACCTCTCCCATTTTGTCGAGAACCCCACGCGGAGCCCAGGACCGATCGCGTCACCCAGGTAACCGACTACGCCAAGCGGACCGCGGTCGGCTCATCCCCGCAACGGATGATCGCTATCTGATTGCTGACCGCTGTTTAGGTCCAGCTAGAGAATGCCGGCTGGCAGGACAAAGACTTGAAATGAGGTTTCGTCCACTAAATTACGCACTTCTACCCCACCGCTCGATACTCTCGCTGAGAGTTTGCTGTCAATCAGTCGACTCGAGCTGCGTTCGAAAATTCCCAACCAGGAGGATGCGGTGATCAGAAGTTCGAAATCCCGGTGGGCCTGGGCGGCCATGGCGACGGGCCTCGTGGCCGCGGTCGCGGTGGCGTCCGCCGCCTGCTCGAAGAATTCGTCGGAGTCGTCATCGACGACGTCGCCCTCGTCCGCGCCGAGCGCCGATGATCTGGCGGTGCAGGCATATGCCTACACCTATCCGCTGGTGTCGGTCGAGGTGACACGGAGGCAGTCGACGAACGTTCCCGCGGCGGATCCGTCGACAGGCACGGCGCCGATGAATCAGCTGGCGCCCCTGCACTTCCTGCCCGATGCGAAGTTCACCAGCGTGGTGCGCCCCAATGTCGACACCCTCTACACCTCGATGTTCTTCGACGTATCCCAGGAACCGCTCGTGGTGAGCGTGCCCGATATGGGCGGGCGGTATCACTTGTTCCCGATCCTGGACATGTGGAGCAATGTCGATGCTGCCCCGGGCCCCCGCACGCTGGGGGATGTGCACGGTTACCAGTTCGCGATCGTCGGCCCGAACTTCCATGGCAGCCTGCCCGAGGGCGTACACGAATACCGTCTCCCCACCGATTCCGGCTGGATGATCGGCCGCATCGAAGTCGACGGCCCCGAGGACGTTCCCAATGTGATCGCCATCCAGAATCAGATGACGGCGGCTCCGCTCAGTGCCAACGGCGCCGCGTACACGCCGCCGCAGAACATCGATCCGCACCCGGACTGGCCCAAGGATCAGGAGGTCGTCCAATACATTCACGATCTGACCCCGCAGCAGTACTGGGACCTGTACTACTCGGCCTTGTCGCACAACGAGACTCGCACCGATGACAAGGCCCTGCTCGACAAGCTGGCCGCGATCGGCTGGACGCCGGACAAGAAGCTCGACCTGTCCACACTGTCCGAGACCGAGCGCGCCCGCTGGGAGCAGGCCTGGCCCAGGGCGCTTTCACAGATCGAAACCATTCCGGACAAGAACGAGGTCAACGGCTGGAAGATCACGCGCAGCGAGATCGGTGACTACGGCACCGATTACGCCACCCGCGCCATGATCGCCTACGCAGGTCTGGGCGCCAATCTGCCCCAGGACGCGATCTACCCGTCCAGTAGCGTCGACGACAGGAAGACCCAGTTGAATGCGGACAACACCTATGTTCTGCACTTCGCCGCCGACCAGATCCCACCGGTCAGGGGCTTCTGGTCGCTGACCATGTACGACCAGCGTGGCTTCTTCGTCGACAACCCGTTGAACCGCTACGCGGTGCGCGGCGAACGCCTGACCAAGAGCTCGGATGGGTCGGTCGACATCTATGTTCAGCGCGAGAACCCGGGCCCGGAAAAGGAGCCCAACTGGCTTCCGGCCCCCGCGTCGGGTGATTTCAACCTGGTGCTGCGCACCTATTGGCCCGACCAGAAGATCGTCGACGGCGGCTGGAATCCGCCGGCGGTAACTCGGACCAACTGACGTTCGACGTCGGAAGCGAGCGAAGACCCGGCGAGAGGTTGGCTCGCCGGGTCTTCGCTGTCTTTCACTGCGGTGCAACCACTCTCGATTCAGGAATGGTCGAACACGATGATCTGGCGGACCGCTGCTCCATCGGCCAGGAGATCCAACGCTTCATTGATCTCCTCCAGCCCGATTCGAGAGGTGATCAATTTCTCGACCGGCAGCCGCCCTTCCCGCCACATCTGTTCGTAGCGCGGAATATCCCGGGCCGGCACCGCGGAACCCAGGTAGCTGCCGACGATGGTGCGGGCCTCGGCGGTGATGCTCAGCGGCGGCAGGGTCACCGTCGAATTGGGCCCGGGCAGTCCGACGGTGATGGTCATGCCGCCGGGTTCGGTTGCCGTATAGGCGGTTTCGAATGCGGCCGGATGCCCGGCGCACTCCACCACGTACCGCGCCCGGATCCCCTGGCCGGCGATCTGCTCCGGCGTGTACGTCTCGGTGGCCCCGAGCTCCTTCGCCAGGGCGAGTTTGTCCGCCAGCCGATCCACCGCGATGAGCCGTTGCACGCCAATGGCTTTCGCGGTCAGCAGGGCGGCCATCCCGACGCCGCCGAGCCCGACCACCATGAGGCTGTCCTGGGGACGCGGATCGGCCACGTTCAGTACCGCCCCGCCGCCGGTCAGCACCGCGCACCCGAACAGTGCCGCGATCTCCGGCGGCACCGAGTTGCCGACCGGCACCAGGGAGGCCCGGTCCACCACGGCGTGTGTGGCGAAGCCGGAGACGCCCAGGTGGTGCCGTACCCGGTCGCCGCCGCGCGACAGGTGCCCGGCATGGTGCAGCAGTTCACCGGCGGTATTGGCGCGGGTGCCCGCGGTGCAGGGCAGCTGCCCGTCCCGCGCGCACGCGTCGCACTCTTCGCAGCGCGGCAGGAAGGACATGACCACTCGCTGTCCGATGAGCAGATCGGCGACCCGCTCGCCGACCGCCAGCACGGTGCCCGCGGCCTCGTGGCCGAGCAGCATGGGCAGCGGGCGGGGCCGATTGCCGTCCACCACACTCAGATCCGAGTGGCACAGCCCGGCCGCCTCGATGGCGACCAGCACCTCGGTGGGCCCGGGATCGCCGAGTTCGAGCCGGCACACGGTGATCGGCCGCGACTGCGCGTAGGGCCGCGCCCGTCCGATCTCCTCCAGGACCGCGCCGCGAATGTGCATCAGATTTCGACCATCTGGTAATCGGCCACGTACCCGCCGAGGTAGCGCAGGTGGTCGGCGGAGTCACCGAGGGTGTGCTCGATGGCGGTGAGCCGCGCGGTGTAGTGGCCGACGGGGTATTCGTCGGTCATGCCGATGCCGCCGTGCATCTGGATGGCCTCCTGCCCGATGTGCCGGGCGGAGCGTCCGATCCGCAGTTTGGCGCGGGAGGCGACGACCGGATCGACGATACCGTCGGCCAGCGACATGGACGCGTACATGCTCATGCCGCGGGCCAGTTCCAGCGACACGTACATATCGGCGGCGCGCTGGGTCAGGGTCTGGAAGGTGCGCAGCGGCACCCCGAACTGCTTGCGCGTCTTCAGGTATTCCGCGGTGAGCCGCAGGGACTCCTCCATCGCGCCGATGGCTTCGGCGCACAGCGCGGCCTGCGCCCCGGCCAGGGCGGCCTGGATGGCGGCGGCGGCATCGACCGGCTCGCCGAGCGGTTCGGCCACCGCGCCGTCGAATGCGATGTCCGCGCCGCGCAGCCCGTCGTGGGTGGCGTAGCGGGTGCGCCGCACGCCCGGGTCGGCGGGGTCGACGAGGAACAGCCCGATACCGTCGTCGAGCGCCGCGCTCACGATGAGCAGATCGGCGCAATCGCCGTGGGAGACCGGGTGTTTGCGGCCGGTGATGCGCCAGCCGTCCGGCTGCCGCACCGCCTGGGTGGCGGTGTCGGTGGCGGGCCAGCGCAGCCCCGGCTCGCCGTGTGCGAAGGCGAGCTTGAGCTCCCCTTCGGCGACGCGCGGCAACAGGTCCTTACGTTGTGCGTCGGCGCCGACGGCGGAGATGAGCCCGCCCGGCAGCAGTGCGCAGTCCAGCACGGGTTCGGGGGCCAGGGCGCGGCCGATCTCGGTCATGACCAGCATGGCCTCGATGGGCCCGGCGCCCATGCCGCCGTCCTCCTCGGCGAAAGTCAGCCCGAGCAGGCCGATTTCGGCGAAAGTGGCCCAGATCTCGGCATCCCAGCCGAGTTCGGTGCCGACGATGTCGTTGCGGCGCTCGGGGGTGTAGCCGCGGGACAGCACGTCACGCACGGTGTCGCGCAGCATGTCCTGTTCGGGGGTGAGATCGAAATCCATGGTGCTGCCTCACAGTCCGAGGATCGTCGAGGCGATGATGCCGCGCTGCACCTCGTTGGATCCTCCGTAGATCGATGTCTTGCGGTAGTTCAGGTAGGTGGCGGTGCTGCGGCGGGCCCAGTCCGGATCCGACTCCTCCTCGCGCGCAACGGAATCCGGTCCGGCGATGTCGACCAGCAGCTCGGTGACGGCCTGCTGGAGTTCGGTGCCGCGCAGCTTGAGAATCGAGGAGACCGGGTTGGGCTTGCCGTCGGCCGAGCCCGCGGCCACCCGCAGCTGCACCAGTTCCAGTGCCAGCAGCTCGTTTTCGAGCTCGGCGAGGCGGGTCGCGAAGAGCTGATCCTCGAGCAGGGTCTTCTCCCCCAGGCGGGTCTGCTTGGCGTGCTCCTTGGCCAGCCACAGTTTCACCTTGGTCTGGCCGACCGCGGCGATGCCGGTGCGCTCGTTGCCGAGCAGGAACTTGGCGTAGGTCCAGCCCTGATTCTCCTCGCCGACAAGCTGATTCGCGGGCACCCTGACGTTCTCCAGGAACACCTCGTTGACCTCGTGGCCGCCGTCGATGAGCTTGATCGGCCGCACGGTCACCCCGGGGGTGTCGAGCGGGAACAGCAGCATGGAGATGCCGGCCTGCTTCTTGGGCGCGTCCGGGTTGGTGCGCGCCAGGCAGAACATCCAGTCGGCGGACTGGGCGGCGGTGGTCCAGGTCTTCTGGCCGTTGATCACGTAGCTGTCGCCGTCGCGGACCGCGACCGTGCGCAGCCCGGCCAGGTCGGAGCCCGCCTCGGGCTCGGAAAAGCCCTGGCACCACCAGATGTCGAGATTGGCGGTGGCCGGCAGGAAGCGTTCCTTGAGCTCCTGGGCACCGAAGTGCGCAATGACCGGGCCGATCATATTGGTGTTGAAGGTCAGCGGTTCGGGCACCGAGGCCAGCTGCATCTCGTCGTGCCAGAGGTGGCGCTGGATGGGGGTCCAGTCCTTGCCGCCCCATTCCACCGGCCAGTTCGGGGTGGCCAGCCCGTGCGCGTTGAGGATGCGCTGGGTGGTGACGATGTCGTCCTTGCTCAGTTCCTGCCCGTGCCGCTGCCGGTTGCGGATGTCGGCCGGGATCTCGCTCCGATAGAACGCGCGCAGCTCGTCGCGGAAGGCGAGCTCGTCGTCGGTGAGCGCTAGTTGCATGCGTTGACCTCCAGGTTCATGGCTACCCACGCCATCGCCGGATATGATACACAGAGACACGAGTGTCTCAAATAGGGTCGTATACTCGAACGGCCGCGCGCACCACCGAGATCCAAGGGAGCCATCCGTGCCCGACCACGACCGCACACTCGGCGTCGGCGAGCTCATCGCCCACCGGCATCGCGAGGGCAGCGCGCCCGGGCAGCGCACGGACTCGCATCGGCTGGCCCTCGTCATCGAGGGCGGCTCCTCGCGCGGCGCGTACTCGCACGGCATGGCCATGGCCATCGAGGAATTGGGCATCCTGCCCTGCTTCGACGCGGTGTACGGGGCGTCGGCGGGCGCGTTGAACGCCGCCTGGCTGCTCTGCGGGCGCGCGGTGGATTCTCGGCGGGCCTGGAATCCCGAGGTGATCAACCGCGTGATCAATCCGGCCCGGGCCCTGCGCGGCGGTCGCGTGGTCGATACCGACTACCTGGTGCACACCGTGTACGAGCGCATCGTGCCCATGGATTTCCCTGCGATCCTGGCCAATTCGATCACCTTCCACCCCATCGCCACCGACGCCGACACCGGCGCGGCCGTCGATCTGCATCCGGAGCTCAGCGATGTGCGCTCGGTCCAGACGGCGCTGCGGGCCTCGACCTGTCTGCCGATCCTGGCCGGGCGGCCGGTGCGGATCGGCGCGCGCCGGTACGTCGATGCCGGGCTCTCCGAATCCGTCCCGGTGCGAACGGCATTGACGCAGGGCGCGACCCGCGTCCTGGTGCTGCGCACCCGCCGCGCCGGCGAAACCATGCGTCCTCCTTCGGGTCTGGAATCCCGGGTGGTGGCCCGCTTCCTGTCCCGGCACGCGCCCGGAACGGTCGGACCGTGGCTCGATCGGGTCCAGCGACACCACAGCGACGAGGGGGACTTCGACTCCGATCCGGCCGTGCTGCAGATCCGCCCGCCGCACAGCGCACCCGATATCGGGCGCATCGACCGCGATCCCGGGGTGCTCCAGCAGGCCCTCACCCTGGGGCGGGTGGCCACCGCCCGCACACTGTCGGCATACCTGGCCCCTAAGCTGTCCGCGTGACGCGCGCGGAGGGAACCAGAGCACCGGGCCGGCCCGCCTCGGCCAGCCGGGACGATGTGCTCGAAGCCGCCATCGCCGTGTTCCTGAGCGGAAAACGGGTGGACGTCAATGCCATTGCCGCCCAGCTGGGGGTGGGCCGCGCGAGCATCTACCGCTGGTTCGGATCCCGGGACGGCCTGCTGGGCGCGGCCGTGGCGCGGCAGCTGGAGCGAGTGGTGGCCCATGCCGATCGGCGCTCCCGCGGGGCGGGCGGTGAGCGGCTCGTCGCGGCACTCAACCGGACCATCGATCTGCTGGTCGAGAACGACGCGCTGCGTTCGTATTTCGACAATGAATCGACCGCGGCCCTGCGCCTGATCACCCGCGGTGACGGAATCGTGCACCAGACCGCGGTGGCCCTGGTGGAGCGGTTCATCGCGCGCGCCGAATCCGAGGGCTACCAGCCTCCCATCGAGCGCGACACCCTGGCCTACGCCCTGGTCCGGCTGTGGGAGGCGTTCCTCTACAACGACGCCGTGGCCGGCTTCCGCGGCGATGTGGACCGCCTGCGCAAGGTCCAGACCGCGCTACTGCGCACCTGAGTGCTGCAGCGAGCGCCGCACCCACTTGCGATCAGGGTGTGACGATGAGGGGGACGAGTTGCTCGGCCGAGGTGCGGGCGCCGTGGTGGCCCACGAGGGCGGACTCCAAGGGCTCGAGGGCCGGGCGGACCAGGACCGCGGCGCCCTCGGCGACGGCGACGAGATCGCCGATGCGGGAGGCGATCACCGGTATGGGCGGGGTCGGGCCGAACCAGTGCTCGTCGAGCGCCTGCTCGCGGGTCACGACCGTGGCGTGCGTGGACAGTTCGGCGGTCCACGCGGAGTGGGCGTCGGCCAGGGCTTCGGGGCGGTCGAGGTAGATGTGGCGGACCCGCGCCTCGCCGCCGATCAGCCGGACGTCGCGATGCAGCGCGGGCCGCGCGTCCAGATCGATGACGGTGTCCACGTGGATCATTCCGTGATCGCCGGTGATCAGCACCGTGCAGGTGGACGGGAGCTCGGCGAACAGGCCGGCGAGGCAGGCATCGATATCGCGGAGCACGGCCAGCCACTGCGGCGATTCGGGTCCGTACAGGTGACCGTTGGCATCGAGATCGGGGAAATAGGCGTAGGCGAAGCGGGAGTTCATGCCGGAATGCCTTGCGACAGCGAGGATTCCGGCGCGCAGCTCGTCGAGGGTGGCGGCCGGGTGCAGGGTGCCCGGCGCGCGGAAGGCGGCCCGGGTCAGACCGGAGGTGCGCTGGTAGGCGGGGATCACGTAGTGCAACTCGACGCCGTGGGCGCCGAGGTCCTCCAGGCGGCTGGTATGCGGCTGTACCGACTCCGGCGGGTACGCGTCGCGGGCGTCCTCGCCGGTCGCGCTGTCGAAACTCCAGCGCAGCGCATTCAGCAGGCGGAGACGGTCGCGGTCGGGCACGGCGAAGCTGTAGCCGATGATGCCGTGTGTCGCGCAGGGCGCGCCGAGGGCGAGACTGGCGAGACTGGTCGCGGTGGTGGCGGGGAAGCCCGCGGTGAGGGTGGTGCGTACGTGCGCGGCCAGGGTGGGCGCGCTGTCGGCGTGGCGGGCGAGGAGTTCCGCGCCGAGGCCGTCGATCAGCAGCACCACCACATCCCGGTTGGGCGCGAGGGCCAGCGGATTGCGCTGGTCGAGCCCGAAGGACGCGGCGACGGACGGCAGGACGTCGGCGAGCGTGGCCGGCGACGTCCCCGAGGGTGAACTGGCCATTCGCCGACTCTATTGATCTCGGCGCGATAATTCACCGGTGTTCGAATCCGCCGACTTCTCGATCAAGCCCACCCTGACCGGCACGAAAGTTCTCCTGCGGCCGTTCATTCCCGAAGACCTCGACGCCATCCGCGCGGCCCTGCGCGATCCCGATGTCCGGCGGCTGACCGGCAGCGTCCACCAGGAGACCACCGAGCCCGCGCCGGAGGATCCGGCCGAGCACGAGCGCTTGCGCGACTGGTACGCCACGCGCGAAACCCAGCCGGACCGCCTCGATTTGGCCATTGCCGACATCGCGACCGGCCGCTGCGTCGGGGAGGCCGTCCTCAATCGGCGGGATCCCGGCAATGGCAGCTGCAACTTCCGCATCCTCATCGGCCCCGATGGCCAGGGCCGCGGGCTGGGCACCGAGGCGACGCGGCTGATCGTCGGCTACGGGTTCGAGAAGCTCGGCCTGCACCGAATCTCCCTGGAGGTCTATGCCTTCAACCCGCGCGCCCGCCGCGCCTACGAGAAGGCCGGCTTCCGTCCCGAGGGCGTCCTGCGTGAATCTCTGCGCTACGGCGACGAGTGGATCGACGCGACCGTCATGTCCATCCTGGCCCGCGAATGGAACGAGCACCGCGGCCGTCCCGCGTAACCCTGCCCGCATACGCGAAAACCGCCTCCGAGGAGGCGGTTTCGCGCGTTGTGGGGCGAATCAGGCCAGGCCCCACGCCTTCAGGATGTAGGTGATGTTGGCGGCGATACCGGTGACGGTGTTGGCCAGGTTGATGGCGGCGGAACCGAGGTCGATGACGGGCATTTTTCAAGTCTTTCGGGCCGGGAACATGATGCAGTCCCACTGTATTAGCACCAGCTAACTCTCAGCATCATGAATCGACTCACCCCTCGGCCGAGGTGTAACCCAGCGCACAGCGGTACCGGTGCGGCTCAGTCCCGTTCGGGCAGGCGCAAACGCTTCAGGGACAGGGCGTTCAGGGCCACGATGATGCTGGACCCCGACATGGACATGGCGGCGATCTCCGGTCGCAGCGTGAAACCGAAGGCAGGCTCGAAGACCCCGGCCGCGATGGGCAGGGCCAGGCTGTTGTAGCCGACCGCCCAGGCCAGGTTCTGGTGCATCTTGCGCAACGTGCCGCGGCCGATCCGCAGCGCGGTGGGGACGTCCAGCGGATCGGAGCGCATGAGCACCACGTCGGCGGTCTCGATGGCGACGTCGGTGCCCGCACCGATGGCAATGCCGAGATCGGCCTGGGCCAGGGCGGGGGCGTCGTTGACGCCGTCGCCGACCATGGCGATCTTCCGTCCGGCGGACTGCAATTCGATGATCTTGGCGGCCTTGTCACCGGGCAGCACCTCGGCGATGACGGTGTCGATGCCGAGTTCGGCGGCGATGCGCTCGGCGGTCGCCCGATTGTCGCCGGTCAGCATCACCACTTCGACGCCCATATCGTGCAGGTCCGCGACGGCCGCGGCGGAGCTCTCGCGGGGCGCGTCGGCAATGCCGATGACCGCGGCGGGCTCGCCGTCGACGGCGGCCAGCACCGCGGTCCGGCCCGCGCCCGCCACCCGGTCGCGGGCCGCGGCCAGCTCGCCCAGGTCGACGCCCTCACGGTCGAGCAGGCGGCGATTGCCGATGACCACGCGGCGGCCGTCCACGGTGGCGATCGCGCCGTGACCGGGGATGTTCTCGAAGTCCACCGCGCGGGCGTCGGTGGGGCCGTGCTCCTTGGCGTAGCGCACCACGGCGTCGGCCAGCGGGTGCTCGGACTCGCGTTCGACGGCGGCCAGCAGGGGTAGCAGGTCGGCCTCGGAAAGCCCGGGGCCGGTGACGATTTCGGTGACCTCCGGCTCGCCCTTGGTGAGGGTGCCGGTCTTGTCCATCACCACCGTCCGGATGCGGGCCGAACTCTCCAGTGCCATCGCGTTCTTGAACAGCACGCCGCGTTTCGCGCCCAGGCCGGTGCCGACCATGATGGCGGTCGGGGTGGCCAGGCCGAGAGCGTCGGGGCAGGTGATGACCACGACCGTGATGGCGAACAGCATGGCCTTGGCGACGGTGGCCCCCGCCAGCAGCCACACCGCCAGGGTCAGCGCACCGCCGATCAAGGCGACCAGCACCAGCCAGAAGGCGGCCCGGTCGGCCAGTCTCTGGCCCGGGGCCTTCGAATTCTGGGCCTGCTGCACCAGATTCACGATCTGAGCCAGCGCGGTGTCCGCGCCCACCTTGGTGGCGCGCACCCGCAGCGTGCCGTTCTCGTTGAGGGTCGCGCCGATGACCGCCGAGCCCGGCTCCTTGTGCACCGGCAGACTCTCGCCGGTCACCATGGACTCGTCGACCTCGCTGGTCCCGTCCTCCACGAGGCCGTCCACCGCGATCTTCGAGCCCGGGCGCACCAGCAGCAGATCGCCGACTTTCACCTCGGCCGTGGGGATTTCGACTTCGTGCCCGTCCCGGATCACCACCGCCTGCGGCGGCGCCAGATCCAGCAGCGTGCGAATCGCGTCATTGGCGCCGCCCCGCGCCCGCATCTCGAACCAGTGGCCGAGCAACACGAAGGTGGCCAGCATGGTAGAGGCCTCGTAGAAGACCTCGCCGCCGCCGGTCAGCGTAATGCCGAGGGAGTACAGCCATCCCGCCCCGATGCCGACCGCGACCAGCACCATCATGTCCAGCGTCCGCGCCTTCAGCGCCGCCCACGCCCCGGTGCAGAAGATGGTCGAGGAGTAGAAGATCACCGGCAGGCTGAGGATCAATTCCCAGATGTCCGAACGCATTCCGAACGGCACCGGCAGATGCCACCCGAACATGTCGGTGGCCATCGGCGACCACAGCATCACCAGCACCGAGAACACGGCGGCCACCACGAACCGGTTCCGCATGTCAGCGGCCATGTCCTCCATGGACATCCCCGCATGCCCGGCATGTGCACCGTGCCCCATCGCCGCATGATCCATTCCCGCATGCGCTGCATGATCCATAGCGGCGGGTGCCGGGGCGGCGGGTTCGGCCATGGGGTCGCAGACATGGTTGGGAACCGATTGACCGGCGCAGTGCAGGCCGCATTCCTGGATCCAGGTGCGGAGGTCGGCGACGGAGGTGTGGGCGGGGTCGAAGGTGACGGTGGCGGTTTGGGAGACGGGGTTGGGGTCGACGGCGAGGACGCCCGGCCGACGGCCGAGGACCGACTTCACCACATTCTGCTGGCTGGCCCAGTGCAGGCCCCGGATGTCCAGGACCGTGGTCCGCTGGGCGCTCTGCCGATCCATCTCGCACTCCTCCGCCGACTCGCTCTCACCGCCCTCGACCATATACCCCATAGGGGTAATTGGCAGGGATCCGGCCGGAACGAGCCGTCAGGGCGGGCACCGGGCCCGGTGGGGTGCGGGCCCGGACGCTCGGGCGTCAGGACATGGGGACGGGTTCGCCGACCTCCACGCGGCCGCCGTAGGTCAGGCCCGGGCAGCCGGAAGCGAGTTTCACCGCCGAGTCCAGGTCGTCGGCCTCGACGGCGACATAGCCGGAGAGCCGGTCCGGCGCGGCGGGGTTGTCGCCCAGCATGACGGTCTGGCCGACGCGATTACCGAAATCGGTGACGCGCTCGCCGATCTCGGCGAACCAGTCGGCCCACAGTTGCTCCTGCTCGGGCGTGGCTGCGCGGTCGGGGTCGTTGCGGAAGGCGAGGATGTAGGTGGACATTGTCGTTTCTCCTATCGGGTGGACGGCCCGGTCGGCCGACTCGTGAATCCGTCGCGCGGCTCCGGCCGGGAATCGACAATCTGATCGAGAATTTTTTCGCGACCGTGTCGATTTCGCCGCCATCCCGAACGACGGGTTGAGCGACAACGACGTCAGCAGTGACACGGCAACGGAGCCGTGCGATCCACCCCAGCGAAGGGAGCAGTGCCATGCCCGAGTACCTGCTGCTGATCCACCAGGACGAACGAACCTGGCTGGCCACGGATCAGGCCGTTCGCCAGCGCACCCTGAACGAGCATCTCGAGTTCATGGCCGCGCACGCCGACCGGCTGCGCGGCGGTAACCGCCTGCGCCCCACCTCGACCGCGACCACGGTCCGGCACGACGAGCACGGCCGCACGGTCATCACCGACGGCGTGTTCGCCGAGACCAAAGAGGTTCTGGGCGGCTACTACCTGGTCGAGGCGGCCGATCTGGACGAGGCCATCCGGATCGCCGTGGACGTGCCGTCACCGTTCGGTTGTGTCGAGGTCCGGCCGATCCACCCGCACGACGAGCCGTGACCACGCCGGAGGTGGCCGCCGCGGTCGCCGACGCGCACCGGCGCGAGTGGGGCTTCGTGCTGGCGGCGACCGTGCGGGTGACCCGCGATATCGATCTCGCAGAAGAGGCCGTACAGGAGGCGTTCACACAGGCTCTGCAGGCCTGGCCGGAGTCGGGGATCCCGGATCGCCCCGGCGCCTGGCTGACCACGGTGGCCAGGCGGCGCGCCCTGGACGCCCTGCGCCGCGACATCGCGTTCGAGCGCTCGATTCCGCTGCTGGTGGAGGATCCGGCACCCGACCCGGCCGCCCCGGACTCGGTGGCCGACGATCGGCTGCGGCTCATCTTCATCTGCTGCCACCCGGCCCTGTCGATGGAGGCGCGGGTGGCGCTGACCCTGCGCCTGCTGTGTGGTCTGTCCACGCCGGAGATCGCGCGCGCCTTCCTGGTCGCGGAACCGACCATGGCGGCGCGGATCACGAGGGCCAAGAAGAAGATCGCCGAGGCGCACATCCCCTACCGCCTCCCGTCCGACGAGGAACTGCCCGACCGCGTCGACGCGGTGCTGACCGTGCTGCACCTGCTGTTCACCACCGGCCACACCGCCCCGGCCGGCGCCGAACTGGTCCGTCCCGAGCTGGTGGAACGCGCCCTCGACCTGGCCCGCATGCTGCGCCTGCTGCTGCCCAACGACCCGGATGTGGCGGGCCTGTACGCGCTGCTGCTGCTCACCGACGCCCGCCGCGGCACCCGCACCGACGAGACCGGACGCTTCCTGCCGCTGGCCGAGCAGGACCGCGCGCACTGGGATCGCCGGGCCATCTCCGAGGGAATAGCCTTGGTACGCAGATCATTACGCGGCCGCGCGCCGGGCCGCTTCCCGCTCATGGCGGCCATTGCCGCCGTCCACGCCGAGGCCCCCGCCTTCGACGCCACCGACTGGCACGAGATCGCCGGTCTCTACGACCATCTCATCGCCGTCTGGCCCTCCCCCGTCGTCGCCCTCAATCGCGCCGTCGCCCTCGGCCACGCCCACGGCCCGCAGCGCGGCCTGGACGAACTCGACCGCCTGGCCACCGAACCCCAGCTCACCGCCTACCACTACCTCCCCGCCGCCCGCGCCGAATTCCTCACCCGCCTGGGCAGATTCGACGAGGCCCGCCTCGCCTACCAGGAAGCCCTGCTCCTCGCCGAGAACAAGATCGAAGCAGACTTCCTCACCTCCCGCCTGCACGACCTCGACCGGTGAATGGGATTGCCGCATCGCGCACCGGCGGTTAGATTGCCGCTCATGGGGATCCGCGGGGCAGTGGCACTGGGGGCGATGGCGCTGGTACTGGGGACCGGCGGCATGGCCGCGGCGGAGCCCACGGTCGAACGCGAGTCCTTCGCCTTCCAGTTCGGAGATTTCACCGGCTCGGGTGAGCTCGACTTTCCTGCGGGGGCGCACAATGCGCCTGTGGTGGTGCTGATTCCGGGGTCGGGCCCCGAGGATCTCAACGCCGACCAACCGTCCGGCTCCCATATCTTTCTCGATATCGCGGACGACCTGACCAGCCGCGGCTACGCCGTCATGCGGTACAACAAGCGCTATGTGCGCGGCCCCGGCGATGTCGACAATGCCGACTACTGGACCAAACTCGACCTGAACGACATGCGGGACGACGCCGATCAGGTCCTGCGCGCCGCCGAGCAGGATTCACATGTCGACCCGCACCGTGTCTTCGTCTACGGCTGGAGCGAGGGCAGCACCGTCGCGGCCGCCCTGGCGACGACCCATCCGGAATTGGCCGGAACCATCTTCCAGGGCCCGGTGGCACTGCCCTGGCGCGTGACCTTCGGTTATCAGGGCGAGCAGGTCTACGCGCCCTACCTCTCGCGGTTCGCGTCGAACGGCCTGCTCGGACCGGACGAGCTCGACCGCGCCTTCCACGGCGACGGCGGCCTCATGGCCAAGCTCGCGCTCCGCTTCGCCTGCGTGAACGCCGATGCCGGAGACTTCACCGTCCGCCCGACCTGGGATCTCAACCGAGACGGCAAGCTCGACGTTGACCTCGAGTTTCGCCCCGTCTACCAGTTCTATCTGGAGTCCGCGATGCGCCCCGGCGGCATCTACGACATCTACGACCCGGCCCGCGCCCTCCCCAGCCTCATCGAACAGGCCCCGAAACTGACTGCGCCCGTGCTCATCCTGCAGGGTGTGGACGACGCCAACGTCCCTCCCGCGGGTTCGTCCAGCCTCGACGCCGCCCTGGCCGCCGCCGGCAACCGCGACCACACCCTCCATCTCTTCCCCGGCCTCGGCCACTCCCTCGGCCCCACCACCGACGTCCTGCACGACAACTTCCAGCCCATCGACCAGTCGGCCCTGGACACCTTGGCGCACTGGCTGGACAACCACCGGTGACCATCCCGCACGTCTACCGAACCAGCTGTGCCGAAACGGTTTTCCCGCCATACTCTCCGCCCCACCGGATTTCGCCGACCGCCACCGCCACGGCCGGGACCGCATCGCCGATCAACTCGCCACGGCGCTGACCGCCGGGCGCTTACGCGATCGACGCTCCAGCACCGCCAACAGCCCGGTCGGCAGGAGGGCGAGGGCGGAGCCCGCGAAAACCCAGGCGAAGGTCATCGCGAAGGCGTCCCCTCGGCCTGGCCGGCCGATCCCGCCAGGCAGGTGCCGTTGCAGGATCACTACGAAGGCGGCGGTGCCGATCGAGCCGCCGATACGCTGCATGACGGTGAGTTGTGGTGTGGCGTCGATGATCTGGGACGGAGTGAGCTCCCGCATGGCCGCCGTCATGGCGGGCATGGCGGCCAGTCCGATACCCAGGCCGCGCACGATCATGGCGAGGCAGAGCAGCCAGTAGGGGGTGTCGTCGGCGAGCAGCATGAACGGAACGGTGGCGACGCAGCAGACGAGGGCACCCAGCAGGCAGGTGAGGGCGCCGATGCGCTCATAGAGGCGCGCGGACAGGCCCATGGCAATGGCCGCGCCGACACCCTGCGGTGCCATCAGCAGGCCGGTATGCGCGGCGTCCTGATGGCGTATCAGCTGAAAGTACAAGGGCAGCAGCACCATTGCCCCGAACGTCACCGCGCCGATCACGAGGGTCGAGGCCGTCCCAGCGGCGAAGTAGCGGTCCCGCCACAGGCGCAGGTCCAGGATCGGATTCCGGACCCGCAGCGAATGCGCGACGAATACCGCGACCAGAATCACACCGCCGCACAGTGTTACGAGCATCTTCGGGTCGGTCAATCCACGTGACGCCGCCGCAGACAGTCCGTAGGTGATTCCGACCATGCCCGCCGAGACCAGGATCAGACCGAGCGCATCAAGCGCCTCGGCGGATTCGGCGCGCTCATCCCGCGGCAGCAGCCGCGCGGCCAGCACCAGCCCGATCGCGCCGACCGGCGCGTTGATCAGGAAAATCCATTGCCAGCCCGCGTATTCCAGCAGCAGCCCGCCGATCGTCGGTCCGATCACCGGGGTCAGCACCATCGGAATGCCCGCCGCCGCCATGGCTTTCGCCATCCCGTCCCGCCCTGCCGCGGTGACCAGGATCATCTGCCCGACCGGGATCATGATCCCGGCCCCCAGCCCCTGGGCCACCCGGGCCGCGATCAGCGTGCCGACGCTCCCCGCGGCGGCACAGGCCACCGAGGCGAGCGTGAACAGCAGCAACGCACCGAGATAGAGCCGTTTACGTCCGACGCGCCGTGCGGCCCAGCCGGTCACGGGTAGCACGGCCGCCTGCACCAGCAGGTAGACGGTGACGACCCACTGAATCGCGTCGAGCGTGCCGCCCAGATCGGCGGCCAGCGATTTCAGGGACACATTGACGACGGTCGCGTCGAGGAAGGCGAGTATCGCGCCGACCAGCACGACCGCGATGGCCCGGCGCGCCTGCGGAGTGAGCGCGGCCCGATCCTCGGCCGCGCCCGGCATGTTCGAGATAGTCACACGTCGAAGTGTCATCCGTTCGGATAAAAGTGTCAACCAAATGGATGACATATGGAGGTATGACACAGTCGGCTCGGTGGATGACACAGTCATCCGCCGCATTACGATGGTCGGATGGCAACCGCGCCCGACCCCGACACGGACCCCGGCCCGCCTGCCGCGGGCCGCCGGCCCCGGCGCGCGCCCAGCGCCGCCGATCGCCGGCGCGACGCCGAGCGCTCTCGCCAGGCCCTGCTGGACGCGGCCCTGGACGAGTTCGCCGCCAAGGGTTTCGACGGTGCCAGGGTGCAAGAGATCGCCGATCGTGCCGGGGTCAACAAGCAGCTGATCGCCTACTACTTCGGCGGCAAAGAGGGCCTGTACCAAGAGATTCAGCGTGGCTGGCCCGCGGCGGAAGCCGAGCGTGCGGATCCGGAACTGCCGCTCGACGAGGTCGCAGCCCGGTATCTGTCCGCGGTGCTCGCCGATCCACGCCCGGCCCGCCTGCTGGTGTGGCGGGGACTCACCGGAAGTGGTTCTGCCACCGACTATTTGGACGGGTCGGCCACTGTCGACGCCGATCTGGAGAACCTGACCCGAGCCCAGGAACGCGGGGAGATCTCCCCCGGGATCGACCCCGCCTTCATCAGAATGGCCATGATGGGCATCATCCTGGCACCCGTCATGCTTCCCGAGACTGCCCTGCAGGCGACTGGAAAGCAGCCCGGCTCACCGGAATTCGAAGAGTATTACAGCGCGCAGCTGCGCAGATTGATCCAGCTACTCGGCCGGTGAGATTTCGGAATTCACTGCGAGAGCGGCG
The DNA here is from genome assembly GCF_053601595.1 of Nocardia sp. NPDC004711. Classification (NCBI taxonomy): domain Bacteria; kingdom Bacillati; phylum Actinomycetota; class Actinomycetes; order Mycobacteriales; family Nocardiaceae; genus Nocardia; species Nocardia sp. NPDC004711. Next base: position 78,241 of record NZ_JBSGCB010000017.1, on the reverse strand, counting down.
GTTCGGAGCGATCCCGCCCAGGGCGAGTCAGGATTTTCGACTGCGGGGGGATTATCTGCAGACGGTGGAATAGGGGGTGCACACCGTCCAGCCGGTGCCATCGGGGCGGGGGACGGGCATCCAGGTGTGGTCCGAACCGCCGGTGCTGAGCCGGTTGGTGGTAGCCGGGTCGGGGGCGACGGGTTGTGGGGCGGGGTCGACGTATTCGTACTGGTAGGAGTAGCCGTAGGGGTCGGTCGAGTAGGTGATGACGGTGTGGTGGGATGTGCCGGGGGCGGTGGATCCGGCCCCGGAGCCGCCCGAGATCGTCGAGCCCGGCGGTTCGGCCGCGGCGATGCCGGCGGCGGTGGCGAACAGGGCTCCGGCCGCGACCAGGCAGGTCAGCGGTTTCCGGACGGCGATCAGGGCGTTGCTGGTGTGCATTGAATGAACCTCCTCGTTCGCCCTAGATACGACGCCGGGTTACGTGGTGGTTCGGCAGTTGATCGAACAGTGAAGGCCGACAGTGGATTACGAGATCAGAAGCCGGGTCCGGGCGGCGGCGCCAAGCGGCGCTCGCGGGGGATCAGCAGGAGCAGTAGCGACAGCACCAGCCCGCCGCCGACCAGGTACAACCCCCAGGTCCCGCTGAGCAGATGCCGATAGTCGGTGCGCAACTCGTGATCGAAGCGCTGGTCGAGCCGCCAGGTCAGCACGCCGAGCCCGGCCAGGCCGACGAGGACGCCGATCCAGCCCAGGATCCGCGATCCGACCAGCGCGGCCACCAGCACCACGGCCGCCACCCCCAGCAGCCCGATGGCCAGGGAGGTCGTGAAGGACCCTGAATGCCCGCCGATCTGGTCCAGTGATCGGCCCGAGGCGAATCCGCTCCGCAGGTCGGAGAACTGGACATTCCGCGCGTCGACCGTGCCGACCAGCGGACCGAAAACCCCGACCGCCACCGCGATGGCGGCGGCGAACAGCAGCAGATGAACGAAAGTGCGCATACTCCACGGTATTGCGCTTCCGGTCCCCCGGCACGTACTCGAACCTTACGGTCCGAAACACGCCGGAGGACCGGCGGATGAATCAGGCGCGACGGTCCACCGCGGCCCACGCGGCCACCGCGACCACACCGGACACCACCGCGACCGACGGCCAGGCGCCGATCTTCTTGGCGAGCGGGTGCGAGGCGCCCATCGCGCCGACGGCGAGCCCGGTCAACGCGGCCGCACCACCGGTGCCGACCGTCTTGCGCCAGCGCGGGAAGGCGGCCGCCGTGCCCGCCGCGAACACCGCGCCACCGAGCTGACGCTTCTTGGTGGCCTGAGCGAGGGCGAAGCCACCGGTGAGCCCTCCGGCCACCAGCAGCGAGGTCGGTACCGCGGGAATCCCTGCCATTGTCACTACCTCCAACACACAAGCGAACGAATTATCCCCTCGACGGTAACCGGAGCCGATTCCGCCGTTTCCCGGGGCGGCGAACCGCCGATCAGTCGCGGTCCGGATCGGCCAGCAGCGAGCGGTTCAGCTGCTGCTCGCTGATCGGCGGAACCGGCAGCGGGTGAGCGGCTTCCGCGCGCAGCCCATCGAGCATGAGCGCCAGATTGCGCCGCCAGGCCTCGGGTGCGATGCCCGCGGTCTGCTCCACCACCCGGGTGTGCGACCAGGTGATGAACGCGATGTCCTCGAGCGCCCAGTCCGCCCGCAGCACCCCGGCATCCTGTGCGCGCGTGATGATTTCGCGCATGATCGCATGCCCGCGATCGCGTTGCGCGGCGATCTCCGGGCTGGGCGCGGCCCGCAGCGCCAGCTCGTTGAGCAGCCGGTCGTAAGCCTGTAGCTCACAGATCTTTTCGACGAGATAGACGAACGACCCCCACGGATCATCAAGTGCCAGCGCCTCTTCCGCAATGCGACCGCCCGCCTCGATGCGATCCTCCACGGCCGCCGCGATCAGATCGTCCCGGGTCGGGAAGCGGTTGTACAGCGTGCCGATGGCCACGCCCGCGCGGGCGGCGATCTCCTTGAGCGGCGCGTCGAGCCCGCGTTCGGCGAAGACCTCGCGCGCCGCGGTCACCAGCGCGTCGCGATTGCGGCGGGCGTCGAGGCGGAGGGGTTTCTGCGCGGGCATTCGCCGATCCTACAAATCGGGCCGCGGATTTAAGTTGAGCATAGGTTCAAGTTCATGCTAGCGTCGGTCACATAACTTGAACCATGGCTCAACTTAGTGAGGAACGAGCATGAGCAAGACCATCGCGATCTTCGGATTCGGCCCGGGCCTGGGCATGGGCGTCGCCCGGCGCTTCGGCCGGGAGGGCTTCCGGGTGGCCGTCATCGGCCGCAAACCCGGCAAGGCCGAGCAGCACGTCGTCGATCTGAAGGCCGAAGGCATCGAGGCCGCCGCCTTCCCGGCCGATGTGACGGACGCGGCGCAGCTCACCGATACCGTCGCGACCATCCGAAAGACCTTCGGCGACATCGATGTCGCCCTGCACGGCGCGGCCGGCGAGATGACCGATCGCATTTCCGCCACACTCGCCCTGGACCTTCCGGACCTGCGCGTCCCGATGGCGCTGAAACTCCACTCCCCCGTGCTCATGACCCGGGCCCTGGCGCCCGCCATGATCGAGCGCGGAGAGGGGGCACTGCTGTACTCCTCCGGGTCGTCCGCCCACACAGTGCTGCCGTACCTGGCCAATATCGGTGTCGCCCTGGCCGCCCAGCGCGGCTACCTGCTGCAGCTCGCCGAGGAGTTGCGCGGTACCGGCGTGTACGTCGGCCTGCTGAATATCGGCGTACTGATCGGCGACAGCCGGGCCGAGCAGATGGTCGACGAGCATCCCGAGCTGGTTCCGCCGGGCGTGAGCATCCCGCGCATGACCAATAACGAACTGGGTGATCGGTACTGGGACATGTACACCCGGCGCGACCGCACCGAGGTGGAGGTCGGCTTCACCGACTGACCCGCATCCCCGGCCGCGGGGGATTCGTGGGATGTGTTGCGGGCGAAGCGAGTCATACGATAAGAACCTGACGAAACACGGTCCGGGGGGCTCCGGGCGCGTCCGTTCACAGAGTTCCGCTCAGCCGCAAAGGAATAACTCGACCATGACCGGTCCGGTCGTCTTCACCAGCTACTACCACGACGAATCCAATGACGACGGATTCCAGTGGGAGTTCCGCTGTGATCGCTGCAGCACCGCCTACAAGTCGCCGTTCGAACAGAACTACTTCTCCCGCGGCCGGGGTGCGCTGCGTGTGCTGCGCGACCTCTTCGGCGATCAGGTGCGTGCCATCGACAAGATCTCCAATGCCGCGGAGAGCTACTCGAACCACTGGGGCGGCTCCTCCTCCAGCACCAAGGACAAGGCGTTCGCGCGCGCGGTCGAGCAGGTGCGCAACGACTTCCGGCTGTGCGGCGGCTGCGGCCGCTGGGTCTGCCACCGGGTGTGCTGGAACGAGCAGGTCGGTCAGTGCACCAACTGCTCGCCGCAGGTGGCGCACCAGATCGCCCAGGCACAGGCCGAGGCCCGCGGCTCGCAGATCCGCGAAGCCGCCTATCAGCAGGACTGGGTGTCCCAGCACGATGTGGCCACCCCGGCCCGGGTGTCCTGCCCGACCTGCGGCGCGCACACCACCGGCGGCAAGTTCTGCTCCACCTGCGGCACCGCCCTGTCCCTGCAATCGAATTGCCGCGGTTGCGGCCATCAGGTGCAGGTCGGGGCGGCCTTCTGCGCCAACTGCGGTCAGCCGCAGTAGCGTCCGGTCAGCGGATGCCGGGGGTCGCCGGGTCGGTCCCCACACAGCCGAGGATGAAGCAGCCCGGCGGCCAGTCGCCGAACGGCGGATACAGCGGCTTCCCGAGGCATTCCAGAATGCCGCAGCCCGGGTAGGCCATCGGGCCCAGGCCCAGAGCGGACAGCGTGGCGTCCGGGTTCATGAACATCGGGTCGGTGAGGCTGGTGTCCGGCCGTGGTACGTACGGACCCGGGTCGGGCAGGCTCGGGGTCCGGAACGCGGTGGTGAGCCCACGCAGCACGTCGTGCGGAAAGCTCACCGCGCCACCGGGAACCGTGACACCGGTCCAGCTGACCAGCAGGCCCAGGCTGGGGACGATGAAGTTGTCCTGGCGCATCATCCCGGCCATCTGGATGGCGTCCTTGGGCAGTCCCGGGAACAGGTCCTCGCAATCCGGTCCGTTGACGGTGATCAGGAAGCCGTAGCAGGGATTGACATCGTTCGGCGTCGTGGCCTCGGCCAGGTAGCCGGTGGAGATCAGCTGCCGGCCGTGCCAATTGCCGCGATTCACCAGTAGCAGGCCGAGTTTGGCGTAGTCGTCGGGCGGCAGCACCAGGTGGGCGTGCCCGTAGGTGTTGCCGCTGCGGTCCCGCGCCCAGAGATAGTCGGACTTCTCGATGCCCAAGGGGTCGAACAGGTTCCGCTGCGCGTACGTCTGGAAGTCCTCGCCGACGGCCTGCTGGATGACGTAGACCAGCAGGTCCACGGCCCGCTGACTGTACTGCCAGGTCTCGCCCTGCGGATGCTCGATGGGCATGGCCAGCGCCTGCGCCACCACGTTCGGGTCGAGCCGGGCCAGCCCGGTGACGCCCTCGGAGGCGATGGCGACCTCCATGCCGGAGGTCTCGGTCAGCAGGCTGCGCACGGTGATCGCGCGATGTTCGGCGTCGCCGAGCCCGGCGGGCAGGTAGACGTCGATCGGATCGTCCACGCGCAGTTCGTGTGCGTCCACGGCGATCCCGGCGACCATGGACACCACGCTCTTGGTGCCGCTCCACAGATTCCAGGCGACGCCGCCCGCGCGTTGATTGGTGGGCCCACCGCCGATCAGGCAGTTGTTGCGGAACACCTGGACGGTGAATCGGGTCGGGTCGGAGGCCAAGTCCACCGCCTGCCGCAGCGCGGCCGAATCCAGTCCCACCTCTTCGGGTTTCGCGGTCTCGGGCTGCCGGCCCGCGCTGACCTCGCAGTGGCGCAGGCCATCCGGCTCGGCGCGGCCGATCGGCCCCGCGATCAATGCCAGGGCGGCCGCCAGCGCCGCCACCACGATGCCTGTCACGATTCGCGCCATTCGCGCCCTCCGCTCCCGATCTTTCGTGAGGCTTCATCGGAAAGCTGGTGGGGCCGTTATCCTTCCGTGACCCGTGACTTCCTGGGGCGATAGTTCTGGGGGCTCAGCCGTTCCGGCGACTCAGCGGCGGGCGTCGACCGTGGCGAAGGCGGCCCAGATCAGCGGGGAGTGCTGAATCTCGCCGGTGCTGCGCCAGGCGGCCAGATGCGCGCGCTGCCACGCGTTGAGAGCGGCGACCGGATCGGGCGATTCGTGGGCGGCGTCGATGGCGCACACCGCTTCCTGGAAGGGGTGCGTGGTGGTGGGCGTGCCCGCGAAGCGATGGAAGGCCAGATCGGTGGGCAGTGGCCAGCGTCCGGCCGTCACCACTTCCGCGCCTCCGGTGAGCATGGCCGCGACCAGGCCGAGGGGCTCGGCGAAACGGAGGTCGCCGCCGCTCTCACAGGCGATCAGGGCGACCCGGCTCGGGATCGGCCAGATTTCGGGCCCGGTGCGCGGAACCGCCTCTCCGTGCCCGTTGCCCGAATAGTCATGGCCCGCACCGTCCGTGAGCGCGTGTGTGCCGAGCAACAGGTCGCGGGCCGAGAGCGGGCGATGGTCACGGTAGGCCGGTGCGCAGCCCGGACTGGCGGCGGTGCAGGACAGGTGCAGGGTGGCCGATTCGCTGCGGCCGGATTCGGGGGCCGCGGCGGTGACGTGACCGACGTACAGCAGGCGGGCCGCGCCCGCGTGCAGGGTGCGGCTCAGCCAGGCCCGGTCCAGATCGGTCCGGCGGAACGCCGCGAGGGGATCGCCGACGGCCGGGCTCAGCCGATCGGCCGCGGCGTGCGTGGCGACCAGGGCGGCGAGTGGCGCGTCCGCAGCCATCCGGCCGAGTACCGATCCCAGTGCGGAGTCGGCGCGGAAGCCGGGCACCCGCGGATCCAGGATGGCGACCACCGGCAGCGTCCGGGTGTCCGCCCACGACCGTGTCGCCCGGGCGGGCGCGTGCACGATGCCGGTGGGCGCGAGCACGCTCACGTCGGCGATCTCCACCAGCCGCACCTCCGGATCGGGGGCGATGAGCTCCCACGGCACCTGCGCGGTGCGCGGCGACGGCTGGATGCGGATGCGCGGCCGGATGCCCTGCGAATAGAGCTCGTGCAGCCGCACCGCCAGGTTGTAGGGCAGGAAGGTCGACGAGAGGTATTGGGCCAGCGTGTTTTCCGCCGGATAGGAGGCCAGTTCACCGGTGGTGAGCGCGGATTCGAGACCACCGGCCACGCCGGGCGCGGGCAGGGCCGCCGCGAACCGGGCCACGGCTCCCGCGACCTGGTCCTCCGGCACCACGCCGACGCCGCCGGGCGCGCTCTCGTCGGTCCAGCGCCAGGTCAGGTAGAGGTCGCCCGCATCGGCCATGCGGACGCAGACGGTCGGTGTCATACGGGTATCACCCGTTCGGCGCGGACGCGACGGCCGTAGCGTTGCTCGGCGGCATCCAGCCAGGCGGACAGGGCGATATGGCCGTCCGGCGGCACGGAGACCCGTGGCGGCGGGCTGACGGGCAGGCCCGCGCCGGCCGCCACCACCGCGAGCGCGGTGCCGAGTTGCAGCGCGTCCTGAACGGCGGCCGACTCGGACGGCGGTTCGAACGGCTGGAACAGATCGAGCGGCGCGGGTGGTTCCGCTGACAGCCTGTCGATATCCACAATTGTTCCCGCACATTGATTTTCGATGAGATCGGCGACCAGCCGGGCATCACCGGCCAGATACGAGTACCGGAAGGCCAGGCGCAACGCGGGATTCACGATGCGACGGTTCCAGGTGTCGCGCTGGGCGCCGTCGGGTAGCTCGTAGCGGACGGCATCCAGGGCCAGCGCCGCCGGCACCGCGAGATCCACTGCCCGCGCGAGCAATCCGGGCACCCGGGCGACGAGCGGCTCCAGCAGCCCCGCGTGCCAGTAGTCGAGCTGCGCGCAGTGCAGGCCCAGGCCGCGCACCGCGTAGATGGCGCGGGCGGCGGCCAGTTCGGATTCGCCCTCCTCGAACCGCCCGGCCGCGAATGCGGTGGTGGCCGAGCGGAGCCGCACATCCGCGGTGTCGATGACCGCCCCGGATTCCTCGAATCGGCGCAGAGCCTCGCGATACCGGGCTTGCGCCACCTCCGGCCGACCCCGGTGCTCGGCGATGAATCCCATGACCTTCAGCCCGATTCCGGCGCGATGCGCCGCGCCGGCCGCCTCGAAGTGCTCCTGGGCGGCGGCGAGCAGCGGTTCGGCCTCATCGAAAGATCCGGTACGCGTGTACATCAGCGCCAGGTTCTGCCGGGTCTCGGCCACCCCCGCGCTGTCGTTCACCGCCTCGAAGGCCGCCAGGGCCTGACCGGCGAAATCCTGTGCCAGCTCCCAGCGCCCGGTCTCGAAGTGGGCGGCGGCCAGATTCATGAGCGGGTGCCCGACCCGCTCGGGATCGAAACGCCGTGCCGCGTCCAGGGATTCGACCGCCAGATCGAGGGCCCGCCACCAGTGCTGCCGATGCAACGCCACCGCCGTGGACGACACCAGGCACGCCAGGCGCAGGTCCCCCGGCGCATCCGCGCGATCCAGGGCCGACCGAGCCCGCTCGAGCGCCTCCTGCGCCCCATCCAGATCCCCGAGGTTCTGCATGGCCTGCGACAACCCGATCAGCGCACCCGGATACATCCGCCGCGCGTCCGAAGACATCTCCCCCAACGCTTCCCGAAACCGCTCCACCGCCGCCGCGTGCTCCCCCAGCTGATCGGTCACCACCGCCACGTCCACCAGCGCGCACAGCCGCAGATCCCCGGTTTCGGTCTCCGCGGCCTGCTCGAAAACCCGCAGCGCCTCCCACAACTCGCCCCGCGCGACCGCCTCCGCCCCGGCCCGCAGCAATGGACTCTCCGCGGTGTCGCCCACCGACTCCACATGCGACATGTCAGTAGTCCGAATCCGCCTCTGCGGCCGCGATTTCGGCGAGCAACGGGGCGAGCGGGCCGGAGTCGTCGACGGCCGGGCCGGCCGCTGTGCGGAGCCGGGCGGTCGCGAAGTCGCGGATCTGCCGGCGCAGGGCGGCCGCGGTGTCGGTGGCCGGGCCATCGGCCGAGGCCGGGCCGGCCTCCGGATCCGGCCCGAAACCGGGGACGTGGATGGCGACCCGGACGGCGGAAGCCGGTGCGGTCAGCACGGATTCGCCGATCCAGGTGTCGTCGGCGGCCCGCAGCTCGGTGTCGAGCTCGCCGCGGCCGGTATCGATGCGGGCCCAGGGCCGCAGGTGGGCCGGAACCGCATCGGGCAGGCCCGGATGCGCCGCCACCGCGATGGCCACGCTGGTCGCTCCGGCGTCGCGGACGAGTTCCCAGGACACCGCGGATTCGGAGGCGTCGACCAGCCCGGGCGGGCAGCGACGCCAGTCCCACCCGCCGCTACCGCGGGCCAGCACCAGGGGGCCGCCGGGCCTGGCCTCGTCACCGGCGGCAAGGGCGTAATCCGAAGCGCGCAAGGATGTTTCGAGATAGGCGGGAGCGGGCGGGGCGAGCGCGTCCACGCCGTCCACCAGGAGTTCGCACTCCTCGGTCAGCAGGGCGATATCGCGGTCCAGCAGTGCCGGGTCGAGGTCGGCGATGCCGTCCAGGGTGGACGCCGGCCACCACCGGGATGCCCAGTGCGCGTATGCGAGTCGGCGGGCGCTGACGGCCTGGGACCGGAGCGCGGGAGCGGCGGGCACCTCGACCGGGCGCGCGTCCGTGGCGACCGCCGGTACCGGCTGCTCGTCCGCTATCGCTACCGGCCCGCCCGGCCGGACGGAGTCGAGGGCCAGGGCGGCGGATTCGCCGTAGAGCGCCCACACCCATTCCTGCGCGGCATCCACATCGTCGATCAGCGCCGCCGGAAGTTCTTGTCCGGCAAGCACACTCCAGATGAGGTGGCCGCCGACGACCTCGAGCACCATGGAGTCGGGCCCCGGGGCGGCGTGCAGGGCGGCCGGGTCGCCGACCGGGACTATGCCGCGCAACCCGTCGGGGTAGCGGTGGATCGTGACCGCCGAGTTCGTCATCCCACCCTCGATTCCCGATCGCCGGGCTCGGCCGCCGCGCCGGCGGCCAGGGCCCGTTTCACCCGCATCCGGTGGTCCAGGATCACCGACCGGGCTACGCCGTCCAGTAGATCCCAGAGCTCGTCCACGGCGTACACGGGGAACTCACGGACGTCCCGCCCGTGCAGTCGCGCCCATAGTCTGCGCAGGTAGGGGCGCCACGGCACGCGCAGATCCGCCGCTATCGCCCCCAGTGGACCGTCGACCGCGTCCACCCGCACCGCCATGCGCCGGGCCTGCAGCACATAGGCCTCGCGCTGCCATCGCCCATTGATCAACCGCGCCGCCGCACCACCGCTCGCCGGCGCGCCCGGCCGGGTCGGACCGGCTGCGGCACTGGTCAATCCGGCGACGGCGCCCGTCACCCCGGCCGCGGTACCCGCCAGCCCGGTCGAGCCGGCGAGCAGCCCGGCGGCCGTGCCGGTCAGGCCGACGGCCGCGCCCAGCAGACCGGTGGCCGCGCCGGCCAGGGTGACAGTGGATCTGGGAGCGGGGGCGGCGTCGCCGTCCGGGGCGTAGCCGATGGGAAGCGGTGCGCCGAGGGGGCGGAGGTCGACCGCCAGGGTGGCGCCGGCGGCAGCGGCCACCCGGAGGGATTCGTCCAGCAGGGCCCAGGGGGCACAGGCGCGGGCGATCTCGGCGGCGACCAGTTCGGGGATCGCAGGCAGGTCGGACCGTTCGCTGGAGGCTTGCAGAACGGTGAAGACGCGCTCGTGGATGGTGCGGTCCAGGGGCAGGCCGAGGGTGGCGGTGGAGGCCGAGAAACCGACCTGGGGCGGGAGCGGAAGGGGGTACAGCGTGAGTCCGAATTCCTGTGCGGTGCATCCTATTTCATTGAGCCACAGCCGGATTCCGGTGTGGGTGCCGACGTAGGCGTCGATGGCGGCGTCGAGATCGGCGGGGTCACCGGCGCTGTCGAATCTGGTTGCGGCGCAGTCCTCCAGGAGTCCGGCCAGCAGCTCGGAGTGGTCGGGCACCTCGGTCAGCGGGCGCCGCCGCCAGGCGGTCTGGATCAGTTCGGTCAGCTCGCCGACCCGGGCCGGTTCGGACAGGTATTCCTTGAGCGCCTGGGTGGTGCGGCCGGCGGCGAGCCCGTGGATCTCGCGCAGCGCGGCTTCCGCCGCGGGGCGGTCGCCGACCGGGTCCGGCGGGCCTGAGACGGTGGCGAGTTCGAAGCAGCGCTGGAAGTACAGGTCCTGGGCATTGCCCTCGGTGATCCGCAGCGCCCGGCGCGTCTGCTTGAGCAGGGTGAACCAGGCCGCGGTGGCGCGCAGGACATCGGCGGCGGCGTGAATCCGGGTGGCCAGCAACACCGCTCCGTCGGCGGAGAGCATCGAGCCCGCGCACTGCGGGTGCTGAACCGGGCGGATGACCAGCGGATCCAGGATCAGCTTGACGGTCCGCCGCAGGGGTCCGCCGTGCGGCCCGCTCAAGGGTTCGACCCCGTCGAGGCGGCGCCACACCTCATCCAGCACCATGGCCCGCGGTCGTCGCATTCGCCCAGGTTAGCCCAGTTCCACCGCCTTTCGCGTGCCGGAAGTTGGGATCGGTAGGCCGGGTGCCGATTTCTACGGTTCTGGCATCGGTTCCACCACGGAGCCAACATCACGAGAACGAGGAATGACCATGAACTCCAAGCCCGTCCGCCTGACCACCGCCGTCCTCGCCGCCACCGCCGCGGCGGCCCTGCTGGTCACCGGTTGCTCCAGCAACTCGAGCAGCTCCAAGTCCACCCCGACCACCGCCCCCGCGGCCACCTCCGCCGCGGCCACCTCGGCCCCGGGCTCCGCGGCCCCCGCCGGGGGCGCGTCCTCGGCCTCGGTCGACGGCAAGGCGATCACCGCCAAGTTCGAGACCACCTGCGCCAAGCAGGGCGGCAATCTGGCGCTGGCACTGACCGACAGCGGCAACTCCACCTACGGCACGCTCGGCGCGAGCGCCACCATCACCGGCGACACCACCGTGCAGGCGGTCGGCATCACCGGAACCAAGGGCGGCGACAACGGCCAGCCCTACGCGCTCGGCTTCGGCAACGGCATGCCGGGCGGCAACGCCAAGGTGACCAAGAGCGGCAACACCTACACCGTCACCGGCGAGGGCGTCGGCACCCCCGATCTGTCCAACCCGATGGCCGGCCCGAAGACCGAGAAGTTCGAGATCGTCTTCGCCTGCAGCACCATCGTCGGCGGCTGAGCCGGTCCGTCCACCGGCCCCCGACGCGGGGGCCCTGTTCTCCCCGCTCGTGCCACCGGGCATGAGCGGGCTCTTCCTCCCCCACGTCTCCGATCCGGAAAGCTCATGAAGAACCAAATCCGCTACGCAGCACTCGCTCTCGGCGTCCTGGCCATCGGCTACTACCTGTGGCACGGCCTCACCTCCGACAGCGTCTTCGGCTGGGTCGGCCCGCAGATGGCCCTGCCGATCATCGCCCTGACCATCGTCCCCATCGCCTTCGCCTTCACCGGCGACGGCATCATGTCGGCCTTCACCGGCAACAACAGCTCCCAGTTCCGCAATGGCCTGGTGGGTCTGGGCACCGTCGAGGGTGTCCGCCAGACCGGCGTCTACCTCAACGAGCAGCCGCAGGTGCGCATCGACTTCCGGGTCGAGGGCGCCGACGGCAAGGTCTTCGCCTCGCACGCCAAGATGATCGTGCCGCTGACCCAGCTGGCGCTGTTGCGGCCCGGCGTGGTGCTGCCAGTCCGCTACCTGCCCGACCGGCTCGAGAAGGTCGAGGTGGACATGTCCGGAGATACCTCCGCGGCGCAGGAGGCCATGAACGCGGCCAACATCCGCAAGGGCTTCACCACCCCCGCCAAGCTCGATATCGCCCGGCGCGGGATCGCGGCCCAGGCCGTGGTGCGGTCGCTGTCGGTGCCCGGGGAGATCCGCGACGGCCACTCGCGACTGGATCTGGTGCTGGTGGTCACCCGCCCGGACGGCAGCGCCTTCGAGACACGTACCGAGAAGTTCCTGCCCCCGGCGGCGGTCTCGATGGTCCAGGTCGGCCGCGTGGTGAACGTCCACTACCTGCCCGAGAACGAGCAGGAGGTGGTGCTGTCGCTACCGGTCAACACCGCCAACTGACAGTGGTATCGGAAAAGAACAGAGCCGCAGGCCTATCGGGCCGCGGCTCTTCGTCATTCCCAGGGGGTCTTTGCCGTATCCCGTCAGGGACGTTCGTAGAAGCCGTCGATACGGCCCCGGGCGTGCGCCCTGGCAGCGGCGAGTACCGCTCGCGCCTTGGCCGATTCAGGAGCGCCGCCGCCGGGGATGGCGACCGGCTCCGTCAGCGCGAAGACCTGGAAGACGTACCGGTGCGGCCCGTGCCCCGGGACCGGACCCGGACCCACGTATCCGCGCCCCCAGCTCGAGCGCAGCACCTCGACACCGTCGACGGTGCTGTCGGAAGCCAGTGCGCCACTGGGCAGTTCGCCGACCTTCGGATCGAGCAGTGCGAGCGCGTGCACGAACGGACCGCCGAACGGCGCGTCCTGATCCTCCACCACCAGCAGCAGCTGCGCGGTGCCCGCGGGGACTCCCGACCAGGCCAGTGCGGGCGACAGGTCCTGTCCCCCGACCCGTTTCATGGCGTGCCGGATATCGAGCGCCGCCTCGTGCTCGAAATCCGTGCTGGTCACCTCGAAGACGTCGCCCACTGCCAGATTCGGCCGGCACCAGGCCAGGTCCTCGGGCGCGGCGCGCCGGTTACGCAGCAGCCTGCCGATGATCGCCATTCCGTTCTCCTTTGGCGGATAGAGCTTTTCAGAGCTTGCGGGCGTCCGCTGACAACAACAGCGGCTCGGCGAAGCGCCAGATCTGCTCGGCGGCATCGAATTCCAGCGACACGGCCGAGCCCGGGCTGCCGGCCCAGGGCTCCGGCACCGGTGTGCCTGGCCAGGTGTGGCCACCGCCGAAGACCGTCCACTCCGATACCACGGTGCCGCCCACGCCCTGGCTCACCGTGGTGCGGGTCGACTGGTCGGTGGTGACGATCTCACCGGGCCCGGCACAACCGTCGAGCTCGCGCCAGTATCGCGCGGATTCCGCCAATCCCTTGGTGCCGCCCCGCGATTCGCCGTTCGGACCGAGATGCCGCGAGTAGCCGCCGGTGATCGGCACCACCGGATCGGCGTCGCCGTTGATGAGCATGGCCGACACCGCGTGCCCGGGCCGGATCCCGGTCAGCGCCTCCGGCAGCCCGCCCGCGACGGCGGCGAAGACCGCCACCCGATCGCCGGCCTCGAGGGCCATCCGATGCGACATGAACGCACCGTTGGAGATGCCGGTGACGACCGCGCGATCGTCCTGGGTGTCGAATTGCGCAGCGCACCAGTCGATCACGGCCCGCAGGAAGGCGACATCGTCCACGCCCGCCTCGTCCGCCGTGGTGACCCCGCGACCGTCGGCCCAACAGCCTTCCCACCCGTCCGGGTAGACGACCCCGATCCCCCACTCGTCGGCGTGCCGGGCGAAGCTGGTCCAGTCGTACATCAGCCGCTCGGTCGCCGCCGGCCCCTGGTTTCCGTGCAGCACCAGCACCAGTGGCGCGTGCTGCCGCCGCGGTGGACGCACCCCGAAGGTCCGGCGCAATCCATCGATACTCAGTTCGCCTTCGACCAGGTCAGCAGCCACGGTCGTCCTTCCTGCCAGGACGGCGCGGCCTGATGTTCCGCGAACCCGAACCCATGGTCACTATGTGCGCCTGTCATGGTAGTTCAAGTCGAATGTCCGGCTGGACGGGATATTCCGGGCTGCGCGGTGGGACCGAATATGCAGATTCGGCTGATTATGGAAGTTGCTTTGGGGCAACATGTTCGGACTACTATACGGGCTGGGTTGCGCTTTGTAGCGTTGGAGGACGCCGGAGGTGCACGACCGGGTCGGGGCGGGCAGCATGGCTGGTGTGGGGCGTGTACATCGACGAAGGAATGGAATTCGACGTGAACGAGACCGGACCGGTGATCCGTACCGATATCCCGCATTCGGCGCGGATCTGGAATTTCTGGATGGGCGGCAAGGACAACTACGAGATCGACCGGGAGGTCGGTGAGCAGAGCCTGAAGATCGATCCCGACATCGCGACCATGGCGGTGCAATCGCGCGAGTTCCTCATCCGCGCGGTCAGCCACCTCGCCCGCGAAGCCGGGATTCGTCAGTTCCTCGATATCGGCACCGGCCTGCCCACGATGCAGAACACCCATGAGGTCGCCCAATCCGTGGCGCCGGCAGCCAAGATCGTCTACGTCGACAACGACCCCCTGGTACTCGCCCACGCGCGCGCGTTGCTGACCGACACCACCGCCGAGGGTGTCACCACCTATATCGAGCGCGACTTCCACGATCCCGAGCAGATCATCGCCGAGGCCCGCACCGTGCTGAACTTCGAGCAGCCCATCGCGGTGATGTTCATGGGGGTGCTCGGGCACGCCCGCACCTACGACGACATGCTGCGGATCGTGCGCACGGTCATGCAGGCAGTACCGTCGGGCAGCTATCTGGTGCTGTGGGACGGCACCACCGACAGTCGGCCGTACGTGGAGTTGTGCGAGGAATACGCCAAATCCGGTGGCGTCCCGTACTACCCACGTACCCAGGAGCAGATCCGGGCAGCCTTCGACGGCCTGTCCTTCGACGAGCCGGGGTTCGTGCGCATCACCGAATGGCGCATCAACCCCGCGCGGATCGGCGAACCCGCCCCGATCGCCGCCTACGGCGGCCTCGCGCACAAGGCGTGACCGTCCTTCGCTCGGAGCCGGAAAGGCAGTCGCAGCCAGCACGATGCGACACATCCGCGACCGGATCGCGGACGTGGCCAGCGTGGTGATCCGATAGAAGAAGGTGACACGACGCTCACTCGAAGGTGTAGTGCGCTTCGTCCGTGACCGCCTCGAATCCGATGGCGCGGTAGATCTTGTTCGAGGTCGGATTGTCGATGTCGGCGTACAGGCAGACCTCGGCCCCGGTCTCGCGCAGCCGCCGGGAAACCTCCGCGACCAGTGCCGAGGCGTAGCCGTGGCCGCGTGCGGCCCGGGGCGTGAAGACCGGCCCGATCCGGACCCAGCCGTTGACCGGGACCTGGTGCGCCGTCAGGGACACCGGTTGTCCGTCGTCCTCCCACAGCCACCAGCGTCCGGCCTCGATGCGGGCGCGGATTCCTTTGTCGTTCATGGCCAGGTGCTTGTCGCCCAGTTCGCGGGCCATCTCGGCGAGCCAGCGCCCGCTGACATCGATATCCGCCGCGGTGGCGGGGCGAGCCCTGCCCGGGGGCACGAGCGGCGGGCGCAGCGGCCCGAGCCGGTACAGCCGCGCACCATGGTCCGCGTGATACGCCCTGCCGCGCAGCGCACTCCACGCCGCCGCGAACGGCCCGGCCAGTGGTTCGGTGCCGTGCACGTCGTCGATCTGCGGCAGGAACTCGGCGAATCGGGTCACCAGGAGCCGCACCGCGTCGATCGGCAACTGCCCCAGCCACACTCCGCGCCCGGCGCTCCGCATGGCAACGCCCACAACGTCATCCGCGTGCACGGACGCGAAATAGGACGGCTCACGGGCGATGGTGAGACCGGCGATCTCATTGGCGAGGACCGTCGACATCACCGTGTGCCGCAAGGGATCACGCCCGAGAAACCCAGCCACCCGCCGCTGGAATTCCACCGGATCGCTCGTCATCTCCACCCGCACCGGCCCAACTTAACGCGACGATCCGAGAGGTCACAGCCGAATCGCCCGGCAATCACAAATTTCCCCGAAACGATCTGTCGTCGTGGCGGCGCCGATGCCCGCACCGTCGGATTCGAACAGCGTGCCGCCGGGGTCGCGGTGATGCTTCGCCTCGGGCCGGATCTATTGCCCGGTGAGATCCAGGCGGAACTGGGTCGGGGTGGTGGCGGTGTTCGCGCGGAAGAACTTGGTGAAGTTGGCGGGGTCGTCGAAGCCGAGGCGGCGGGCGCATTCGGCGGTGGTGACCGGCTCGTGGGCGAGCAGGCGTTTGGCTTCGAGGGTGACGCGGGCGTTCAGGTACTGCTTGGCGGTGGCGCCGATGGCCGATTGCACGGCGCGCGAGAGGGTGCGGGGCGAGTAGCCGAGTTGGGCCGCGTACCAGGCGACTTCGCGGGTTTCGGCGTGGTACCGCTCGGCCAGGCGGGCGAAACGGTCGAAGAGGTCGGTGGGGTCGGGCAGGGCGGGCAGACCCGCGGCCAGCCGGAGCGTCACCGCGCTGAGCAGGTGGTGCAGGATGGCCGCGTTCGGCGGATCGACGGCGTATTCACTGATCAGATGTTCGAAGGCGGAGTCGGTCAGGGGATTCGCGGTCACCACCGGGGGTGTGGCCGGGGACGGCAGATGTCCGAGGGCCGCGGCGGGCACCAGTTCCGAGCGACACAGGATGAGATCGCCCTTCGGCTCGGCGATATCGTCCCAGCGGTGGGTCCAGCCGGGCCGGATCCAGGCGACCGTGTCGGCGGCCAGGTCGTGCGCGACGAAGTCGATGGTCATGCGCCCGCTTCCGGCGGTGCAGCGGGCCAGGACGTGGAAGTCGCCGCGGATCACCTCGTGGCCGGCGGCCACCGGCATCCGGCGCAGCTGGTCGAAGGTCAGCAGTTCGAGACCGGTGGGGGAACCGGCCGTCGGCGCATACTGCAGTGTCCGGATGGGCTGTCCAATTTTGACCATGAGCGGTGCCGAATCTACCGGGCCGGCCCGGGTTTCGGGCCCATACCGCCGAGCCTCGTCCCGACGTCCGGGGTGGTCTGCCATCGTGGATATCCGGAATAAATGGTCGCCGATGATCATTCATGTCCCCGTCAAGATTGATCTCCCCCAGAGGAGTCCGCGATGGCACCGCTCATCGTTCTCGTCGTCGTCTCCGGTCTGGCCCGCCTGGCCGGGTGGCTCGATCTCGCCGATTGGCTGAACTCCTGGCCGCACGCCGCCCGGATCGGCCTGGCCGCCATGTTCGCGCTGACCGCGTCGGCGCACTTCCTCCAGCCCCGCCGTGAGGGCCTGATCGCCATGGTTCCGCCGCGCCTGCCCAATCCGGCGGGCCTGGTGACCCTGACCGGTGTCCTCGAATTGACCGGAGCCATCGGCCTGCTCATCCCGTGGGCGGCGCCCCTGGCAGCCGTCTGCCTGGCCGTCATGCTGGTCTTCCTGTTCCCGGCCAACGTCCGGGCGGCCCGCGCCGACCTCGGCATCAAGTCGATGCCGCTGCCGCTGCGGGGCCTGGTGCAGGTGGTCTTCATCGCCGCCCTGGTGCTGGCGGCGTTCTGAAAGGTGTTCCCGGCCGGTCTATTTGATGGCGATGGGGCTGATCGGGCTCCCCACCGCACCCGGGATCCGCAGGGCGGGCGCGCACAGCAGGAAGTCGTGGACGCCGTCCTCGGCGCAGTCGCGGGCCAGGGCTTCGAGGTCCCAGATCTCGCCGAGCGGCAGCCCCATGTCGCGCAGCGCGAGCATGTGCAGCGGCATCATGACGCCGTCCTCGGGGCGCATGACCTCGACGGCCGGATTGTCCACCGCGACCGCGGCGATATCGTGCTCGTGCAGCCATTCCGCGCAGCGCCAGCTCAGGCCGGGGCTGCCGCCGAACCATTCTGCGGCCCTTCTGGTTTCGAGGAATCGGGTCCACCAGCCGGTGCGCACCAGCAGGATGTCGCCGGGGCGCAGCTCGACGTCCTGCGCGTCCGCCGTCGCCTGCAGGTCCTGCGGCGTGACGACGGTCCCGGCCTCGAGCCGATCCAGGTTGTGGTGCCGGGCCACGTCCAGCAGCACGCCGCGGCCCACCACGCCGCCGCGCTCGGCGACGTGTTCGATGCCGAGCTTGGCGGCGCCGAAGCTGGTGACGGCCGCGGCCGGATAGCCGTTGTAGAGCAGGCCGTCGTAGTACACGTGGGACAGCGCGTCCCACTGCGTGGCCGTCTGCAGCGGCATCATGATGTAGTCGTCGTTGTAGCGCATCGGGCCGGCGGCGTACATGCCCGCCACCTGTGCCTCGTTCCGGCCACCCCAGCCGTCCAGGGCGGTCGCGAGGTCGGCGTCGCCGCCGTCCACGGCCATCAGGTGGATGGGGTTTCGCCGGAAGCCGCTCGAGCCCTGCGGTCCGTACGCGTCGAACGGGATGCCCAGCTGGATGGTGCGGCCCGCGCGCGCCCGGGTGGCGGCAAAGGCGATGCGGTCCGGGGTCAGCAGGTTCAGGGTGCCGAGCTGGTCGTCCTCGCCCCAGCGGCCCCAGTTGCGGACGCGCTCAGCGACTTTGCGCCATTCTTCGGTCACGGGCACCTCCACTACGACGGGTGATTCGATCTTCGTGCGGTACGGCCGGACCTGTCGAGGATCGGTCCCGGTCGCCGGTCTGGTTGGATGGGCGCAGTGACCAGCGTTCCCTTCCGCCTGATCGGCGACCAGCGTATGGACCGGGTGATGCCGGCCTGGGCCGAACACTATCCGCAGTTCGACACGGTGGTCGGTTACTCGGATCTGGGGTGCGCGTTCCTGATGAGCAGCCGGACCGGCGAGTACGGGATCCTCGATCCATACAGCCCCGGCGTGAAGCCGTACGGCGTCTTCACCGAGATCACCGAGTTCGTCAGCCGGGTCCTGTTCGACCCGAACGTCATCACCTATGTCCTCCAGCCGGGGCACGTCGCCGAGATCCGCCGGCGCCTGGGCCCGCTCGCCGACGACGAGGTGTACATCGCCACCCCGTACCCGTTCCTGGGCGGATCGGAGACACCGGACGCGTATCAGAAGGGCGGCGTCTGGGTGTTCTTCGATCTGGTGGCGCAGGCGCACGGGATGGAATGACGGCGGTATGGTCGGGGGGTTGCCCGCCGAAAGGGAGTGATGGCCATGCCGATTCGTCGCAGGTTCGCAGCCGCTGTCCGGCAGGCCGCACTGGCCGCGGGCACGATGAGCGCCTGCGCCGCGCTGACCGCCACCCTGGCCGTGACGGCGGCGCCGGCCACGGCCGACAGCAATGATCTCGGGCGGCTGAGCGGTATCGAATTGCTCAATGGCGCATGGTCTTTCGACAGATCCGCGGAGTCGCTCGGCTTCACCTACACCACCGTCGATCAGCGGGAGAATCCGGCCCGGGCCGGCGCGGCGCTGTATCTGCCGTCCGGGCTGCCGCCGCAGGGTGGCTGGCCGCTGGTGGTGTGGGCGCACGGCACGACCGGGATCGGCAATGACTGCGCGCCCTCGCATCGGCCGCAGTCGGATCGAAATCGCAGCTATTTCAACCAGATTCTGGACCGGGGCTACGCCGTGCTGGCGCCCGACTATCAAGGTCTGGGCACCGGCGGCAATTTCAGCTACTACAGCACCGCGGTCGAGGGCCGCTCCATTCTCGACTCGATCACGGCGGTCCGCGGTCTGCCCGTCCCGCTGTCGGCGCATTGGGCGCTCATCGGCCAGTCCGAGGGCGCGCACGCCGTCATGAGCGCGGCCGCCCTCTATGCCCGGAACCCGGCCGCCGTCAGGGGACTCACCGGCGTGATCGCCACCGGCCTGCGCACGAATCCGGCCAAGAGCCTGCGTGAGATGTTCCGCCGCGGCTCGACCGGCTCCGAGAACCAGGTCGGCTACGCGGGCTACTATCTCGCCGCGCTGGAGGAGCTCGCGCCCGGCACCGTGACCCCGTACCTGTCCGACTTCGGCAGGCAGTACGTGGAAAAGGCCGCCACCGCATGCCTTTCGGATCTGGTGGCCGCCGCCGGGGGCCGCCGCCCCGAGGCGCTCGTCGCCGATCCGGACAACCCCACCCCGACCTTCGAGGCCGACATCAGATCGCTGGTCTCCTATCAGGAGGACCTGGTCCCCGCCGACCTCATGATCGGCTACGGCACCGCCGATATCGACGTCCCCCCGGCCGACACCCCCGCCTACGGTGCCGCCCTCCAGGACCACAACCCCTGGGTGCACGTCACCGTCACGGCCTACCCCGGCAAGGACCACAGCGGCGCGTTCCTCGCCTCCCTGCCCGACGCGCTCTCCTTCCTGCAATCCCACCTCCCCTGACCCCGATGTCACTCCTCGGGCTCCTGCTTCGTCATTCAGGTAAGAGCACAGCAAACCTGAAAGGACGTGGCTCCCATGAACCTCGCCTACCACATCGTCGGTGTCGTCTCGGCCCTCTGGATCGGCTTCTCCGGCTACTCCCTGTTCACCGGGCAGCAGTTCGTCGTGGACCCGCTGATCGACTACGGCGTCCCGCGCACCTGGTGGAACTGGCTGGCCCTGGCCAAATCGGCCGGCGCGCTGGGCCTGGTGGCCGGTTTCTTCCTCCCGCCCCTCGGCATCGCGGCCGCCATCGGCCTGATCCTCTACTTCACCGGGGCCGCGGCCACCACTATCCGCGCCCACTCCTACAAGACCACCCCCTTCCCCCTGCTCTACCTGGCCCCGGCCGCCGCCACGCTGGCCCTGCAACTGGCCCGGTGAGCCGCGGCCGGTGCTAGCGTCGGTCCATGCCGAGCCGACGCGATCTGCAACACGCCATGGTCACGACATTTCAGCGGAGGGTGGGCAACCCGATCCTGGGCCGCCTACCCATCCAAACCCTGCTGGAGACCACCGGCCGGGTCAGCGGCCGCCCCCGCACAACCCCCATCGGCGGCCGCCGCTCCGGCGCGTCCTTCTGGCTGGTCTCCGAATTCGGCACCCGCTCGCAGTACATCCGCAATATCGAAGCCGACCCCCGCGTCCGCCTCCGCCTCCACGGCCGCTGGTACACCGGCACCGCCCACCTCCTGCCCGACGACGACCCCATCGCCCGTCTGCGCACCCTCCCGAAGGCCAACAGCGCAGCCGTCCGAGTGATGGGCACCGACCTCCTGAGTGTCCGCATCGACCTGGATTGAGGCGCCGGATCAGCTCTCCCACAATGGAATTCGAATGTTCTTCGCGCGGGCGACCGATTCCGCCTCCGGGTATCCGGCGTCCACGTGGCGCAGCACGCCCGTGGCCGGGTCGTTGGTGAGGACCCGGTCGATCTTCTGGGCGGCCAGCGGGGTGCCGTCGGCGACCGTGACCTGACCGGCGTGGATGGAGCGGCCGATACCCACGCCGCCGCCGTGGTGGATGGAGACCCAGCTCGCGCCGGACGCGGTATTGACGAGGGCATTGAGCAGCGGCCAGTCCGCGATGGCGTCGGAGCCGTCGGCCATGGCTTCGGTTTCGCGGTACGGCGAGGCGACCGAGCCGCAGTCGAGGTGATCGCGGCCGATCACGATGGGGGCCGCGACCTGACCGCCGGCGACCAGCTCATTGAATCGGAGTCCGGCGGACCGGCGTTCACCGTGGCCGAGCCAGCAGATGCGGGCGGGCAGGCCCTGGAACGCGACCCGGTCCCGCGCCAGGCGGATCCAGCGGGCGAGGGACTCGTTCTCGGGGAAGAGCTCGAGAATGGCGCGGTCGGTGGTGGCGATATCGGCCGGGTCTCCGGACAGGGCGACCCAGCGGAACGGCCCCTTGCCCGCGCAGAACAGGGGCCGGATATAGGCGGGCACGAAGCCCGGGAAGTCGAAGGCGCGCTCGTATCCGGCCAGCTTCGCCTCGCCGCGAATGGAATTGCCGTAGTCGAAGACCTCCGCGCCGCGGTCCAGGAAGCCGACCATGGCGCCGACGTGGATGGCCATGGAATCCCGTGCGCGCCGGGTGAATTCGTCGGGCTTGCGGCCCGCGTAGTCGTCCCAGTCCTCCAGTGCGACACCGATCGGCAGGTAGGTCAGCGGGTCGTGGGCCGAGGTCTGATCGGTGACGATGTCCACCTCGACCTCGCGGCGCAGCAGTTCCGGCAGCACCTCGGCGGCATTGCCGATGAGCCCCACCGACAGTGGCCGCCGTGCGGCCTTGGCGGCGAGCACCCGGGCCAGGGCGTCGCCGATGTCGTCCGCGATCTCGTCCAGGTACCGGGTCTCGACCCGGCGGCGGGCATGCCGCGGATTGCATTCGACGCACAGCGCCACGCCGCCGTTCATGGTGACGGCCAGCGGTTGCGCCCCGCCCATGCCGCCCAGACCCGCGGTGAGCGTGAGGGTTCCGGCCAGGGTGCCGCCGAATCGCTTGGCGGCCACGGCCGCGAAGGTCTCATAGGTGCCCTGCAGGATTCCCTGGGTGCCGATATAGATCCACGACCCGGCGGTCATCTGCCCGTACATGGTCAGCCCGGCCGCCTCCAGGCGGCGGAACTCCGGCCAGTTCGCCCAGTCCGGAACAAGATTCGAGTTGGCGATGAGCACCCGAGGCGCCCACTCGTGGGTGCGCAGCACGCCGACCGGCCTACCGGACTGGACCAGCAGGGTCTCGTCCTCGCGCAGGTCGAGCAGGGTCCGCGCGATGGCGTCGAAGCTGGGCCAGTCCCGGGCCGCCCGGCCGGTCCCGCCGTAGACGACGAGATCCTGTGGCCGCTCGGCCACCTCGGGATCCAGATTGTTGTGCAGCATGCGCCAGGCCGCTTCGGTCGGCCAGGTGCGGGCGGTGAGCGTGGCGCCGCGGGCGGCCCGGACGATTCGCGTCATGACGAAACCCCGCGGTCGAGAAGGTGATCCGCCGCACCCGACCGCACCAGTGCGGCCACGGTGGCGATATCCGGTGCGAGGTGGCGGTCGGGCCCCGGTCCCGGCACCCGTGCTCGCACCAGATCCCGCAGCGCCCCGGTCACCGGAGCGGGCCGCAGAGGTGCGCGGAGGTCCAATGCGCGTGCGGCGGTGAGCAATTCGATGGTGAGCACGGTGGTCAGCCCGTCCACCGCGCGCCGCAGCTTGCGGGCCGCGGTCCAGCCCATGGACGCGTGGTCCTCCTGCATGGCACTGGACGGGATGGAATCCACCGACGCCGGCACCGCAAACCGCTTCAGCTCGGTCACCACCCCGGCCTGGGTGTACTGGGCGATCATGTAGCCGGAGTCCACGCCCGGATCGGCGGCCAGGAATGCGGGCAGCCCGTGTGATCGGTGCACGTCCAGCATGCGGTCGGTGCGGCGTTCGGCCATGCCGGCCACGTCGGCGACCGCGATGGCCAGGAAATCCAGTACGTAGCCGACGGGAGCGCCGTGGAAGTTCCCGTTGGACTCCACCCGGCCGTCGGCGAGCACCACGGGATTGTCGATGGCGGACCGCAATTCGCGTGCGGCGACGGTCTCGGCGTGGTCCAGGGTGTCCCGCGCCGCGCCGTGCACCTGTGGCGCGCACCGCAGCGAATACGCGTCCTGTACCCGCGGGCAGTCCTCGCCCCGGTGACTGGCCACGATCTCGGACCCGGCCAGCGCCGCCAGCATGCGCGCCGCCGACACCGCCTGTCCGGGATGCGGGCGCAGCTCCTGCAGATCCGCCGCGAACACCCGATCGGTGCCCAGCTGCGCCTCCACGCTCATGGCCGCCGTCAGATCGGCCAGGTCGAACAGCCGCCGCAGGTCCTCGATGGCCAGCACCAGCATGCCCAGCATGCCGTCGGTGCCGTTGGTGAGAGCCAGGCCCTCTTTCTCCGCCAAGGTGATCGGCGTCAGTCCGTGCTCGGCCAGCGCGGGCCCGATCGGGCGCGGACCGCCGGGTCCGAGCACCGACCCCTCCCCCATGAGTGCCAGCGCCACCGCCGCCAGCGGTGCCAGGTCACCCGAGCAGCCCAGCGAACCGTATTCCGGCACAACCGGAATCAGCCCGCTGTCCAGCAGTCCGGCCAGCGCCCGCGCGGTCCCGGGCCGCACCCCGGTGTGCCCGGACAGCAGGGTGCGCAAGCGCAGCAGCATCATGGCCCGCACCACCTCCGCCTCCACCGGTGCACCGGCCCCGGCGGCGTGCGAACGAATCAGCGAGCGCTGCAGGTCGGTTCGCCGGGCCGCCGGTATGTGCCGCAGCGCCAGCGCCCCGAACCCGGTGGACACCCCGTAGACCGGCCGGTCGCTGTGTGCCAGCGCGTCGATGTGCTGCCGCACCCGCGCCAGCTCCGCCAGCGCATCCGCGTCCAATTCCACTCGCGCGCCGCGCCGGGCCACCGCCACCACGGCCGCCCGTGTCAGGGGTCCAGCTCCCACCGGCACCCGTTCGGCTCCGATTCGAGTCATGGGCACCATTCCAGCGCTTCCGGCCGCGCAGATCGAGCACCCTCGGCCCGGTTTCGCGAGCTTTTTCCGACGCCTGGCAGGTTGCCGACAAGCTCCGCGTTTCTCTCTGGCGTGCGCCGCGAATTGTTACGATCGGCGGGGATGTCGAGGGAGGTGCGGTGTCTGAGTTCAATCGAGCACCGGTGGGCGTGGATCCATTCCGGCCCAACGCTGCTCGCGTGTACAACTACATGCTCGGTGGCAAGGACAATTACGACGCCGACCGCGCACTCGGCGACAAGATGCTGCAGGTCGCCCCGGACACCCGGGAGACCGCCTGGCACAGCAGGCAATTCCTGCTGCGGGCGGTGCGACGCGCGGCAGAGGAAGGCATCCGTCAGTTCGTGGACATCGGCGCGGGCATTCCGATCAGCCCGAATGTGCACGAGGTGGCACAGCAGGTCGACCCGTCCGCCATCGTCGCCTCCATCGATTACGACCCCGTGGTGTACGCCCACAGCAATGCGCTGCTCACCAGCGCACCGGGCGTCACGCCCATCCTCGCGGACGTTCGCGAACCGGACAAAATTCTCGAATTAGCGCGCACCGAGGGCGGAATCGACTTCTCCCTGCCGGTTGCCGTCGTGATCGTCGGCGTCCTGCACTTCGTCATGGACGACGAGAAGCCCCACGAGGCCGTGGCACGCCTGCGCGACGCCATGGCGCCGGGCAGCCTGCTGGTCATCCAGCACGCCTCCACCAATACCCACCCGTTCTTCCAGAACGCCTCCACCAGTGACACCGTCGGCAGCCCCTCCCAGGTCGACTTCCGGCCGCCGGAGCAGGTCGAGCGCTTCTTCGAGGGCTTGGAGATGCTGCCGCCCGGCCTCGCGCCCGCCAATGAATGGCTCGAAGGCGACCTCCAGCCCACCCGCCTGGTGATCCTGTGCGGCATCGGCCGCAAGAACTGACCGCCGAGACGAAAACTGCTGCGGCGCAGGCCAACCCACTGCAGCACCGCTCAATCCACCGCTGCCAGCGTATCCGCCCGCGTGACCAGCGCATCGGCGATCGGGCGGGGACGCCGGCCCAGGCCGCAGGCGCCGGCGACGCCGTCGACCGGGCGGCCCAGCGCCGATTCGATGGTGCGCAGCGTCTGGATCTGCTGGGCCTCGGTCGGCGTCTCGTGCACGAAACCCGCATAGAAGCGGGTTGTCGGCGGTAGGTCCAGGCCCGCGAGCGGGGCATAGAACTCCGGGCGGGCGGAGGGCGGAATCTCACCGGCGGCGAGCGGGCCGTGGATGAACTCCAGGGACCGGCCCGAGGGCCAGTGCCGGGCAATGGAATTGGCCAGTTCGACCAGCGGGCGGGTATCACGCAATGTGGTCCGGGCCTTGTTGCGCATGCTCCCGAGACACAGGTGCACGCCGATGCGGGTGCCCTCCGGGGTGGCCGCCGCGAGCTCGGCGATGCCGCGGCCCAGGCCCAGCGCCGCATCGATACGCCGGTGCAGCGGCTGGGTTTTGGCCATCAACACCATTTCGGCGGTGGCCTCGAACTGCAGTACCACCTGGTCGCCGGCCCGTGCGCGAATGGCCTCGATATCGCGAATCATGGCGTCGCGGAAGGCTTTCCGATACCGTCGCACCCCGCCCGCCCCCATCGCGATGAAGGCCATCGTGAAATCGGTCGGCATGCCGATCTGGAGTGACAGCTCGGGTAGATCCCGTTCGGCGCGTATGGTTTCGAAGGTCGGCAGCGCTTCTTCGGCCTCGCCGCGGTAGCCGAGCTCCATCATGTCTCCGGTCAGCCCGGCGTCCCGGGCAGCGCGGTGGATGGTCCGCTCCCGGCTCGACGACCATGAACCGCTGCGTTTCACTTCCAGCGCACCCTGAGTAACCAGATCGTGGATGATCGGCTGGATGTACCACTCGTAGCGCCTGGTCTCCCCGGTCGGCAGCGTCCGCAATCGGGTGCCCGCACCGTCGAGCATCGCCCGCATCGCATCGCCGGTGCTCTCGGCCGGAAAGCTCCCGACGAAGTGCACATTTCGCGCGCCCATACCGTGCATAGTAGATCTCCGATCACGTTCCCGAATGCACCGTTCACGGATCATTGTGTGGAGTATCGTCATTCGCCAGAGAATGGCCGGACTCGGAACCGCTCCTGGGAAGAATTTCGGTGATGAAGAAGCTCTATGCCCGTTTGATGAAGGCCTCATGCCCCGTCGATCAGGAGTCGATGGCGGTCAATCTTCCCATCATCCAGGGCGAGGTCGTCCCGTACGCCATGTCGGATCCGGGTGCTCGCCAGATCTTCTTCTTCCTGGACGAGCAGGACGGGACCATGTTCTCGATCACGCTGTACGACACCGAAAAAGACCTCGAACACGCCATGCGAGACGCCGACAGCGAGCACCGCCACACGACGCTGGCGCGGCTGGGCTGCACGCCCATCGACGCGCGCACGCTCGAGGTGGTGGCGGGCGCGGTCGCCGACGACGCCGCGAAAGTCGACTTCAGCCAAGGGATTTCCTGACGTGCGCACCTCGTTGCGGGCGCTGGCCGTCTGCGCGGCCACGACCCTGCTCTCCCTCACTCCGGCACTGGCGCAGGCCGATCCCGCGGCCCCTGCCGATCACTGCCAGGACGTGACGTTCCCGGTTCCGCAGGGCACCATCGCGGGCACCCTGTGCCTGCCGGAGGGGCCCACTGACACGGTGATGATCCTCATGTCGGGATCCAACTACAACCACCTGTACTGGGATTTCCCGTACCAGCCCGACACCTACAACTTCCGGCGCGCCATGAACGCGGCCGGTTACGCGACACTGGTGGCGGACCGGCTCGGCAATGGCGCGAGCAGCCGGCCGCCGAGTCTCAGCCTGACAGCCTCCGAGACCGCGGAGGCCCTGCACACCATGGTGCAGGCGCTGCGCGGCGGCTTCGCGGGCAATGCCCCCTTCACCAAGGTGGTCACCGCCGGTCACTCGCTGACCTCCGGCACCTCGGTCATCGAGGCCACCAGTTACCACGATGTCGACGGCGTCCTGCTGACCGGATATTCGCACGCGCTCAGCGTGCCGGACGTGCTCGGCGTGATCAGCACCTATTATCAGGCGGTCAATGATCCCGAATTCGCCGGGCGCGGTTACGATCCCGGCTATCTGGTCACCCGCCCGGGCACCCGCGCCGCCGATTTCTATGGCATAAACCCCGACCCCCGGGTTGTCGCGCTCGACGAGGCCAACAAGGAGACATTCTCCCTGACCGAGTACCCCGACGGCCTGCTCTCCACCCTGCCCGGCATGTCCAGCTTCATCACGGCGCCGGTGCTCATCGTCAACGGGAGCCGGGATCGCATGACCTGCGGCCCGGGTTTCGGCACCTGCACCGACACGGCCACCCTGGATGCGGCCGAGCGCCCGTACTTCTCCCCCGCGGCGAAGCTGCGCACCTTCGTGCTCCCGGACAGCGGCCATGCCATCAATCTCGCGCCGAATGCGGGTGACTATCGCGCGGTGGTCCTCGACTGGATGAAGTCGCTCGCCAACTGAGATCCGGTGCGGGCCTGCCGAACTCAGGTCGAGAAGGGCGAGCCCGCGCCCTCGGCCCGGGCCGTGCCCTCGCGCCGGGTGGCCGCCAGTGGCAGGGCGATGTCCTCGAGCGACCGGCCCTCGGCATCCACCGCGAGGAGCTGGGCGACCACACCGCCCGCGATCATGACCGCCGCGCCCAGCAGATAGCCGAGGAACAGCCGGACCGGATGTGAACCGTCGCCGATCAGCGCACCGTAGATGACGGGCCCGAGCGCGCCGAAACACTGTGCGATGGCGAAGAATACGGCGATCGCCTTGGCCCGGACCTCGAGCGGGAAGATCTCGCTCACGGTGAGATAGGCCGAACTCGCGCCCGCCGAGGCGAAGAAGAAGAAGATGACGCACCAGCACGCCGTCTGGGTGATCGCATTCAGGACCCCGGCGTAGAACAGCACCGCCGAGATCGCCAGCAGCACACCGGAGAGGATGTAGGTGCCCGCGATCATGCGACGGCGGCCGATGGTGTCGAAGAAGTGCCCGATCGTGAGCGGCCCGGCCAGGTTTCCGACCGCGAAGGCGATCAGATAGATGGGCGTGGAACCGGAGGGCACCCCGTAGAACTTGCCGAGCACCAGCGTGTAGGTGAAGAAGATCGCGTTGTACAGAAACGATTGGCTGATCATGAGACTCGCGCCCAGGATCGCGCGCTGCGGATACTCGCGGAACAGCACCCTGGTCAGTGCCAGGTAGCCGATGCGATCGGCGGGTTTCACCGCCATGGCCCGGGATTCGTCGACCGGCGGCAGCGACACCCCCGTCGCCTCCACCTCGCGCTCGATCTCCGCGATCGACTCCTCCGCGTCGCGGGCGTGGCCGTGCATGATCTGCCAGCGCGGGCTCTCCGGCAGGTGGCGGCGCACGAACAGGATCACCAGGCCCAGCACCGGGCCGATGAGGAAGCCCAGCCGCCAGCCCAGCGACAGGCTCAGGTGATTGAGCAGAATGTAGGTGCCGAGGGTGCCGATAATCGCTCCGGCCCAATAGGTTCCGTTCACGGCGATGTCGACACGGCCGCGGTAGCGGGCCGGAATCAGCTCGTCGATGGCGGAATTGATGGCCGCGTACTCGCCGCCGATGCCGGTGCCCGCGATGAAACGAGTGACGTACAGGAAGGCCACCCAGCCCGCGCCATTGCCGAGAGTCGCTGCGGTGAGCCCGCTTCCGAGCAGATAGATGCCCAGGGTGATCAGGAACAGCTTGCGCCGGCCCAGACGATCGGAGAGGTTGCCGAACACCAGCGCGCCGACCACCTCACCCGCCAGGTACACCGTCGCGATCAGGCCGACCGCGGTCGAGGACAGGTGCAGGGTCTCGGGTTCGGTGAGGGTGTCGGCGACCGCGCTGGCCACCGTGATCTCGAGGCCGTCGAGAATCCACGCCACTCCCAGCGCGACCACCAGCCGGGTGTGGAATCTCGACCACGGCAATCGATCGATGCGGGCGGGCACCAGGGTCCGCACCACGCCGCCGCCGTCGAGCGCCTCCGCCATCACGACTCCTGAGTCCGGTTACCGCGTCCTCTGTCCACCATCGAATGCCCCGACAAACGATAGGCCAATCCTCGAAGATCACCGCTCGAACTGCGAAGATGCGGGTCGATCGGAGCCGGAAACGTGCCGGTCCGAATATTCCGCGATGAGTTTCGCGGAGGCTATGGCTAGCATCGGCGTTCGTGCGTTCAGTTTCCGGGGGAGTTTTTCCAATTCGACTGATCGCCCTCGTGGCGGGGGTGCTCGGTGTTCTGCTGGCGGTGCTCACACCGCTGCTGCCGGTCCGGCAGGATCGGGCCGGCCTCGATTGGCCACAGGCACAAGCGGTTCAGATGACCGCGCCGCTGGTGGATTACGTGCCGCTGTCGGTGGATATGAGCGTGCCGTGCGCGGTGCTGCGTGACATGCCCAGCGGGACAGTGTTGTCCACGGTGCCCACGCAGGCCCCCGGCGCCGCCGCCACAGGTCTGATGGCTCGGGTCGAGGACCGGCCGGGCACCGGCCGCACCCTGTCGGTGACGCTGCGCAACGTCCCGCTGCTCACCGCCTCGATCTTCGAAATGACCGGCGTCGGAACAGCTTCCGACCCGGCCATCACCTCTCCGTCCAGCGTCACCCCGCAATCCGGCACCACACCGACCCCGACACCCGGAGCCACGCCGCCTGCGAACGCGAACCACACGCCCGGAGCCACGCCGCTGCCGAGCGCGAATCCCGCACCCGGAGCGGCACAACCGTCCGACGCGAACCCTGCACCTGGAGCGGCACAACCCTCGGGCGTGAACCCTGCACCCGGCGCTGCACAACCCTCGGGCGCGAATCCGGCCGCGGGAGCGACACCGCCCCCAGGCGCGAATCCGCCTGCCGGAGCGACACCACCGCCAGGGGCCACGCCGCCAGCGGGAGCCGCGCCGGTAGCGGGCTCGAATCCGGCGCGAGGAGCAACCCCGCCGGCCGGTGCCACACCGCCGCCGGGAGCGACTCCGCCTGCCGGAGCGACTCCGCCGCCGGGTTCGACTCCGCCACCGGGTTCGGCACCGCCGCCGGGAGCCACGCTGCCGGCGGATGCGCCGCTGCCGCCGACCGGTAGCACCGATCCCGGTGCGGCTGCCGGGCCCGGGGCCGGGAGCGGGGCGAATCCGAATCTGGTGCCGCACGCCGGTTGCGGTGCGCTGGTTGTGCATTCGAGTGCGGAGGTCACCACCGCAGAGTTGACCGGGTTGACCAAGTCGGACGGTTCGCCGTTCCGGACCACGATCACGCGGGATGTGCGGCCCCAGATCGTCGGGGTGTACACCGATCTGGATCGGACCCGGCTGAGTGATGCCAAGTTGCACGCCGAGGTGGATTCGCGGTTCTCGTCGAGCCCGAGCGTGCTGAAGCTGGCGGCGATGGCGGGCGCGGTGCTGTGTACCCTCGTCGCGCTGGTCTGCCTGTATTTCATGGACGCGGCGGACGGCAGGCGCAGGCGGCGGTTCCTGCCGGCGCGCTGGTGGCGGTTCACGCTCACCGATGCGGTCGTGCTTGCGACGCTGGGTGTCTGGCATGTGATCGGGGCCAATACCTCCGACGACGGTTACATCCTCACCATGGCGCGGGTATCCGAGTACGCGGGATACACCGCCAACTACTACCGGTGGTACGGGGTGGCGGAAGCGCCCTTCGGATGGCCGTACGAACTGCTGGCGCAGATGACCCGGGTGACCGATGCCGGTGTCTGGATGCGGTTGCCGGCGCTGCTGGCCGCAGTGCTGTGCTGGTGGGTGATCAGCCGGGAGGTATTGCCGCGCCTGGGTTCCCGGGTGCGCGCCGCATCGGGTCCGCGCTGGGCGGCCGCGCTGGTGTTCCTGGCGCTGTGGCTGCCGTTCGACAACGGCCTGCGGCCGGAGCCGCTGATCGCACTGGGCGCGTTGCTCACCTGGTGCTCCATCGAACGTGCGATCGCCACCGGGCGCTTGCTGCCCGCTGCGATCGCGGCGCTGATCGCCGCGTTCTCGCTGGCGGCGGGACCGTCCGGATTGATCTGCCTGGCAGCGCTTTTCGCCGGTTCACGACGGGTGCTGCGGATTCTCCTCATTCAGGTGCGCGCGGAAGCCGGCAGGCTCCCGAGCCTGCTCGCGCGCATCGCTCCGGTGCTGACGGCGGGCACCCTGGTCCTGACGGTGGTCTTCGCGGATCAGACCCTGGCGTCGGTCGCCGAGGCCACCCGGGTGCGAAAGCTGGTGGGCCCCAACCTGTCCTGGCCGGACGAACCCACCCGCTGGATCTCGCTGCTCTCCCTGACCCCGGACGGCTCCCTGTCGCGGCGCTTCGGCGTACTCGCCATGCTGCTGTGCCTGGCCGTGTGCGTCGCGGTGGCGCTGCGCAAGGGCGGCCGGATTCCGGAGACCGCCCGCGGGCCGGTGGCGCGGGTGCTCGGCATCGCCGTCATGTCGCCGCTGCTCATGGCCTTCACGCCGACCAAGTGGACCCATCACTTCGGCGTCTATGCCGGGCTGGCGGGTGCACTGGCCGCGGTGACCGCGGTCGCGGTGGGCGGCAAGGGAATCCGGCTGCCGTACCTGCGTTCGCTGTTCGCGGCGGCGGTGCTGATCCTGGTGGCGTTCTGCTTCACCGGTTCCAACGGCTGGTGGTACGTCTCCGGCTACGGCGTGCGCTGGCCGGATCGCGCACCCGTGGTGGGCGGTACCAGCGTCGCCTCGCTGATCCTCGGGCTGGGCGCGCTGTGCCTGCTGGTGGCGGCCTGGCAGTACTTCCGCGAGCCCTATCGACCGGCAGGAACCGGTGCGGCAACACGGGTTTTCGATCGGATCGCGATTCGGCCGCTCACGGTCGCCGCCGCTCTGGTGGTGCTGTTCGAGGTGGCGACCATGGCCTCGGCGGCGTGGACGCAGTACCCCGCGTACTCGGTCGCGCTGTCGAATCTGCGGGCCCTGCAAGGAAAACCGTGCTCCATGGCCGATGACGTGCTCGTGGAGACCAAGCCCGAGGAATCCCTGCTCACACCCTACACCGGCACCGCAGCCGACGGACTCGCCGCGGACAACAGCGGATTCACCGCCAATGGCGTCGGAGACCTCGCGCCCGAGGGCGGTGGCCCCGGTGGCGGCAGCGGCCCCGGTGGCGGGAGCGGCGGCGGGAGCGGCGGTGGCGGTCAGCAACAGGGCGCTCCCCCGCCCGGCGGCGGCCCCGCGGACAAGCCCAAGGCCGACCCCGGCATCAACGGCAGTACCATCGCCCTGCCCTACGGCCTCGACCCGAAGCTCACGCCCGTCCTGGGCAGCTACACCACGGGCCAACCGCAGCCCGCGCATCTCACCACCCAGTGGTACCGCATGGATCTCGCTGCGGCACAGCAGGACTCCAGCTACCACATTCTGGTGCTGACCGTGGCCGGCCGCATCGCCGGTGAGGAGCAGGGCCACCGGATCGACGGCGCTCAACTGCACCTCGAGTTCGCCCACCGAGCCGACGACGGCACCATCGAACCCCTCGGCACCCTGACGCCCCCGACGGTCGGCGGCGCCCCCGGCTGGCGCAACCTGCCCATCCCCCTGGACCGAATCCCCGCCCACACCACCGCGATTCGCCTGGTGGCCACCACTGACGACCCGACCGGCAAGCAATGGCTCGCCCTCACCCCACCCCGCCTGCCCCACCTGGCCACCCTCGACACCGTCGTCGGCCACGAGACCCCGGTCCTGACCGATTTCCATGTCGGCCTGGCCTTCCCGTGCCAGCACCCCTTCGACCACCGTGACGGCGTCGCCCAGCTCCCGTCCTGGCGCATCCTCCCCGACAAGCTGAACGCCCAGGTCTCCGAGACCTGGCAGGGCGACACCGGCGGCGGCCCCCTCGGCTGGTCCAGCCTCCTGCTCCGCTCCCAGCCCGTCCCCGCCTACCTCGACCACGACTGGACCCGAGACTGGGGCGAACTCCAGAAACTCACCCCCTACATCGACGCACCCCCCGCCACCGCCACCGTCCACCTCGAAACCCGCTGGGGCTGGACCGACGACACCCCCATCAAGGCCGCCCCCGACCCCACCCAAACCCACTAGAACTCGACCGAGCCGGGCCTTCGGGCCCGGACTCGGCCGTGTATCAACGGAATTCGTGAACGACTTCGATCGGGCCCACTATCGCCACACAATTCGCGCGCGCGGGGCCGAGCTGACGAGAAGAGACCCGCCGCCGTCCGAATGCTCGGACGGCGGCGGGTCTTTCGGTGCGGCCTTGTCGATTCGGTTGGGCCCGGTCAGTTTTGCGGGGCCGGGGCTCCGGCGGGCGGGGCGCCGTTCGGGGGCTGGCCGCCGCCCGGGGCGTCGGCCGGGGGTTGGGCGGGCTGAGCGCCCGGGGGGAGGGGCTTGCCGATGTGCTGGGCGATGTCGGGGAGCATGCGGTTGGCGACCTGCTCCCAGTTGCCCCAGTTGTGGACGCCGATGCTCGGGAAGTCGTAGCTGACGTTGTCATAGCCGAGGGACTGCAGGCGGGACTGGAAAGCCTTGGTGTTGGCCAGGGCGATGCCTTCCAGGGGCATGCCCTGGATGACCGCGTCCGCGGAGGACAGGTCCTGCTGGGCGGGGACGGCGCTGCCCGCGGCGATATAGAGGCGGGTGTTGTTGTCGATCAACTGCTGAACGAAGCCGTACGGGTCCATCCGCTGCCACTTGGCGCTGCCCGCGGCGGCCATGGAGTCGATGTTGTAGCCGCCGGCCGCGAGCAGGGCCAGGCGCAGGGCGTCACGCATGCCGGGCGCCGACATGTACAGGTAGCCCGACAGCGAACCGGCGTAGTTGAACTGGCCGGGGTGGTAGGCCGCCATCAGCAGGGCCGCGCTGCCGCCACTGGACAGTCCGAAGATGCCGTTGCGAGAGTCGCTGAACCCCAGTCGATCTCGCAGCGCATTACGCAGGTTCTGGGAGAGGAAGGTCTCCCACTGGTAGGTGTAGGACTTGCCGGAGGTCTCGTCCCAGCCCGCGACCGCCGAACCGGAATCCCGGCTCGGGAACAGCGACGCATCGGGATTGGCGCCGCCGAAGCTGCTCGGGGCATCCCAGTCCTGATAGAAGCTGGATTCGCCGCCGACCGGCATCACCACATTGATATTGAACTTGGCCAGCGCGGCCGGGATGCTGGTGTGAATCTCCCAGCCGTTGTAGTCGTTCTGCGCGCGCTCGCCATCGAGCAGGTACACCACCCGGTCGGTATTTCCGTCGGCCGCGCGCACGATCCGGGACTTGATCGAACCCATGCTGGAGTCGACATAGAAGTCGAACGCATCCGGATTCGTATCCGCCGCAGCCGGTCCGGCCGTCAACGCCCCGAACGGCAGCAATACGGCCACCGCGGCTCCCGCCAGGCCCCGCTTGGCCCATCCACCCCGCATATCCTGTTGTGCCTTTCACTCCACGGCCGAACCCGGCCGCTCCCCTCGATCCTCCCCCGCTCCTCTGTTCCCGGCGCGGTGGTTCGCCGAGCAGCATAGCCGCTGCCGATGGATCGGGTCCCCCCGAATCAGATTGCGGCACTGGGCCGGATCGGAATGCGCGCTAGGCCAGTTCGACGCGGATGGGGTCGCCGCCGCGGACCGTGGCGAGTAGACGCAGGTCGCCGTCGATGCGGCCGAGGATATTGCACGGGCTGGCCAGACGGCATTCGCCGGCGCGGGACACCGGGGTGGGACCGAACGGGAGGGCCAGGGCATCGCCATCGGTCCAGAAGGCGACGGTCCCCGGGTCGACCACCTGTTGGGCGTCGGGTTCACGCGGGACGCTCACGTCGGTCTCGAAGTAGACCTCGTCACCCCAGGTGCTGGCGACAGCGGTGATCGGGAGAGCATCGAGCAGCGCCCGCACCGTCGGGGTGTCGTCGAGGGTGGCGGTCAGGCGGTTGCCGGGCCAGCTGATGCGGATGCGGGTCGAGTGCGTCACAAGTCACATTCAACAAGATGTTGAAGAGTTCTTCAACAAGATGTTGATACCCGTGCGGCGCACTGATCTACCCGACGCAACGCGCTAATCGGCACCGGCGGATTCGGCGGCCTCGGGATCGACGGTGAAGACCGGGCTGCGGCCGCGGGCGTCCAGCCGGCCGTCGCCCCAGCTGGCACTGCCGTAGGCGTCGATATCGATGGCGTATGCGCCGGCGGGGAGCGCCTCGGGCAGCCGGATCGAGGTTCGATCCTGCCCGTCGACCAGCCCCAGATAGGTCCGGCAGGGCCGGGAACCGAGCGCCACCAGGAAGATTCGCGCTGATTCGAACCGCCGGTCGGCCGCCGCGTCCACCGACCAGCCCACCCCCAGCGACCGATGGGCCGCGTCGGCGAAATCGACGGTGACGCGCAGCGCCGAGTGCTCCCCGAATCCTGCCCGGTCCTTCACGGCTGCCTCCTCGAGCACCCGGCCGGACGCACATCGACATGCCCGGGCAGATGTCCCACTGCAACCAGGCTGGCACGGACCCCGCGGCGCGGCAACGCGAATCCGCCCGGGGAGACGCTCAGCCGCGTCGTACCGCGTTCTCGAGATAGGCCATGGCGTGCGCACCGTCGGCGGCGAAGTACACGAGGTCGGCCAGCGGCACCGGCAGGAAGCCCTCCGCCTCCATGCGCTCGAACTGCTGCATCAGCCCGTCGTAGAACCCGGCGGTGTTCAGCAGGACCACCGGCTTCCGGTGCATCCTATGCTTTTTCATCTCGAGGATCTCGGTGGCCTCGTCGAGGGTCCCGGTGCCGCCGACCATGATGACCACACAGTCGGCGAGCTCGAGCAGCTTCGCCTTCCGCGCGGCCAGATCGGGGGCGATGATCATCTCGTCGGCGTTGGCGCGTGCCTTGCCGCGCAGGAACTGCGCCGACACCCCGACCAGCCTGCCGCCGCTGTCCTGGACCCCGTCGGCAACGACCTTCATCAACCCGGCTTCGGACCCGCCCCACACCAGCGTGTGCCCGCCCTTCCCGATCAGCTCCGCGAACTCGCGGGCGGGCCCGGTGTAGCGCTCGTCGAGGTCGGCGGCCGACAGAAACACGCAGATGTTCATGCAGCCACTGTATTGCCGAAATGGGCCGCGCCCCGGCCGCGGTGGCGCTCAGGCCTTGTCGTCGAGGGTGACCCGAACCGAGACGCTGCCGTTGTCGCGCTGGGTCACCGCGTGGCCCGTACGGTCGACGCCGTTCAGGTGCAACGAAATCGGCCCGCCCTCGCCCTGGAAGTTGCGCCACCAGCTCTTCTTGTCCGGCATGCCGACGCCGATGACGAGTTCGTCGCCCGAACGCCGGTAGTTGACCGGCGTGGAGAAAGTCTTGCCCGAGCGGCGGCCGGTGTAGGTGATGACGACGAATCCGCGGCCCATGACCGGGCCGATCACCGGGAGCTTGGTCAGCGCCACGATACCGGCATTGACCCCGCCCACCACCTGTGCCACAACATTTTTCACCATGTGCACCCTCCTGTTCCGGGGGGCACGGTAGCACGGGCGAGATCGGGGGCCCGGGGCGGCGGACCGCCCCGGGTCGGCGGCTCTACGGGAGGAACCACTTCGCGATGAGGGTGTTCACAGCGTCGATGAAGTCGCCGATGAAGTGCGGAATCATGGGCCTTTCCTCCTTTGTGGAAAATGCTGAACAAATAACCGTTACCAGTCGGTTCGTAGCTGAACCGACAACGGTGCTGGTCACCTATTCGTTGCCGGAGACTGGACGGATGGCAATCAAGTCCATTCCTGCCGGAATAGTCCGGGAAATGCCTTGGAAAGGAACAAAATTCGCTGCCCGACCGCACCTTTCACCCCGGCAGCGTGTTTGCTACGAATTTCCCAGACTATCTCGTCCCCGGTGCCGCATCGTCACGGCAAATCACGATGAATAATTCGGAGTATTCGATCATCGACCATGGCCCGCCGCGAATCTCGTGAATGTCAGCCGACGCGGATCGGATCCGCGACCGCTGCCCGGGGCCGCTCGACCTCGGCGCGGCGCGCCACCGACAGGCCGTATAGCAGAGCGAACACGTACACGATCACGTGGGCGTTCTCCAGAATCGGTTCGGTGTGCCAGGGTTTGGGCAGGACGAAGACGCCGACCGAGGCGAAATCCGGAGTCCATCGGTACGTCCATGCCCCGGTGGCCACGAACAGCAGCGCCGCCGCGAGCCACCACGGCGGCCGGGTCTGCGCCCGGTGCACGAGATGGACCAGCAGCGGGACGAACCACACCCAGTGGTGTCCCCACGAGAACGGCGACACCGCACAGGCCGTCATCCCACCCAGCGTGACCGCGAGCAACCGCTCGCCGCAGCGGTCCAGCACGGCGACGAGCGTCAGGCCCACACCCGCCACCACGCCCGCGAGGATCAGCCACGACCAGACGGGCGCGCCACCCCCGGTCAGGTGCGCGAGCACGCCGCGGACCGACTGGTTGGCCGGCTCGGTGTCGGGCGCGATGCGCTCGGAGTGGAAGAAGGTCGAGAACCAGTACTCGCGGGAATCACCGGGCGAGACGAGCCAGGCCAGGGCGACCGTCGCCGCCAGCGTCACCGACGCCGTCGCGGCCGAACGCCATTGGCGCAGCACCAGATACTGCACGATGAAGAAGGCCGGCACCAGCTTGATCCCGGCGGCCACCCCGACGCCGAGGCCCCGCAGCCGCCCGCCCTCGGGCCGTGCGAAGTCCCACAGCACCAGCAGCATGAGCACCAGGTTGATCTGCCCGTAGAACAGCGTGGTGCGCACCGGTTCGAGGAAGACGCACGTAATCGCCAGCAGCGCACCGATACTCGCTACGCGTGCGTTGATCCGGTAGCCGAGCATCCGCTGGCACAGTAGGACACAGGTATACAGCACAACGAGATTCACCAGCAGAAACGCATCGGTGATCCAGGCCGCGGGCACGGCGAGCCCCGGGATGAAGACCATGGCCGAGAACGGCGTGTAGGTGTAGAGCAGCCCGCCGACGGTCTCGTCCCGATACAGCGAATGCCCGTGCAGCAAACGCCAGGCGCCCTCGCGGTAGATGTGCACATCGAGCCCGCCCGCGAGAATTCCCGCCTTCTCCAGCCAGGGATCGACCGTCGTGAACACCAGCGCCAACGCCAGCAACGCACTCAGTGCGAGCACGAAAAGCGTTGTACCGGAGCGGGAAACCTCCATCGAGCGTGAATCCGACACAACCGATCAGCCTAGTGAGTGACCTGGCGCGATCACGACCGCCCGTTCGGCGCACCC
Source organism: Nocardia sp. NPDC004711 (assembly GCF_053601595.1). Lineage (NCBI taxonomy): Bacteria > Bacillati > Actinomycetota > Actinomycetes > Mycobacteriales > Nocardiaceae > Nocardia > Nocardia sp. NPDC004711. Next base: position 39,728 of record NZ_JBSGCB010000017.1, on the reverse strand, counting down.
GGCACCGTGCTCGCCTGGGCGATGATCGCCGACCCCATCCAGCGGCGCAGGTATCGCCGCAACTCCGCGTCTCCGCGCGGCGGATTGCCCGGCGAGATGAAGAACGACTGCATGGTGCGCAGCAGGAATTCCACCAGCTCGCGCAGGGATTCGTCGTCGTAGCCGTAGTGCCGCCAGTCCACGTCGAAGCGTTTGATCATGGTGATGCCGAAGGCCTGCGCCTCCGCGGAAGTGATGCCGGCGGGGTCGGCATTGGAGTAGGTGGCGGCCAGCAGGATGCCCAGGTGCGGCGTCCGGCGCACCTCGGCGAGGGTGTAGACGACGCCCTCGGTCATGGCCTCGACCGGATCGGTCATGCCGCTGACCTGTGCGGCCAGCCGGTCCAGGAAGTCGTCCACCGAGGCGATGGCCGAGGCCCGCATGAGCGCGTCCGCACTGGGGAAGTACCGGTACACGGTCTGGCGGATCACCCCGAGCGATTCCGCGACGTCCGCGATGCTGATCTCCGCGCCGGTGCGCGCGATCAATTCGACTGCGGCGGCGACGATTCGACGGGATGCCTCCTCGTCGTTCTCCGGCGGACTCCCGCCCCACCCGCGCCTTCGTGCCACGGCCCGACCGTAACACGCGGGATCGTCCCGTCCAGGACGGCATACGGTCTGAGCTGGGTTTTCCAATCATACACTTGTACGCGCCTGTGTATGTTTGTATGTTCACAGCGGCATCGGAGCGCGCGACCGGGCCACCGGACCCATCCACCTCCGGAAGACGAGGTATCGCCCGACATGACGGATTTGATTGTGCGGAAGCTGACTTTCGCGTTCGAGGAACACGAGGTGCCGTTCCTCTGGAATCCCGACAACCCGGCCTTCTCCAGCATGGCCAACGCGGTGTCGTTCCTGGCCATCGGTTTCGAGAAGATGATCGTGCAGATGATCACGCAGGCCAAGCCGCAATTCACCGACCCCGCCGTCGCCGAGGAGGCCGACGCCTTCATGCGGCAGGAGGGCCAGCATTCGACCGCGCACCGCCAGCACGTGCGCGGATTGATCCGCGCCTATCCGGGATTGCAGGAGACCCTCGACGAGGTGGTCGCCGAATTCGACCGGCTCACCGCCGAGACACCGCTCCGGTATCGGCTGGCCTACACCGCCGATCTGGAAGCCACCTTCACCTCGGTCTTCAAGCTCATGCTGGACAACGAGGCGTCGCTGTTCCGGCCCGGGGACGACCGGGTCGCGTCGCTGTTCATCTGGCATTTCGTCGAGGAGGTCGAGCACCGCAGTTCCGCGCTCATCATCTTCGATGCGCTGGTGGGCAGCGATTTCTATCGCATGCGGGTGGCGCCGTCCATCTTCCGGCATGTGCTGCGGGTCGTGCGCATCGCCTGTGCGGGGTTCAACAAGCATGTGCCACTGGAGGATCGGAAGATCGACGCCATGTCGATGTTCGCGACCTACCGCTACCAGCAGTTGCTGGGCAAGCTGCTGCCGCGCTTCGCGCTGCCCTACGCGGGCCCGGGGCCGCGGGCCTTCGACAGCCTGCCGCTGGGCGAGCAGCTCACCGCGCTGCGCGGCATCATCCGCAGCCAGCTGCCCAACCATGATCCGGCACACGAGAACACGCCGGCACTGGCCGATGTGTGGTTCGAGCGCTACCGCGACGGGTACGACGTCACGCGCTGGTACACCGCGGCCGCGACCGGGGCGGAGGCGAACTGATGGCCGGTCACTGCGCACCCACCTTCGACCAGCTCGCCCGATCGCTCGGCTTCTCCTGCGATTCGGCGGGCGGGCTGGTCGAGGTGAGAAGCCCACTGGCACTGGAGAACTGGACGCTGCCCGTCCTCGAGCTGACCGTGATCCTCGGCTCGGTGCTCGCGCTGGTGTGGGCCATCGCGCGGCTGCGCCGCCACGGCGATCCCACCAACCTGGTGCTGTGGTTCGGCGCCACCGCGTACCTGTTCATCATCGAGCCACCGCTGTATTTCCCCGCGGCGTTCGGTATTTCGGGGCAGGTGGACACGATGTTCGCGCACAACGTCTTCACGGTGGATTTCCTGTGGGGGCGGTTGCCGCTCTACATCGTGGCGATCTATCCGTTCATGGCGACGCTCGCGTACGAGATCGTGCGCATGCTGGGGGTCTTCCGGACCTACGGCGCGATCGCCGGGGCGGCCTGCGTCGGATTCGTGCACCACGCGTTCTACGAGATCTTCGATCAGATCGGGCCGCAGCTGCGCTGGTGGGAGTGGTCGACCTCGAACCCGCTCAACCAGCCCATGTTCGATTCGGTACCGCTGCCGAGCGTCGTGGTCTTCGCCGCGCTCTGGCCGATGTCCCTGGCGTTCTGCGTGTACTGGTTCGTCGGGCGCCGCGTCGACGGCGGCGAGCGCTTCACCGGCCTGCAACTGGTGTGGCGCACCATCGTGATCGGCCTGCTGGCCTCACTCGGGACCTTCATCCTCCCGCTGCCCGCCACCGTGCTCGGAGCCGGCAGCACGACCGTCCGCGGCATCATCTACGCGCTCGAACTGATAGTCCTCACCCTGGCGGCGATCGTGCTGATGTATCGCCAATGGACACAACGACGACAGCCCGGATCGACCGATCCCGGCTACGACAACCGGTTCGTCCGCGCCTACAGCATGGTCTACCTGCTCGTCATGGCCGTCCTGTGGGCCACCGCCCTCCCCGACTTCCTGGACGCCACCGGCGGAGTCACCCGCAACGGCGACCCCATCGGTAACCTCTGGTACGCCCTCGCCTGCTTCGCCATCGGCATCCTCTGTGTCGCAGCCGTTTTCACCCTGCCCACCACCGCCGCCTCGGAGCCGGAGGATTCACCCGCGACCGCTTGATCGAATGCGGTACCGGCGCACCCGATCCCGATGACTAGGCGACGCTCTGCTCGGAGCAGAGCGTGGAACCGACGAAAGCCCGGATGGTTTCCAGCATCCGGTAGCGGCGGCCGTCGAACTCGACCAGGGACTTGTTCACCAGGCGGCTCAGCGGGGCCAGGATGTCGCCGGGGCCGACCTCCTGGAGGGTGTCGAGGGTCGCGCCGTCCGGGAACAGCCAGAGGCGTTGGGCCAGGCGACGTTCCGGTGCGGCGAGGGTGTCCCAGCTCCATTCGATGGCGGTGTAGAGGGAGCGGTGCCGTTCCACGGCGGAGCGGGTGCCGGCCAGTAGGCGGAAACGGTCGTCGAGGCGGCGCAGGATCTGGGCGGGGGTCATGGTGTGGACGCGGGCGGCGGCCAGTTCCAGGGCCAGCGGGATGCCGTCCAGGCGGCGGCAGATGGCGGCGATCGTCTCGTAGTTCTCGTCGGTCAGCGTGAAGCCGGATCGGACGGCGCGGGCCCGGTCGAGGAACAGGTGTACCGCGGCGGAGCCGAGAGCCTCGGCGGGGGCCGATCCGGCTGGCGGCGACGCCAAAGGCCGCACCGGGAACAGGGTTTCGCCATTGATGCCGAGGGGCTCGCGGCTGGTGGCCAGCACCGTCAGGCCGGGGCAGCGGCTGAGCACGTCCGCGACCAGCTCGGCGATATCGAGCACGTGCTCGCAGTTGTCGAGGACGAGCAGCAGCTGCGCGCCGACGGCCGGGCGGTGCATCGGGCAGGCATGCACCGAATTCGGCTCGGCGCGCAGCCCGAGCCCGGCCAGCAGGTGCTCGCCCGCGGTGGCGGCGTCGCCGATCGCGGCCAGCTCGACCAGGCGGCAGCCGTCCGGCCAGCGGGGGGCCAGGCGGGTGGCGGCCTCCAGGGCGAGGCTGGTCTTGCCGATCCCGCCGGGGCCGGTCAGGGTCAGCAGCCGGGTCGAGGGCAGCAGGGCCGCGAGTCGGTTCAGGTCGGGTTCGCGGCCGATCAGGCTGGTCAGGCGGACCGGCAGGGCGGGCGTGGGAGCGGCTGCGGGGCTCTGGCCGCGGTCGAGGGCGAGGACCAGCTCGCGGGACGGCGGCACGCCGAGCTCGCGGCGCAGCTGCGTACGGGTGGCATCGAAGACCTCCCGGGCCCGGCCGGACCGGCCGGCGGCGGTCAGCGCGTGAATCACCCGCACCGCCAAGGACTCTCGCAACGGCTCGTCGCGCAGTTCCGCCTCGAGGGAGGCGACCAGCTCCCGTGCCCGTCCCAATGCGAGGTAGGCGTCGGCGCGGGCCTCGACCGCGTGCAGGCGCAGCTGGTTCAGCCGGTCCGCGTGCCAGTACAGGTCCGGATGGTCGGCCAGCTCCGCGAAGGCCGCCCCGCGCCACAGGCCGAACGCGACATCGAGGGTCCGGGCGGCGGCGGCGACCTCGCCGGCCGCCGACCGGCCGATGCCCTCCTCGGCCAGGCGCGTGAAGCGGTGCATGTCGATGTCGTCGGCCGCGATACACAGCCGATACCCGCCGCCGTCCGATTCCACCGCCGTGTGCTCCGGCAGCACCGCGCGCAGCCGTTTCACCAGTGTCTGCAGGGCATTCGCCGGATCGGCCGGCCGGGTGTCACCCCAGATGGCGCCGATCAGCGCGTCACAGGCCGTCGCCCGGCCGGGCTGCAGGGCGAGCAGTGCCAGCAGTGTGCGCACCCGCGGGCCACCGACCCGCGTCACCTGCCCATCGGTCGAAATGCCCACTCCACCAAGGAGCGTTATCTGTCCCACACTTCCCTCGCTCGACATCAACCCACTCGATTCGGCCCCCCGCATCGTCAGTTTCATGGGACGACCGGTCGGTCGACCAGGGTTGATTGCGCCAATTACAAGGCAAAAACGTGCCAATCCGGACGAGAATGCGTCAGTCCTGCCACCGTTCCACCGCGCGGCGGGCCGACCGAAGATCCTTGTAACCGAGTAATTCCGCCTGTTCCGACCGGGTGAGCGGGCCGTCCATCGCGGCCCGCTCGTACCGCCGGCGCCGGGCGCGCTCGAGCTCGGTGCGCCAGGTCGTGCCGTGCTCGGCCAGCCGTCGCTGCAGCGAGCGGCGGCTCAGGAACAGGCGGGCGGCGACCTGGTCGATGGTGACCGAATCCTGCTCCAGGGCAGCCGAAATGACCAGGCCCAGATGGTCGGTCCAGGTGGTGGCGCGCGGCGGCACCACGGGCTGGGTGGTGGCCGCGTATCGCTGCAGGATCTCGGCCAGCCGCGGGTCCGCGGTGCGCAGCGGGCGGGCCAGATCCGCGGTGCTGACCGTGATGCTGTCCGCGGGTGCGCCGAAATCGATGGCGTCGGTGCCGAACAACTCGACCAGCCGGTCGTGGTTTCGCGGTGCCGACTGGTGGAACGCGATACGGACCGGGCTCACCGGCCCGTCCATGACCAGCCTGCTGCGCGTGAAAATCGCGGCCAGGCCCCACTGCGCCGCCAGTTCCCGGCCCCGGCCCTCACCATTGATCATGCCGATCTCGAAGGTGACCTCCTCCTCGGTCTCGAGGCCCGGATCCATGCGGAAGTTCGTGGTGATGGCCCCCAGGTACGTTCCGCACAGTTCCAGCCCGGTCCCCAGCGTCGGCGCGGTGCTGAAAAGGTAGTCGTACAAACCCACTTGGCCCAGGACGTAACGCTCAGCGATCTCGAGCGCCACGTCCGGGTCGCCGAGCCCGTGCTCGACCACCTCCCAGGTGCGCAGGTATCCAGCGCTGGGGACGCGATACTCCTCGCCGTCGCTCAGCGACCAGGTGGGTACCCCCGAATCCCGGGTGAGCTGTCGCGGTTCCAGTCCCGCCGAAACCGCGTGCCGCAGTATCGATTGCGGCAGCCGGACATTGTCGGTCGCCTCGACCTGCACGCGGAGCTCCTCCTCCGCCGCCGAAAGCGCAACCATCGGCCTACCTCCCTACCTCGCGCACCCGCCAGGTTCAGCGCGTTCGCTCTCACCTAGCTTGTGGCGCGACGGGAGCCGGAACAAGAGCGATCGTTGAAAGAGCGGTTCAGCCAACCGCCGGCCTACTGGGCGAAGCAGGTGCTGCCCAGGTTGACCCCTGCGCCGCCGACCTGCACGGTCGTCGTCGCGGGCGCCTGGTCACCGGTGGTGAACAGGGCCGTGATGACGTGGGTGCCGGTGGTGGAGGGTGTCCAGGCCAGCGAGGCGGTGTTGCCGGAGACCTGGAGGTTCTGGTTGCCGCGGATCGGATAGTCGTTGTCCATGAAAGTGATTCGGTAGGCGTCCTCGTCCACGGTGGCGGACACCTGGTAGCTGCAGCCGGTGCCGTAGCCGCCGCCCGGGCCGGGCGCGACGGTGACCGCGGTGATGGTGTGCGCCGCGGCCTGTGGCGCGGTGACGACCAATCCGGCTGCGACGGAAGCGAAGACGGCGATCGGGGCGATGCGGTGCGCGGCATTCGGCACGGTTGACTCCTTCAGTTGATGCGGATGTCGGTGTGGTGGAACGGCTTTCATATAACAGGACGGCCACTGACGGTGATCGGGAACCTCCTCGCGCAGATCCCGATGCGCGGCGATGCGGTCGTGGGCGATGCGGAAGATGTCGACCACGGCGGTGCAGCGGTGGCCGTCATGCCCCGCAGTCTGCGGGACCGTCCTGGCAAGCCGCTGTCAGCGCGCCGGCACCCGCCGAGCGGCCCATCCTCGCGCTCTCGACGTGATCGGGGTAACAGGCTAAGCTGACCGACTTATGAGTCAGTCTGCTTGCTTCGGATGGCGGAGACGAGCGAAAACCCTGGAAGGAAACTCATGCCTGAATCAGATCTGCTCAGCGGCCGGACCGCCGTGGTCACCGGCGCGGCCGGCGGGATAGGCGCGGCGCTCGCGGCGGAGCTGGGCGCGCGCGGAATGTCGGTCGTACTCGCCGACATCGATGAGATCGGTGTCCGGCGGACCGCCGCGGAGCTGCGGGACCGTGGCGTGCGGGCGCTCGGCTACGGGGTCGATGTAGCGGATCCGGGGTCGGTGGCGGAGCTGGCCGCGGCGAGCTATGAGGAGTTCGGATCGGTCGAACTGCTGTGCAACAACGCGGGGGTGCTGCTGTTCGGGCCGGTCGCCGACGCGACGATCGGCGACTGGCGGTGGCTGTCGTCGGTGAACGTGGAGGGGATGCTGAACTGCCTGCACGCCTTTCTCCCCCGCATGAGCCGGGCCACCGGGTGGCGGCACGTCATGAATACCGCGTCCACGCACGCGTTCCTGCCGGACACCGCCACCAGCGCGCTGTACAGCGCCACCAAGCACGCGGTCGTCGGTGTCACCCTCGGACTGCGGAGCGAGCTGGCCGACGAAGGCATCGGCGTCACCATGCTGTGCCCGGGACAGGCGGCGACCCGCATCCTCGACGCGCAGCGCAATCGGCCCGACAGTTTCGGGCGGCGGGCGCGGGAACCGTTCGGCACCGGAGTGATTCCCCTGGCGATCGAACCGCACGAGGTGGCCCGCGCTGCCGTCGACGGAATCCTGCGTAACGAACCCCTGGTCTTCGCGTTGCCCGAGTTCACCCGCGACACCTTCCGCAGTCAGGTCGAGGAGATGTGGCGGATGGCCGATGACGCTCTCGCAGCTCCGGTCGAAACACCCTGCCCTTCCGGCGATTAGGGCGGGCACGAGATGGACGAAAAGCCCGCCGCCACCGCGATGCGCACCCCCGACAGCGCTCCCCCGGCCGACCGCGCGCTGAAACGACTGCTGGCCTCGGTGCCCTTCGCCAGCGCGAGCTCCGCATTGGGCTTCGCGGTGTCGGGATACTTTCTGGCACTACAGGTTCAGGCCGTCGACGCCGACGCCAAGGTCGGCAATCTGGCCCTGGTGCAGGCGGCCGGCGCGGTGGCCGCCATGGTCGCCCAGCCGCTGATCGGGGTGCTGTCCGATCGGACCCGCACCCGGGCGGGGGCCCGCTCCCCATGGATTCTGCTCGGCGCGCTGATCGGTGCGGCCGGGCTCATCACCGCGGGACTGTCGACCACCATCGCCTGGCTGGTGGTGGCCGCCATGACCATCCAATTCGGTTTCAATGCCCTGGCGGGACCACTGTCGGCCATCCTTCCCGACCGGATTCCAATTCCTTTGCGCGGCCGGTATTCCACGCTGTCCGGATTGGGATCGATCGCCTCGGCCATTGTCGGACCGGTGCTCGCCTCGCTGTTCGCCGACCGCATTCCGCTGGGGTACTTCAGCGCGACCGGCGTGATCCTGGTGATCGTCGTGGCCTTCCTCGCGGTGAATCCGGAGGCTGACAATCGCGGCATCCCACGACCCGGATTCTCGGTGCGGGACTTCGTCACCGCCCTGTGGGTCGATCCTCGCGAACATCCCGATTTCGGCTGGGCCTTCCTCGGACGCCTGTTCATTTTCGGCGGCTATTTCATGGTGCTCACCTATCAGCTGTATCTCGCGCAGGGCTACATCGGGCTCAGCACCGGCGAAGCCGCCAAGGTGGTGCCGCTGGTCGGCGTGGTGGGCCTGCCCGGGTTCCTGGTGGCCATCACGGTGGCGGGGCCGTACTCCGATCGCATCGGCCGCCGCAAACCCCTGGTGCTGGCGGGTGGGTTGATCGTTGCCGCCTCGACGCTCATCCCGCTCGCCATCCCGACGGTGGCCGGGCTGTTCGCCTCCGGCGCGGTGACGACCATCGGCTTCGGCATATTCACCGCGGTCGATATCGCGCTGGTCTCCGAGGTGCTGCCCGCCAAGGACGACTTCGCCAAGGACCTCGGCATTCTCAATATCGCCACCACCCTGCCCAGCGTGCTGGCCCCGGCCATCGCCGCCGCCATCGTGCACCTGTCCGGCAGCTACGGCGCGGTCTATCCGACCGCAGCCATCGTCTCCGCCCTCGGCGCGCTCGCGGTGCTGCCGATCAAGAGCGTCCGCTGAGGACGCGGGGAACCCCTCCGAACACCGAAAACCCTTTCAGGGCAACGGCTTCACCCCTCTCCACTCACAATCCCTCGAAAGGACTCCCTGTCGTGACCTCCTCTGCCTCCCTCGACGGCGCCGAACCCGCCCAGCAGGTCGAACCACCGGGGATACCGCAACCCGGCTGGAATCGGCGCGCGGTCTGCTCGCTGGCCGCGCTGGTCGCCGTCGTCGAGACGCTCGCCCTCAGTTATCCGCTGGTGCCGATGGCGGAACCCGCCATCACGGCGCACTTCCATACCACCCGGGCCGGCTGGGTGATGATGTCGTTCCTGCTGGTCGGCGCCGCCACGGCGCCCCTGCTCGGCAAGCTGGCCGATCTGCACGGCAAGCGGCGAGTCCTGCTGAGCTGCCTGGCATTGTCGGCGGCCGGTGCGTTGATGTCCGCGCTCGCACCGAGCTTCGCGATCCTCCTGGCCGGACGCTGCCTGTTCGGGCTGCTGGTGCCCTGCCTGTTCCTGAGCTACTCGCTGGTCCGGGATGTCTTCCCGCCCAGGACCATTGCGCTGGCCGTGTCGATCGTGACCTCGGCGGTGGGTCTGGCCGCCATCCCCGCGCCGTATCTCACCGAACGACTGCTCGACGATCACGGCTATCGCACCGTCTTCGGGTTCTTCTTCCTCGTCACCGCGCTCGCGGCGGTGGCGGTCGCGGTCACCACGCGGGAATCGACTGTGCGGCTACCGGTTCGGGTGGGCGTGCGCGGCGCGGCGCTGCTCGGTCTCGGACTGGTGATCGTGCTCGTCGGGGTGTCGCAGGGACCGGCGTGGGGTTGGGGCACGCCGTCCACCCTCGCCTGCCTCGGCGCCGGCGCCGCGCTGATCGTCGCCTGGCTCGTGACCGCGGCCCGGACCGGGGACGCCATGATCGACATCCGGCTGTGGCGGCGCCGCCCGGTGCTGCTCACCGCCCTCGCCGCCGGATGCGTCTATGCCGCAACGGGTTTGTACGCCATGGTGCTGCCGATGCTGATCCGGACCCCGGCCATGCTCGGGCTGGGCTACGGCTTCGGCGTGACGCCGAAAGGCGTCGCCGAATATCTGGTGCCGATCGGACTGCTGAGCGTGGTCGGCGGGATCGCGGTCGGTGTTCTCGCCGGCCGTCGGCTGATCCGGCCCGGTCTGCTGCTGGCGCTCGGAATGCTCTCGACCGCACTGGGTTCCGTCCTCACGGCGTATTCCCACGACAGTAAGGACCTGCTGCTGGTCTTCGCCGGGCTCGTCGGCCTCGGCACCGGCCTGGCGTACGCGGCGACGCCGAATCTGCTGATCGCGGCGGTGCCGCCCGGTGCCCAGGCGTCGACGGCGGCGCTGGTCAGCGTGTGCCAGACCGTGATTCCGGCGATCGCGCCGATCATCGCGTTCTCCATCATGAACGGCTCCCATGTCGCCGAGCTGCCGCCGATGATCACGCGGATGCTCAATGGCGCGATCGTCTACACCGAAGAGGGCCTGAAAATCGGATTCCTGATCGCGGCCGCGATCGCCCTCGCGGGGCTGCTGTTCGCACTGCTGCTGCCTCGCACCATCGAGCAGGTGAGCATCGAGGCGATCGCGCCCGAACCGGCCTCACCCGAACAGGCAGCGGCCGAACCGGCCTCACCCGAACAGGCAGCGGCCGAACCGGCCTCACCCGAACAGGCAGCGGCCGAACCGGCCTCACCCGAACAGGCGGCGGCCGAACCGGCCTCACCGGAACAGGCGGGCTGACCTCCCTCGAAATGCCGCTGGCCGGAACGGATTCCGTTCCGGCCAGCGGCCTGTTGCGGGAGGGCTCAGCGTTCGAGGCGCAGGGCGGCGATACGCGGCCGGAGCACCTCGATCCAGGCGGCATACCCGGCACCCGACAAATGCAGCCCGTCACGCGTGAATTCCTGCCGCAGCGCGCCATCGGCGTCGGCGAGGGCGGGCCACAGATCGACGTACACCGCATCGGCCTGCGCGGCGATGTCCGCAGCGACGGAATTCAATTCGCGAATCCGCTCGGCGAACTTCACCCGCCGGGGCATGACGCTCTGCACGAACAATGGCGCGTGCGGGGCCCGGTCGCGAATCTCGGCGACCAGCCCGCGCAGATTCTCGGCGACCTGACCGGGCGTCTGGCCCAGCCCGAGATCATTCGTGCCGACCAGCAGGAAGACGGCCGCCGGTGCGTCGATGGCGGTGTCCAGGCGGGCTCGCAGATCATCGACGGTATTGCCGCCGATCCCGCGATTGACCGGACGCACCTGCGGGAACCACTCGTCCCACAGGCCGCCCTCGGTGATGCTGTCGCCGAAGAACACCACCCGCCCGGTGGGCGCCGGCAGCTCGGCGAACTGCGAGGCGCGCATGGCGATGGAGGTCCGGAGCATGTAGCGGCGGCCCAGCTTGTAGATCAGCACGGTTGCGTCTCCTGGCAGGCGACGACGGGCAGTACGTTCTCGCGGGCAACCGAGCCCAGCCAGGCCAGGCTGGGTTTGGGTGCGCGGGCGAAGGTCTTGCGGTCCACCGCGATGAGCCCGAAAGTCGGCCGCCAGTGGCCCCATTCGTAATTGTCCAGCGCCGACCAGTGCAGGTAACCGCGCACCGCGACGCCGTCGGCCATGGCCAGGCGCAGGTGGTCGAGTGCCGCGGTGGTGTAGGCGATGCGCCGGGTGTCGTCGGCGGTGGCGATGCCGTTCTCGGTGACCAGCACCGGAGTGCCGCCGGTGACCCGCCAGGCATGACGCACCGCGATGCCCAGTGCGTCCGGCCGATAGGCCCAGCCGGTGAGGGTGTTGCCGGGATCCTCGGCGTGCGGGATGGGACCGTCGGGGCCCACCACCCGGCTGGTGTACGCCTGGGTGCCGATGAAATCGTCGTCGCGGGCGGCCTCCAGGTACGGGTCCTCCCACAGCCGATTCGCCTGTGCCAGTTGCTCTTCGCAGCCCGGAGCGGCGACGAACGCCTGCTGCGCGACACTCCACCCGACCGCGGCGTCGGTCTCGGTCTTCACGATCTCGGTAGCGATGTGGTGCGCCTCGATCAGGATGCGGGCGGCGTCCGGGTCCGGGTCGGGCAGCGCGCCGGAAGCGAAGGCCCGCACGGCTTCCGCGTCCGGAACCGCGCGCTGCACGCCCGCCATGGTGGCGACCATGTTCGGCTCGTTGATCGTGCACACCCAGGGCACGTCGCCCAGGATCGGCGCCACCGCGCTCACGAACCGGGCGAAATGTCCGACCGCGTGCGGGTTCGTCCAGCCGCCCAGTTCGGCGAACCAGCGCGGGCCGGTGAAGTGGTGCAGCGTGACGACCGGCGTGAGACCGCAGTCGAGCGCGGTGTCGATCATGCGGCGGTAATGGGCGAGCGCCGCGAGCGAGACCTGTCCCCGCTCGGGTTCGATACGCGCCCACTCGACGCCGAACCGGTAGGCGTTCAAGCCCGCTCCCGCGAGCAGGGCCATGTCCGCGGGATAGCGGTGATAGCTGTCGACAGCGTCCCCGCTGCGCTCCGGAATGACCGGGTGTTCGGCGTTTTCGAGGGCCCACCAATCGCTGCCGATGTTGTTTCCCTCGGTTTGATGCGGGGAGGTGGCCGCGCCCCACAGGAATTCGGCGGGCAGCTTCGCGGTCATGTGCCGGCTCCCTCATAGCGTCGATGCATTGTCGGAATCCTTTCCGCACGGAATGTGCCTATTTTTCGTTTGGCGATTTTATAGCAGACTGACTCATCAGTCGGTACGCTCTCCGGCGGTAAGGCAGTACGAACAATCGAGGTATTCCCATGAAGAATCGTCGCGCGGGTCTGATCGCCGCCTGTGCCGTTGCCGGTGTGGCCGTCACCGCGGCCACCGCGAACGCGGCTCCCGAACAATCCGTCGCACCGGTCGGCTACCACGCCGGCCTGACCGACGGCACCGTGGTGGTCAGCCTGGACCACGGCACCTTCGCCCCGGCCGCCGCGGACGCCATCGGCATTCGCGATGACGCGGGCACCGTGCTGGACTCGCTGCCGCTGGCCTACACCGTCGACGGGCAGCGGCTCGCCATTCGCCAGCAGGTGTCCGACGACGGCCGCACGCTGCGCCTGACGCCCGACGCGGCGGCCGTCGACCGCTCGGCGCTGACTCCCATCGCGGCGCCGCTGACCCCGGTCGCCTCGCCGCTGGAGAACCAGCTGGCCATGAACGACATGATCAACTCCGTCAGCATCGGCACCTCGGTGGGCAGCCTGATCGGCACCGCCATCGGCGCGGTCATCGGCATCGGCGTCGGGTTCACCGTGGCGGGCGCGTCCTGCCTGGTCCTGAGCCTGGGCTGCGTGATCGCCGTGCTGCCGATCGTGAGCCTGGTGGGCGGCGTCGGCGGCCTGGCCGGGTTGGTCATCGGCGGCGGGCCCGCGGCCGCCTACGCCGTCTACCAGTACATCACCGCGCTCAATGCGGCTCCGGGACAGAGCATCTACGCCAAGGACCTCCAGGGCAGGCCGGGCGTTCCGGCCGCGCCGGCCGAGGGCAACTGAGCCGGGAAGCACCGAGGAACTCCGAGATGAACCTTCGCGCAACGCTTTCCGTCGCGTCCCTGACCGTGTGCGCGGTCGCCGCCGGGACCGGCACCGCCCTCGCCGAATCCGCCGCCGAGCCCACTGCCCAGCCCACGGTCGCCGCCCGGGTGGTCGGCGACTCCGTGCTGGCCGTGCTCGATCACGCGCTGTTCACCGCCACTGCCGACGGGCAGGGAGTCGAAATCCACACCCTGGACGGGCAATCCGCCCTCAGCCTGCCGGCCGGATTTCTGCTCGACGGCGTGCTGCACCCGATGCGGTACCGGGTCATGGACTCCGGGCGCGCTCTGACCCTGACACCGGACACCGGGCTGAAACCGGTCGCCTCGCCCATGGAGGAACAGCTGGCGGTCAACGACTTCGCCGCCAATATGGCCAAGGTGCCGCTGGGATCGATCGCGGGCGCGCTGCTGGGCGCGGCGGTCGGGGCGGTCATCGGTCTGGGCTCGTGCCTGGTGGTCGGGCCCGCGTGCCTGGCGACCGCACCCGCCGCCATCGGCGCCTTCGCGGGCGCGGGCGGGCTGCTGGGGACGCTCGTCGCCGGTGGCGCCGCGCTGGCCGACGGCGTGTGGCGTTACATCTCGACGGTGAATGCCGCGCCCGGCGAGAGCATGTACGCCCACCAGGGCGGCGTGCTCGATCCGAACGGCACCGGCGTCCCCGACGCCGTGCTGCGCATGCCCCCGTCGATCGGGTCGGGCAGCAGCAGCGGCGGGTCCGGCAGCAGCAGCGGGTCCGGTAGCTAGACCCGGAACGGCCGGTGGGGCGGCGGGCCGACGACGATTCGACAATCAACCGAGAGAGTGCATTTCATGGTTTCGCGTCTTGTGGTCACTGCCGCACTGGCCGTCGCCGCGGCGGCGGCCACCGTGCCGATGTCCGCCACCGTCCCGGCATCCGCCGGGGAGCCTCCGGCCGTTTCCGTTGTGCCGGACCAGGATCCGTTCTACGCCCCGCCACCCGATATCGGCGCCCTGCGCAACGGCCAGGTGGTGGCGGGGCGGGAGATCGACACCAAGCTGCCGGTCCCGGTGCGGGCCTGGCAGGTGTCGTATCGCACCAATGATTCGCTGGGGAACCCGGAGCTCGGCGTCACCACACTGCTGGTGCCGACCGCGCCATGGACCGGCCCGGGCTCCCGGCCCGCCGTGTCCGAACAGATTCCGGAGGACTCCACCGGCACCCGGTGCGCGCCCTCGTACGGAATAGCCACGGGCACTTTGCAATCCGGTGATCAGATCGCCGCCATGCTGGCCGAGGGCTGGGCGGTGGCGGTACCCGATTTCGAGGGGCCGAAGTCGGCCTTCCTCACCGGCCCGCAGTCCGGGCACGCCATCCTGGACGGGGTCCGGGCCGCCGGGGCATTCACGCCCGCCGGGCTCGGACCGGATACCCGCTGGGCGCTGGACGGTTACTCCGGCGGAGCGGCGGCCACCGGCTGGGCGGCGGAACTACAGCCCGCCTACGCGCCCGAGCTCACCTTCGCCGGAGCCGCCCTCGGCGGGGTGCCCGCCAATCTGCCGGTGGTCATGAAAAACGTTGACGGCGGGTTGTTCTCGGGCTTTCTGGTCGGCGTGCTGGTGTCGTATCAGCGCGAGTTCCCCGACGCTCGCATCGACGAGTTGCTCAACGAGCGCGGCCGGGCGGACACCGCGGCCGCCGCCGACGTGTGCGTCATCGAACTGCTGATTCGCTTCCCGTTCTGGCGGCTGGCCGCGGCCACCGCCGACGGTTACCACGACGACACCCGGCTGACCGAAGCGCTGCAACGGAATTCGCTCGGCGGCGGCGCACCGACGATGCCCATCCTCGACTACCAATCCGACTCGGACGAAGTCGTGCCGGTCGCCCAGGCCGACGATCTGGTCGCGGCCTGGCGGCGCGGCGGCACGACCGTCGTCACCGTGCGCGACCCGATCGGCGAGCACGGCCTGGAGGCGTCGAAGCGGCAGGCCACGGCGCAGCAGTTCCTGCGGGAACGATTCGCCGGTGGCCCGGTCGTCAATGCCGACAGGGATCGCCCGGTGGGACCGGGGCAGTGAGAAGGTCAGTCCTGATCCGGGGCCAGATCCCGGCGCAGCAGGCCGGTGAGCATCCGGACCGCGCCCACCATGTCCAGCGAGTCGTCGCGCAGCCAGAGTTCGGTCAGACCGGTGAGCGCGCCCACCAGCAGCAGCGCGGCGGCCTCGGCATCGACGTCGGTACGAATATCGCCGGCGGCGGCGCTCTGCTCGATCACCCGGGCCAGGTTGTCGCGGTAGGTCCGGATGCGCTGATTCGACCACTCGTGCGCCACATCCGGGGCATCGGCGGAGCCGAAGAGGGCCAGATGGCTCAACCGGGTGAGTTCCGGATCGGCCCGATTGCGCTCGGCCAGATCATCGACGATCTCGAGCGCGCGCAGCACCGCCGGACCCTGGTACTCGCGATCGACCTCGACCGCGTCGAACGCCTGCTGATCGCGCTCGGCCAGCACCGCCGACAGCAGCGCCTCCTTGCTGGAGAAATGGTGCAACACCCCGGACCGCGTGATGCCCGCCGCGGCCGCGACCGCCGCCAGCGAGGTGCCGCGGTACCCGTTCTCGGCGAACAGGGTCATCGCGGCGGCCAGGATCTGGCCGCGCCGCGCCGCGCCCGACTGTTCGGCGTCGCGTGTTCGCGCCATGCGTCCGACCTCCCACCCGCCGAACGGGTTTCGTTTGCACCGACATTGTCTTCGCCAGCCTACTGTCCAGTCATGCGGCCGGATCACGGGGGCAAGCGCCGCCGACTTCCCAGGAGAAGGAGCATCACATGATCACCTCGGGTGCGCGCGGCGCCACACGGGCCGGACGCCGGGCGATCCTCGCCGTCGCGGCGGCAGTGGCGGCCGGCGCGCTGGCTCCGGCCGCGGCGCAGGCGGATTCGCCGCCCGGACTCGGTGCTTCACCGCCCGGACTCGGTCCGGACTTTCTGTGGGGCGTCTCGTCGTCGGGATTTCAGAGCGAAGGCGCTGCGCCGGACAGCAATTGGAGCAGACTGGCGGCCTCGGGCCGGATGTCCGACCCGTACGGCGATTCGGTCGACTTCTATCACCGCTACCCGCAGGACATCCGCCTCGCCGCGGACCTCGGCGTCAAGGTGTACCGGATCAGTGTCGAATGGGCGCGCGTGCAACCCGAGCCGGATCGCTGGGACGAGCAGGGATTCGCCTTCTACGACAGGGTGATCGCCGCGATTCGCGCCGCCGGCATGCGACCGATGATCACCCTCGACCACTGGGTGTATCCCGGCTGGGCGGACGATCGCGGCGGGTGGAGCGATCCCGGCATGCCCGACGCCTGGCTCGCCAATGCCCGGCGGGTGGTCGACCGGTATGCCGGCGCCGACCCACTGTGGGTCACCATCAATGAGCCGACCGCCTACGCCGGACTCGCCGCGGCCTACGGCGGACTGCCGGTGACCGAGCTGCCCGCGATGTTCGATCGGCTGGCCACCGTCCACGAGGCGATCTACGACTACATCCACGCGCGCACCCCCGATGCCATGGTGACCAGCAATGTCGCCTATCTCAGCGGGCTGGAATCCCTGTCCGAGCGGCCCTTCGAGGATCGGATCGCGAATGCGCTCGACTACATCGGCATCGACTACTACTACGGCGACCCGCCGGGTCCCGAGATCGCCGCGGGCCGCCCGTGGGAGAGCGCGCTCCAACCCGAGGGCATCTACTACGCGCTCCGCCACTACGCCCGCGCCTTCCCCGGAAAGCCGCTCTACATAGTCGAAAACGGCATGCCCACCGAAAACGCCGAGCCCCGCGCCGACGGCTACACCCGCGCCGACAACCTGCGCGACTCCATCTACTGGGTCCAGCGCGCCAAGGCGGACGGCATGAACATCATCGGCTACAACTACTGGAGCCTCACCGACAACTACGAATGGGGTTCCTACACACCGCGATTCGGCCTCTACACGGTCGACGTCCGGACCGACCCCACCCTCACCCGCCACCCCACCGACGCCGTCCCCGCCTACCGCGCCATCATCACCGCCAACAGCGTCCCCGCCGACTACTACCCGACCCGTCCCCCACTCCCCTGCTCCATCGTCGACCCACCCACCAGCTGCACCGAACCGGTGCGCTGATCGGTGCCCGGCGCGGCAGGGTCGCGGCGCTCAGATCTTCTTGCCCACGGCGCCGTAGAGCGACACGACCTTGTCGTGGCCGGGTGGGTGGTCGATGCCCTCGCTGCGCCAGCGGTGGATCACCTCCACGCCGGGGGGCACCAGTTCCAGGCCGTCGAACAGGCGCTCGACCTCGGCGCGGGTGCGGGGGCGGACGGGAATTCCACGGTCGATGTAGACCTGTAGCAGGCGGGCCATGCCGTCGGGATCCGAGTCGCCGTCGTCGAAGTCCGTTGTCACATGCGAGATCGCGAGGTAGGAACCCGGAGCCAGGGGCTGCATGAGAGTCCGGACGATCTCGTGGACGTCGCCGGGCACGAAATGGAGCAGCGCCATCAGGGAGACGGCCACCGGCTGCGAAAGATCCAGTGTTTCCCGCAGTTCCGGGGCTTCGAGGATATCCAGCGGGCGCGCGGCGTCGGCCTGGACGTAGGCGGTGCGGCCCTCCGGCGAACTCACCAGGAGTGCTCGTGCGTGCGCGAATACGAGCGGATCGTTGTCGACGTAGACAACCCGGGAGTCCGGCGCCAGTTCCTGCGCGACCTGATGCAGATTCGGCTCCGTCGGGATACCCGTGCCGATGTCGAGGAACTGCGTGATCCCCTGCCCGGCGAGATAGCGCGTGGCATGCCGCATGAACTCACGATTCGTGTGCGCGGTCACCCGAACCGCGGGAAACTCCTGCAATGCCTTTTCGGCGGCATCACGATCCGCCTCGTAATTGTCCTTGCCACCGAGGAAATAGTCGTACATCCGAGCCGAGTGCGGCACGTCGGTGTGCAGATCGATCTGACCGGACATCGGCAAGCCCCCTGTACGATGAGATCTGAAAACCCTTATACGGCAGGTATACCCCAGCCGGACATCCCACACGACACGATCACGAACAAGTGGCGCAACGGGTACGCCGCGTCGAGGGAGAATTCGGTATCCGCCACCGGCACCGCTGTTTCAAGGCTTTTAGAATCCCGGAGTGGCTCTCACTCTTGCCGACCTCGCCGGCTACACCGACCGTGATCTCGACGGCGATTTGGACCGCTGGTTCTCCGACGCCCCGGCGGTTCAGGTGCCGGAGGAAACTCGTACGGTGGCACCGTTTCTCGCGCGTCTCGCGGCGGGGGATGCCGCTGCGCTGGAGGCGTTCGATCGTCGAGTGCGGTCTGGCCGGATGCCCCAGTTCTTGGACATCTTCTTCTGGTCGTACGGCTTCGACTTCGCCGGAAACGATTGCGGTATTCGCGATTCGGACTACACCACCGAGCTCACCGACGACGATGTGTACTCGATCGGCGCGGACGGTGGCGGAAACCTGTACGTCGTACTGACCAATGGTCAGGTGGCCGTGTGGTTCCACGAGGAGGAGGTGCTCGAGGCCAACACCCGCTTCGACAACCTCGATGTCTTCCTCTGGTCGTTCGTGCGCTACCGCGCAGTGCGCGCGGGGAAGCTCCCGCTCTCGGCTGTCGAGGCCGACTTCCTCGCACTCGGACAGGACGGCGCGCTCGTTCCCGACCTCGGCCTGCTGAGGCTCATGAGGTAAATCGGGGCTCGGCTCGCACTGGAGAAACGACGGCGCGGCGACCATGGTGATCGCCGCGCCGTTGTACGTTTGCCCCCGAACAGATCAGTCCCCGGTAGTCTCTACCGAAATCTCGAGTCTCAGTCGTCGCTGACCACTCGATTTTCCAATCGACTTGCCGGGGGCCTGGCCGAATCCTGTGGGCTCCACCGCTCATTTTGACGGACGTCTCCATCGCCATTGCGGCGTTCTCCGGTGTTTCGGTGTATACACAAGTGTCCTCCACCTTTGCCCGTAGTCAATACATGCGGGCACATCGGTGGCAATTTTTTTCTCGGCCGGCTACGGCGACCCGATCGCGGCGCGGATTCGGGCGACGAGGTTGTTCAGGCGGGGCTGATGCGAGCCCTCCCAATAGATCCGGCCGCACTCCGGGCACTGGCGGAAGGTGTCGTAATAGCGGCGGGTGAGGGGTTGGAGCCGATCGATGATGTCCTGTTTGGGCACGTCGGTGAGCAGGCCGCCGCAGCGCAGGCAACGGGTGAAGGGGGCCAGCCGATCGGCCAGGTCGAGGCGGCGGATCACCTCCACCAGCTGTTCGAACGGGCGGTTCGAGCGGACGAAGACGCCGTGGGTCACGTTGCGCCGCTTCAGAAGTCCGCGGTCGCGGGTGAGCAGGATGCGATTCTCCGCGGCGGCCGTCGCGGCGAGAGTGGCGTCGTCGGCGTCCCACTCACAGCGAGCGTCTAGTCCCATCAGTCGCAGCAGTGGTCCGAGCCCGCCGAGATTGACGTCGACGACGAAACGCGGATCACGCAGCGGATGGGGACGTACCCGCGTCAGCGGGCCGATATCCAGCGTCTCGAACATCGGGTAGGCGACGAGCCGATCGCCCGGCTGCGGGTGGTGGCCGAAGCCGACGGATTCGCCGTTCACCAGGATCAGATCGACCTCGGTGTGCGGGATACCCGCAGCCTCGACGACGTCTTTCACGGTCTGATGGGGACGGATCGGCCGAGGCTGCGCCGTGTACCGGACGTCCTGGTGCAGGAAGTCGTTCAGCTCGGCGTACACGCGCAGTTGGACACTGCCGGTCATATGACCATTGTCGGCCCCGGCAGCGGCATCCGGCTGTCGAGCGGCGAGCCCCCGCGAGCGCGGCCTTCCCGATTCCCCCATCCGGTGCTATAAATTAGGGGAGGCTTACCTCTGAGTGGTGGGCCTCTTCGGAAAACAACTCCCGCCAGCGAGGCCCGCCCGTGTATGTCTGCATCTGCAACGCCGTCTCCGAAGACGATGTGCACGACTGCGTTTCGCGCGGCGCCCACTCCGTCCGGCAGGTGAAACGCGCTTGCGGCTGGCGACCGGGTTGCGGCAACTGCGCAAGGCGACTGGCGGAGGTTTTCAGCCAGGCTCAGACGTCGTCCGGCGCCGAGTCGTCAGCGGCCTGATCCGACACGCGCGCTCGCACCTCGCCAGCCCGTGTGATCTGTGCCACGATCACGCCCATGAAGGGCGACAAGGACATCATTGCACTGCTCAATGACCAGCTGACGGCCGAACTCACCGCGATCAACCAGTACTTTCTGCATGCCAAGATGCAGGAGCACTGGGGCTTCCCGAAACTGGCCCAGCACACCCGTCACGAGTCGATCGACGAGATGCGGCACGCGGAAATCCTCACCGATCGAATCCTGTTTCTCGATGGGCTTCCCAACTATCAGAAACTCGGCCTGCTACGTATCGGACAGACCGTCGCCGAACAGCTGCAGGCCGATCTGCAGATCGAAATCGACGCCGTCGACCGGCTGCGCCCGGGCATCGAGCTGATGCGCTCGCGAGGCGACGCGACCTCGGCTCGCCTCTTCGAGCAGATCCTCGAGGACGAAGAGCAGCACGTCGACTACCTGCAGACGGAACTCGACCTCCTCGAGAAGCTCGGCGAAGCGCTCTATCTCCAGCGCTATACCGACGCCCCGGAGGACTGACCCTGCCTCGTCACAGTCGGCACACCGTCGACCGTGGCGACGCCCAGGCGCCGGGCCGTGAGCCGCGCGAGCGCGGCATCGGTGAAGACCGACAACCCGAGGTCGGGGTTGTAGCCGTGGATTTCCTTGACGTCGAGCTCGGCCAGGAAATAGAGGATCTCCCGCGAGATCACCTGACCCGGGACCAGCACCGGGAAGCCGGGCGGATAGGGGACGACGAAAGTCGTCGACACCAGGGTCTTTCCCTGGGCGATCCGGCGCCCGGCTTCGCCGAGCAGGACGTGCTCGCGGTCGGACTCCTCATATCCGGCGTAGAAGGCCGATCGCATGTCGCCGAACGAGCTGGCGCCGTCGGGACGGAAGGCGGTGTCGAACTCGCTGAAGTCGGGAAGCGCGGGCAGATCCTTGGTGATGGCGTCGACCCGGCGCAGGTGCAGGGCGCGATCGGCCTTGCCGACCGCGCTCTCGCTGCGCTCGAAGTCGGTGGCGATCCGCCGCAGCACGTCGAGCAGGTACTGCACGCTCGACCAGGTGACGCCGATCGTGAAGATCAACAGCACGCTGTTGATCGAGGTCTTGTTGATCTGGATGCCGAACCGGTCCATCAGGATCTTCCCGCGGAACTCGTATCCGTTCATGCCGGTCTTGCCGATGAACAGGGTGACCCGTGTCGCGTCGAGCACGAACTGATCGGACCGCCACGCCTCGTTCCACTCCGCCAGCCCACCCTGCCTGACCTGCCGGTACGAGCTGACTTCGGAGGCCCGGAACTCCTCGGGCACCAGGTCGGCCTCGTCCAGGATGCGGAACCACTTGCCGATCAGCCGGTCCTTGCGGACCCGGTGCCGGAAGACCAGCGCCATGTCGTAGACGTTCCGGACCAGCTGAAAGCCCTCGATGTCGACCTGCCGGCGCGCCAGGTCCAACGACGCCAGCAGTTGCTGGTTCGGCGAGGTCGAGGTGTGGGTCAGAAACGCCTCGGTGAACATCTCGCGGACGCGGGCTGCGAAATCCTGGTCGCGGATATGGATCATCGACGCCTGCCGAAGCGCCGACAGCGACTTGTGGGTGGAATGCGTCGCGTATACACGCACCCGCGCGCGCCCGGGGTCGGGAAGAAGCCGGCGGTCGGCCCACTCGGCACGGTCCACGCCCTCCATCGACGCCTGCCACCGGCGGTACTCCCGGGCGTAACCGGGTGAGGACAATGTCGATTCGAGTTGCTCGGCGGCGACCATCGCGGTCCGCTGCCGGGCCCACGGCACCGCGGTCGCGAACGCGTACCACGCCTCGTCCCACAGGAAGCAGATGTCCGGCTTGATCGCCAGCACCTCCTCCATCACCCGCCGGGGGTTGTAGACGATGCCATCGAACGTGCAGTTGGTGAGCAGCAGCATGCGCACTCGGTCCAGCTGCCCGGCAGCCTCGAGGTCCAGCAACGCCTTCTTGATGGTGTGCAGGGACACCGCTCCGTAGATCGCGAACGGCGCGAGCGGGTAGGCGTCCAGGTACATCGGGTACGCGCCGGCGAGCACCAGGCCGTAATGGTGCGACTTGTGGCAATTGCGGTCGATCAGAACGATGTCACCCGGCCGGGTCAGAGCCTGCACGACGATCTTGTTCGCGGTGGATGTGCCGTTGGTGACGAAGTACGTCTGATCGGCGCACCACGTCGCGGCGGCCTTGTCCATGGCCGCCCGGATCGTGCCGTGCGGGTCCAGCAGCGAGTCCAGCCCGCCGGAGGTGGACGACGTCTCCGCCATGAAGATGTTGCGGCCGTAGAACTCGCCCATGTCCTGCAGCGACTTGGAGTTGAAGATGCTGGCGCCGCGCGCGACGGGAAGGGCGTGGAATTGGCCGACCGGTGCGGCCGCATAGGCCCGCAGCGCATCGAAAAACGGTGTGGCGAAACGGTTCCGGATGCCGGCGAGCACTGTGCTGTACAGGTCGGTGACATCGTTGAGCCGGTAGAACGTGCGGTCGTAGACGTCCAGCTCGCCCTCGGTCTCCGCGGCGATGGACTCGTCGGTCAGCAGATACAGGTCGATATGAGGCCGCAGTTTCCTGATCCACTCACCGCATTCGACCCAGTCGTGGGTGCGGTCGGTCACGACCACGTCCTCGTTGGCGCCGAGCAGCGTGTTCATCAACGGCACCCGGTCGCGGGAACGCAGCGGCAGGTCATGGCGGATGATCGCCGCCTGAATCTCGCCGTTCAACGCGACGGCGGTGATGGCGTCCTCGATGCTCGTGACGACGAGCAGCTCGAACTGCACATCGTCGGACGGGTCGCGCAGCGCCCGCAGGCTCTCCGCCAGGCTCTCGGGAGCCTCGGGCGGGGAATCGTCGCCGAGCACGACGGTATAGAACTGCTGCTGTTTGGTCCGGGCCACGAGCTCCTGATCGGCCAAGGGCGCGGAGGTGTCGAACAGGGCGGTGCGGTCGCCGTACTCGGAGAGCAGGCGCACGGCCAGCGACACCTCCTCGGTGAGCCGCGCCGTGGCCAGGTCGGCGACATATCTGTGAAACGCCGCCAGTCGCTCCGCTCCCGGATACAGCCAGTACCGCTCGTAGGCGCCGAGACGATCGAGGAGACGTCGCACCACGGCGGCTTCGTGTGTGGTGTCCTGACCGGCACGGTGGACATCGGCCAGCTGACGGCACGCGTCGTCGAGCAGATTCCACGTGTCGATGCGCGAGTACGACGGGTTGGCGACCGCCGCCAGCGCGGAAACACTGAGTCGTTTCGGTCGCTCACCATCTCGGTGCATGTCGGTTCCGCCCCAATCAGTACAGACGAGGTGGGTCTGTCGAAAACGACAGATCGCTCTGGAACAGTCATCCCTGCAAGTATTGTGTCCCGTTGTCGAGCAAATTCCTAGCTCGCGTTCGGCGGCAGTATGCCGCCGCCGGGTTGCCCCGCGGCGACGCGCGGGGTGATGCCGTGAATATCGGATCTCGGGTTGTTTTACTGGCAGGGTGCTCGTTCAGGGCGGTCGTCAGCACGTCGCCGATCTCGATGCACGCAGGAATCAGCAGGAATCAACTGTGAGGAGGGCTAGTGACGAAGAACGTGATTCGCGGGGTTGCCGGCACGGTCGGCAAGCTGGGTTTCGCGGGCGCAATCGCAAGCGCGCTGGTTCTGGGGCAGCACGCCGTCGCTCACGCCGCGGAGACGACCACGTTCCAGCTCCCATTGATGGAAGTATCCCAATCGATGGGAGGTCCGAAGCAATTCACGATCGCCTTGACGGCGACCGTCGGCGAACAACGCGGCGTCACCACCTTCGGGATCGCCACCCCACCTCAGTTCGACGGTGGCAGCCTGCTCGACCCGGCCGTCCAGATCCATTGGGCGAACCTGACGACCGGAAAAACGGGTGTGACCGACCTGCCCATTCGAGCAATTGCGCAGCAGCCCTGCGACTGCGCCCCGGCATCGGTATCGGTGTTCACCGGAGCCGGCCGGATCGCCGCTGCCGCCACCGCCAACGGCGTAGCCGTCAACCTGTTCTCAGGGCTCGGTACGTTCACGGCTTCTTGAGCCCCGCGGTCTCCGCGAAACGCCTGAAGCTCGGTCAGCCGAGCTGGGTGGCGATCTCCGCGGAGAGGAGGACGAAGCCGATCAGCAGCAGCCATGAACGCAATCCCTGGAAGAACTCCCATTTGTTGCGGATCTGCTTCCAATGTTCCGGCGGCGCTTCGGCATTCCACCGTGCCGTGGACAGGTTGATGGGGACGTTGAAGATGACCGTCGAGATGATCGCCGCCGTGAAGGAGGCCGCCGAGGCCACGCCGAGTACGCGGGAGGCACCGCCGAGGTGCCAGACGTCGACCGCGTAGCTCACTCCGATGATCACGGTGATGATCATCAAGGGCGGCATGACCCGGCCGAATGTCCTCAGCAGGCCTTGCTCGACCTGGAGGTGCTCGGTCCGGGGCAGGCGTCGCACCACCGGGTGGACGAATGCGTAGGACCCGAATTCGGCGCAGGCGGTGAAACCGGTGAGCACCAGGGCGGCGAATGCGAACCAATTCATGGCGGCCTCTCGGATCGGTGTCGGTTACTCGGGTCGGGTCGCGAGCGCGGCCGCGATACGCGGTCGCAACTCGGCGGCGGGGACGACAGCATCGACCGAGCCGACTTCGACGGCCCGCTGAATGCTGTGGACCTCGTCGAACTCGGCGGCCACGGCCGACAGGTGTTCGGCCCGCACTCTGGTCCGCAGGTCGGCCAGTTCGGTGACCAGTTCGGCGCGCTTCCCGGCGTCATCGGTGGCATCGATGCGCTGCCGGAGTCCGCGGACGCCGGGGTCGTCGGCGGTGCGGGCGTCGACGGTGCGGGCGAATACCACGGCGGCCGCGGGGGCGCCGCCGATCACCGAGGCGAAGGAGCCCTCGACGGCCAGGACCGTCATGTCGGGGTTGAGTGCCTTGGAGAAGACCACGAACGCGCCGCCGTGATAGCGGGAGATCACACAGAACACGATGCGTCCGTCGAAATTCACTATGGCGCGGCCGATTTCGGCGCCGTACTCCAGCTGCAATCGCCGCATCGATTCCGGGGAGCCGTCGAAACCGGACAGGTTCGCCAGCACCACCACCGGGCGGTTGCCGCTGGCGGCGTTGATGGCGCGAGCCACCTTCTTCGATGACAGCGGGAAGAGCGTTCCGGCGGTGAACGACTCGGGTCCGTCGGCGGGCGGGAAGCCGTGGCGGGCGACCTGCGCGGATTCGATGCCGATCAGGCAGACCGACCGGCCGGCGATGCGGGCGTCGGTCACCACCGCGGTGTCGGCCTCCGCCATGTCCGCCCACCGCTCCGAGATCGGATGGTCCTGGTCCGATACCGCTTGCAGGACAGCGCGAATCGAGAACGGCTTCTTCCGGTCCGGGTTGGTGGCCGGACTGAAGATATGACCCACGGTGGTGAAATCGCTGTCGGGGTGGCGGTGCGGGAACTCGGTGACATCCCGGGTGACCGGGTCGGCGGTCGCGGCCCGGCGCGGGCCGGACTCGCCGGCGGCGACATACGAGTGCTCGTAGTGACCGATCAGAATCGCCTGTGCGGCAGCGATGTTGGGCGCGAAGTACTGGGATTGACCATTGGGGCCCATCACGCGGGCATACCCGCCGATGCCGAAGTTGTCCTCGGCGGATACTCCGCCGGAGAAGTCCAGCGACTGCTTACCGGTCAGCACCATGGCGCTCGCGGGGGTCATCACGAGAATTCCCCTGGTGTGCATCAGCATGGTGGCCTCGGCGTTCCAATATGGCTGCGCGCCCACATTGATGCCCGCCACGACGATATTGATCTCACCGCCGGCCTGGGTGAACTGGACGATGCGCCGCAGCACCCGGGCGACCCAATCCATGTTCTCGGTGCCGGAATCCATCGAGATGCGGGCGCCCGACGACAGGGCGTACCACTCCAACGGCACCCGTCGGCGTTGCGCCAACTCCAGCGCGGCGTCGATGCGGGCGCATTCGGGTTCACCGAGCGCGCCGAGTTCGCGGTAGGGGTCGCCGAGCAGCACGATCCGTTGCACCCCTTCCGGATGCAATTCGGTCGGCGTGGACACGGCGCCGACGACGATTCCGGCCCGGTTCCGGCCACGGGGCCGGTCGACCTCGATCAGCGCGGAGCCGTCGGAGTCGAGGTCGAGCTCGGTGAACCTCCCGCCCGCCCCGCGCACCAGGTCGACCAGCTCGTAGGGATAGATCGCCCCGCGGCGGCGCACGCGCAGCACCTTCTGGTCGTAATCCGTCAGCGGCGCCAGCGGTTCGGCGGGCGGCGCGTCGACGGTGACCTCGGTGCCGCCGGTCAGGTCGTAGCGGAATCGGGTGACCTGGAAGTCGTAGGAGCCGTCCGGCTGACGCACGCGGCCGTGGACGACCACCTCCTGGATGCCCGCTCGCACGATCTGGGGCGCGGTGGCGTGCAGCCAATCCGCCAGCGCAGCGATGTCGACATCGATGACCGGCCGGATGTCGAGCCACACGTGGTTCAGTTCCAGACGGGTACCGACCGGATCGAGTTCCCGCTGTGCCTGTGCCACCACCTCCACGCAGGCATTGAGCACGGTCTCCGCACCGCGCACCATGATGATCGCGCCGACGCCATCGCGAACCGGCTCGAAGCGGCGCACCTGGGCCATGGCGACCAGCCGCTGGTCGGCCGGATTCTCCTTGGCCACCAGGTGATAGGCGGCCATGTCGGGCGGTGTGGGCAGGCGGTCGAGATGGAAATTGCGCAGTCGCCACAGGTGCAGTCGGCGGCCGACCAGCGGGTGCACACCGCGAATCACGGTGTCCTCCACCAGATCACCGGTGCGGCGGCGGAAGGTGAAATGCTCCAGCGGCGCGCCGTCCGGCGGCGCCAGCGCGACCGTGATCCGCCGCGTGTACGGCGCCAATCCGGTGCCGCGCAGTGCCGTGAGCAGATCGGCCGCCCGTTCGTCGATCGAGTCCGGTGCGTCGGGCCAGTACAGCAACAGATCGACGACATGGACATGGTCGGCGGGCGAGCCGTCGAGCAACCCGCACAGTGCGGTCACCAGCACGCCGGTCGGACCGTCGCGCAGATCGCTCATGCGGGCCACGGTGGCAACGCAGGTGGTCGGAACGGTGTTGCGGGGCCGCAGTTCCAGCCGGTAGTCGCACACCGCGAAGGCGCGTCCGGCGATCGTCACCGTGCGCACGCTCCGCAGGTGCTGTTCGCCGTAGCGGCGGCGGCACATCACTTCCAGGAGCGGATCCACGGGGGCGTGCGTGTCACGCCGCAACCGGGCCACCACGATGCGGTCCAGCGACTCCGGAATATCGGCGATGGCGGTGATCCGCCGCGTCCGCTCCGGCGAGTCCGGAATGCTCGCCAGGGCGCGCAGTTCGTCCGGGATGCCGGCCAGCATGGCGGCGCGAGCCGCCTCGGACTCGGGATGCAGGTACCAGCGGAACTGGACGCTGCGGGCCAGTTCGGCCAGCACCGGCATGCGTGCGCCCGCGATCCTGATCAGCCGTTCCAGTGCGTTCCGCACCGCCGGATCGGCGTCCGGGCGCGGCTCGGTCAGCCACACCTTGAGCAGTTCCTGCACCGCCCGGGTGGCGTCGTCGAATCGCTTGCCCGCGAGGACGATCCGATACACCGCCTGCTCCAGCTCGGGCGTGCGGTCGAAGTCGCCGACTCCGTAGCGGAGCAATCCGGCCGTCAAGGCCTGCCGGAATCCGGCGGACAGTGCCCCGCGCCGGACGTCCAGGCTCTGCAGGTAGATGTGCAGCTGCTCACGCCGGCTGCGGTGCGAGTCCTCTTCGGGCGCCGGGTCCGACAGTTCGGCCACATCGCAGAAGGCATCGATCACCTCGGCCTCGGCGACCAGCGGCGCGGAGTGGGCCGCCACGAGATCGTTGCGCCCGCGAAGATAGCGGGTCAGCGCGGAATCGGACTCGGTGACGTGGTCGAAACCCAGTATCGTGCAGGACAATTCCTGCAACGCGCGCAACGCGGTCGCGGACGGTGAGTGATCGTCGGTGAGGACCGGCAGCACCTGGCCCGCTGGTTCCTGCGGGGCCGCGTCGGATGCCTCGCCCATCGGCTCCAACTGAGCCATCAGCGTTCCGGTGGTCACCTGACTGCCGACGGAGACCAGCAGCGCGCGCACCCGCGCGTCGAACGGCGCCGGCAGCACCGTCTCCATCTTCATGCTCTCCAGCACCACCACCGGTGCTCCGGCAGCGATTTCGTCGCCGGCGGCGACCGGCGTGGCGACCACCAGCGCCGGGGCGGGCGCGCGCACGGCGCCGCCCTCGTCCCGGCTCACGCGATGGGCGACACCGTCGACCTCCACCACGTGCACGGTGCCGTGGACGGCCGTGACGATGCGGTAGG
Source organism: Nocardia sp. NPDC004711 (assembly GCF_053601595.1). NCBI lineage: Bacteria > Bacillati > Actinomycetota > Actinomycetes > Mycobacteriales > Nocardiaceae > Nocardia > Nocardia sp. NPDC004711. The sequence goes on along the minus strand of NZ_JBSGCB010000017.1, from coordinate 10,812 downwards.
TGCGGTCGCCGACGGTCAATCGGCTGGAATAGCGATCACGCCGCTCCACGGAGGCGTCGAATCCGATGCCGTCGATGGTGATCCGGTAGCGGTCGGCGCCGGTCCGGGCCGCGACGGTGCGATGGGTGCGGCCGGAGAGCTTGACCTCCACCGCCCGCACGGCCTCGTCGAGGACCTGCGGGCGACCGCCGCGGCCGGTTTCCCACAGCCTGGTCCGGCGCGCCTGCTCGTCCTCCTCGTAGCCGGCGATCGCTGCCGCCGCCAACGCGATTCCGGCCTGCTGAGCAGGTACGAGGCCGCCTTCGCCGCGGACGCGGTCGACCCAGCGGGTGTCGGCGGTGGCGTCGATCACCTCGGCGGCTTCCAGGAGCGACATCAGCAGGCTCTTGTTGGTCGCACCGCCCTCGATCACCACCGTGGTTTCCGCGACCGCGCGCCGCAGCCGCGCCAGCGCCTCGTCCCGATCCCGGCCGTAGGCAATGATCTTGGCGATCATCGAGTCGAAATCCGGTGGGATCTCATCGCCTTCGATCACGCCGGTATCGATGCGGATGCCCGGTCCGACCGGCCAGCGCAGCAGTTCGATCCGACCGGGGGCGGGGGCGAAATCGCGGTCGGCGTCCTCCGCATTGAGGCGAGCCTCGACCGCGTGGCCGCGCTCGGCCGGGCGCTCACCACGCAGCGGCAGTCCGGCGGCCACCTCGATCTGCGCCTTGACCAGGTCGATGCCGGTCGTCAGCTCGGTGACGGGGTGCTCGACCTGCAGTCGGGTGTTGACTTCCAGGAAGGCGAACAGCCGCTCCTGAGGCTGGTAGAGGAATTCCACCGTGGCCGCGCCGCAGTAGCCGACGGCAAGTGCCAGCTGTTCGGCCGAATTCTTCACTGTCGCAATTTGTTCCGAGTCCAGCAGCGGCGAGGCCGACTCCTCGATGATCTTCTGATTACGGCGCTGAACGGAGCAGTCGCGCACGCCCAGCGCCCATGCCGTGCCGTGCGCGTCCGCGATGATCTGCACCTCGATGTGCCGGGCGCCGTTGACCAGCCGCTCGAGAAATACCGTCCCGTTGCCGAACGACCGGAGCGCCTCCTCGCTGGTGCGGGTGTAGGCCTCGCGGAGCTCCTGCGGCGAGGCGACGATCCGGATCCCGCGCCCGCCGCCGCCCGCGGTCGCCTTCAGCATCAGGGGATAGCCGATTTCCTCGGCCTTCTCCAGGGCGGCCGGCAGCGAGTCGACCGGCCCGCGGCTCCAGGCCGCGACCGGTACCCCGACCTGTTCGGCGAGCAGCTTGGCGCCGATCTTGTCGCCCAGCGCCCGCATGGCCGCGGCGCTGGGACCGAGGAATGTCACCCCGAGCCGGTCGCACAGCTCGACGAAGGCCGGGTCCTCGGCAACGAAACCCCAACCGGCCCAGGCGGCGTCGGCGCCGGTCTCGGTCAGCGCCCGCTCCAGGACAGTGAGGTCCAGGTACGGCCGCGCGGACGCGGGCCCGAGACAGTACGACTGATCCGCGTCGCGAACGAATCCCGCGTGGCGCTCGCCATCGGTGTACAGCGCGACGGTCCGTAGTGGTTCGCGATCTCGGTGCTCGGCATTGAACTCCCGGACCGCATGAATCAGGCGGCGAGCCGCCTCCCCACGGTTGACGATGGCGATGCGCGTGAACATGACTACTCCTGAAGCGGAACTTCTTCGAGACGAGGGATTCGAAACGGCTAGCGGCGCAGCAGCGCCACGCCGAGGCTGACCAGTCCGGCGGTCAGGCTGGCCACACCGAGCCAGAGCAACACCACCAGGGAGTTCGGCTGGGTACGCCCGTCGCCGATCGCCGACAGGAAGAATCCCGCCGAGATCAGCACGGCCGCGGCCGGGGTCGCCAGCCGGGTGACGAGGCCGAACCATCCGGTCAGCCGCACGGAGTCGGTGAGGATCAACGAGATCAGCGCGAGGATCAGCAGCACACCCGCGTGCGCGTGACCGGCGCGCTCGAAGCTCTCCTGGAATGTGGTCTGCGGCACCTTGCCGGTGTCGACCTGGGTGAGGAAGTATCCGCCGAATTCCACGCCGACCATGATCAGCAACAGGATTCCGGCGATGCGCCGCGTGGCCGGTGTGAAGACCGGCGCCTCGACTCCGGCCGGGCGGGTCTGGTTTTCGATCGACATGGACTGGTTCCTTTCTACAACTGCGGAATGAGATCGGCGCGGGCCCGGCCGGCGGATTGCATGGCGTAGACGGTGCGCAGCACGACGTTGTCCCGGACCGCGCGCAGTGGTGCGGCCTCGAGCAGGCTCATACGGCTCACGATGCGCGAGGTCTTGACGAACTCGTTGGCGCGGCCGATGCGACGCCGCTCGTATTCCCGCAGCGCGGCAACGGGATCGGTGGCCGAGACCAGGACGCGCGACAGGCACACCGCGTCCTCGATCGCCTGCCCGGCGCCCTGCGCCATGTCGGGCGTCATCGGGTGGGCGGCGTCCCCGAGCAGGGTCACGCGGTCGAATCCCCAGTGCGGCAGGGGATCCCGATCGACGATATCGGTGCGCAGAATCGCTTCCGGTGCGGTGGCGGCGAGCATGCGCTGAATGTGGGCGGGCCAGCCCCGGTAGACCTCCAGCACGGCGGCCTTGCGGCCCTCGGCCGGATCCGGCACCCGGGGTGGGGACTTCACGAGTGCGAGCCAGTACAGGCGCCCGCCGCTGACGTTGTAGTGGAGTATCCGAGCGCCCGGACCCCAGTAGATCCGCATCTCCCCCAGCGGCATCTCCGGATCGGTGTAATCGGTGATGCCGCGCCAGGCGGTTATCCCGGAGTAGTGCGGCTGGGCGGGCCCGTGCAGCTGGCGGCGGACGATCGATGATATGCCGTCCGCGCCGACCAGCACATCGCCCTCCACGCTGCTGCCGTCCGCGAGCCGGACCAGCACCCGCCGGGTGTTCTGTTCGAAGCCGATCACCTCGACACCCAGGCGCAACGCATCCGCGCCGGCGGATTCGAGCAGCAGGCGATGCAGCTCCGGGCGGCTCACACCGACCGAGGGGGCACCGATCTCGCCGCCCAGCGTCGCCAGGTCGAGCCCGCCGAGCCGGCGGCCCCGCCAGTCCAGGTAGCGATGTGCGGTGACCTCGGTACCGATCGCGGCCACGCGGCCGGCGAGGTCCACATGCTGAAGGGCCCGTAGGGCATTGGCCCACAGGTGCACTCCCGCGCCCTTGGCGAGATCCTCCGCCTTGCCGACCTTCTCGACGACGACGGCATCGATGCCGACCCTGCGCAGGGCAATGGCGGTGGTCAGTCCGCCGATTCCGGCGCCCGCGACGATGACCCGGCCGATCGTCATTGCCCCGCACCCAGTTCCACCGCGATGCTGACCCGGCCGCCGGTGGTGACCGCGCGGGCGATCTCGGCGTCCGGCACCCGGCCGTTCTCGGTGGCCAACTCCGCCGGACCCGCGTAGGAGGGAATGGCGTCGACGAGGGTGCGCAGGATGGCCGCTCCTTCGGCCGGGTCGGACACCGGGGTGGCCACACCCTCGACCGTGCGGCCGCGCAGCAGCAGCGTGACCGGCGCGCCGCCCGTCAGATTGCGGTGCCACGGCGAATCCGTGGACAGCAGAACGCGATTGCCCTCGCGCACATAGGCCATCGGCGTCGAATAGATTCGGCCCGACTTGCGTCCGGTGAAGGTCAGAATGCCGTATTTCGCGCTCATGAGGCTGTGCAACGGTGAGCGGATGATCAGCGACGGGAAGAAGTTCTTCGCACGGTCGACGAAGGTGGGCATGGTCAGCTCCTGATCGACGAGATGGTTCGATGGAATTCGCACAGGGTGTCGGCAATACCGGTGGTGTCCTCGATGTGCAGGCCGTGTCCGACGCCTTCGATATGCACGTGCCGGACGTCGGCGAGCGACGCGGTCGCGCGCCGGACATCGTTGTCCGACATGAACGCGCCGCGCGAGGCGTCGCCCTGGATCAGCAAGGCGGGACACCGGACTCGGACCAGCAGTTCGTCCGGGTCGTAGTCACGGGTCATCCGCCCGTCGTGGTACTGGGTGAGCACCTGCGCGTCGAACTGGTCCAGGGACTTCGCCAGCGAGCGCAGCGCCAGTGGCAGTCCGGCCAGCCACAGCAGCGCCGTCTCCCGCGGGATGTCGGCGGGATAGATGCCGGAATCCGCGATGACCAGCGACCGGACCAGATCCGGCCGCCGGGCGGCCACGGTCAGTGCGACCCAGCCGCCGAGCGAGTGCCCGTAGAGGTGCGCGGGTTCACCGACGACGCTGTCGATGAAATGGATGACGTCATCGGCGAAATCACCGATGCCGTAGTCGGCGGACCGCCCCGAGACGCCGTGGCCGCGCAGATCGGGCGCGTACTGGGCGTAGTGGTCGGACAGGGCCACCATCAGTGGGCTGTACACCTGCCAGCGCGCGCCGACACCGTGCAGCAGCACCAGCGGTGGCCCGTCACCGGCCAGCTCGCCGTACCCCAATTGCACGCCGCCGAGTTCGACCTGCTGGGCGAGCGGTCGAGCCCTGCGCGTCATAGGACCGGCCCGACGACGAGAGCGATGTGCGTGCCACCCAGCGAGCTGCTGAGCACCAGCGTCGGCCCGTCCAGGCCGTGGCCCGCGGTGGCCAGGGCCAGCGCCAGCGGCGCACCCGCACCGATGGGCTCACCGAACAACCGTTTCGGATCGAACCGCGCGGGCGTCGGTGGCCCCGCGAATACCCTTGCCAGAGCCGCATTTTCGGGCTCGTCTGCGGCCGGGACACCAATGCTGTTGGTCCACACCGCGCGCACGCCGTGCGGCTCCACGCCGGCCTGCTCGAGGGCCGCGCGGATCGCCCGCTCGACGCCATCGCCGTCGCGGTCCCACCGACCGACTCCCCGTGCGTCCGAGGCGATTCCGTAGCCGAGCAGCTCGGCACAGGCGGTCGCACCGCGGGCCGCCGCAGCGCTCGCCCGTTCCAGCAGCACCGCGATGCCGGCCTCGGCGATCCCGAATCCCGCGGTGGCCATCGGCCCGATCGCGCGGTAGGCATCGACGACCGTGTCGGTGAGGGTGTCGGCCGCGATGGCCAGCATACTGTCGGCCTCGTCGCGGGCGAGGATGTCGAAGGCGTAGGCGAGCGCGGCGGCTCCCGCGGCGTGGCCGGTGGTCACCGTGGTGGTGGGTCCGACCGCGCCCACATGCATGGTGACCTGTCCCGTGGCGGCGTTGTAGACGGTGTTCGGGAACAGCGCGGGGCTGGCGGCCCGGGGGCCGTTGTCGAACAGCGGCCGGGCGAAGGCCTCCATGGCGTCCATCGGCCCGATGCCCGTCCCGAGCACCGTGCCCACGCGCGTGCGGTTGCCGTCGTCGAGCGTCAATCCGCCGTCCTCGAGCGCGAGGCGCGAGGCGATCACGCTGAAGATGCCCAGCCGATCCATCCGGCGCCGCACCTTCGCCGAGAGGAACTCGCTCGCGTCGAGCGGAACCCGGCCGAGGCGAGCGCCGGATTCGTCCGTCGTGCACCGAAGCTGTTGCGCGAAGGCTTCTCTCAGTGATTTCGCCCCCACACCGGCACAGGTCAGCGCGCCGATCCCGGTGATCACCACGCGATCGGGAACCGGGGTGGCGGGCACCGCGGAGTCACGGGTCAGCACCAGCGACGCGTTCGCACCGCCGAAGGCGAAGTTGTTGGACATGGCGACCGGAATGTCCATGCTGCGTGGGATATTCGGCGTGTAGTCGAGATCGCAGTCAGGATCGCCCGGGGTGTAACTCGCGGTGGGCGGGGCGAGCTGTTCCTCGATCGCCTTCACGGTGACGATCGCCTCGACCGCGCCCGCGGCGCCGAGCAGATGGCCGATCATGGACTTGGTACTGCTGATCGAGACCGCGCTGCTGGCCTCGCCCAGGCCCACCTTCATGGCCATGGTTTCGGCCGGATCGTTCTTCGCGGTGCCGGTGCCGTGGCTGTTCACGTAGACGACATCCGCGGGCGCCAGGCCCGCCGCGCGCAGCGAGGCCTGGATCGCCCGGGCGGCGCCGGTGCCGTCCGGGCGGGGCGCGGTGGCGTGATAGCCGTCGGCCGACAGCCCGAGTCCCGCCACCTCCGCGAGGATCGGCCGCCCGAGCCGGGGCGCCAGGTCGGCGCGGACCAGCACCAGCATGCCGCTGCCCTCGCCGAGTGAAAGTCCCTGCCGGTCTTTGGAATACGGTGCGGCGGGGACCGGGGACAGGGACTCGAGCGAGTTGAATCCCGCCACCAGGACATCCGACAGCGCGTCGGTGCCGCCGGCGAGCACCGCATCGGCCCGCCCGGCTCGAATCAGATCCGCGGCGTAACCGACCGCGTTCGCGCCGGCCGCGCACGCCGTGTTGACCGACAGCACCGGGCCCCGCGCGCCGAACGCTCCGGCGACGGCCTCCGCCAGCGCCTGCGGCGGTGTGAAGAGCAGCACGCGCGGATCGACGGTCTCGCCGCGATCGCGGCCGCGGTACCAGTGCCGGGCGCTGAGCAGTCCGGCATTGCAGGTGCCGAGGACGACGCCGAACCGTTCGGCGGACACGACCTGCTCGATCTCCCCCACCGATTCCATGGCTTCCTCGGCGGCAACCAGAGCGAAATCCAGTGCGCGATCGACGAATCCCTCGGGATAGCCGACATCGTGCTTGGTGGTGTACGGACTGACGACCTCGCCGGCCAGCCGGGTGCGGAACCCGTCCATCGACATGAGCTCGACCGGGCGGATGGCCACCCGGCCCGCGCTCGCGCCGAGCCACAGGTCCGCCGCGGTGGGGCCCTGGGAGGTGATGGCGCCGACACCGACCACGGCGATGCGGCAGGGGGCAGGGGTAGTGGCGACTGCGGTGTTCATGACTGCGGAGTCCTTGCTGTGTGTGCACGGAGGACCAGAGCGACGTGCTGGCCCTGGAAGCCACGGGCCAGGGTCAGGGCGTGCCCGACCGGCTGCTCGTGACCCGGGTCGGTGACCCAGCGCGGACCGGCGCAGGCGGGGTCCGGATCGGTCAGCGTGGCGATCGGCGGCACCGCACCGTGCCGGACGATCAACGCGGCCACCGCCGCATTGAGGGCGCCCGCACCCGCCATCAGATGGCCGGCGGCCGCGGTGACCGCAGTCACCGGGAGCTGTTCCAGGCGGGGGCCGAAAACCGTACGCAGAGCCTCGATTTCGGCAGTGTCGACGCCGGGCACCGCCGCGCCCTCGGCGACGACGCAATCGATGGCGTCCGGTTCGATTCCGGCCTCGCGCAACGCGGAGCCGATCGCTCCTGCGGCGCCGGCCCCGGCAGCTGGATCGCCGGCGCCCGGCTGTGCGAATCCTCGCCCGAAGCCGATGATCTCGGCGTAGATGGACGCTCCGCGCTCGACCGCCGCGTCGGCGTCCTCGAGCACGACGAACGCCGCGCCGTCACCGGGTGCGAAGCCGTCACGCGCGCTGTCGAAGGGCCGGACCGCCGCGGCGCCGAGTTCGTTCCGGGGACTGAGCACCCCCATCGGATCCAGCTTCGTCATGCTCCACCACGAGGTCGGGTCGTCGAAGCCACCCGCGACCGCCATGGTGGCCTCACCGCGGCGCATCGCGCGGAAGGCGCGGCCGATCGCGGTGGCGCCGGCCTCGGCGGTACCCGCGAAATACGTGTTGGTGCCCCGCAATCCGTGTGCCTGGGAGATGTAGAAGAGTGCCGCTGCCTGCAATCCCTCGACGTAGAACAGGGGGTAGAAGGCCGCCGCGCCGTCGGTGCCCATGCGTGCCAGATCTGCGCTGCCATCGGGGTTGCGGGCGAGCAGCACCGCGTCGAGTACCTTGGCGGGCTCGGAAATCTCCTTGTTGCCACCCAGGAACAGCCCCGCGCGATCCGGGTCGGCGATCGGCAGGTCCGCATCCGCGAGCGCCAAAGCGGCACCGGCGACACCGAATTGGTCGTTGCGCGTCATGTTCCGCAGCACTCGCCGGTTCGCCGCGAACTGTGCGGGCTCGAAGTCGGCCACTTCGGCGCCCAGCCGCGAGCGCAGCGAACTCGCGTCGAAGCCGCGGAGGTCGCCGACCGCGCTGCGGCCGTCCAGCAGCCCTTTCCAGGTCTCCGCAGTACCGACACCGAGGCCGGTGACCAGCCCGATACCCGTGATGACGACGCGTTTCATCGGACACCCCCGGCTTCCGCCGCCGAAAGCTCCAGGCGGCCGACGGTTGTCACACGCTTGCCGTCCACCAGGACCCGGCCGGCGCAGACACCGGGCTCCAGCAGGTCGACGTGCAGGTGCATGCTGTCCCCGGGCCGGACGAAGTGGCGGTACCGGATCGTGCGCGCTGCCGCCAATTCCCATGCGCCCCCGACTGTTTCCGACATCAGCAGGGCGGCGAGCTCGCCGAGCGAGCCGAGGATCAGCACGCCCGGCAGGACCGGGAAGCGCGGGAAGTGACTGTCGAAGAGGGCGAGCGTGCTGGGCACATTGCGCACCGCCGCGGCGGTGCGGCCCGCCGTGAGGTCGACGATGCGGTCCAGGCCGACGAGTGCCGGCGCGGCCGCCGTGCGGGCGATCATGGCGTGTCCTTCCGCAGGATCAGGCAGGCGTTGGTGCCGCCGAACGCGAATGCGTTGACCATCACCGTGTCCGTGTCGATCGCCTGCGCCGCGTTCGCGACGTAGTTCAGATCGAGCGCGGGATCGGGGCGGTCGAGATTGATGGTGGGTGGCGCGTATCCGGTGCGCAGCACACCGAGCGCGCCCAGCAGTCCGGCACCGGCGGCGGCCGCGGTGAGGTGGCCGATCATCGACTTCACCGAGCTGATGGCCACTCGCTGGGCGTGCTCACCGAACACGTCCTTGATGGCCTTCGTCTCGCAGATGTCGTTGCCCGGCGTCGAAGTGCCGTGCGCGGCAATGTATCCGACCTCCGAGGGCGGCAGGCCCGCGTCTTCCAGGGCCTGCGCCATCGCCAGGCTGACGCCGCCGCCGTCCGGCGGCGGGTCGGTCATCCGGTAGGCGTTCATGGTGGCCGCGTACCCGACGATCTCCGCATGGACGTGTGCGCCGCGGGCGCGTGCCGACTCGAGGTCCTCGAGCACGAACATCACCGCACCCTCACCGAGCACGAAGCCGGACCGGTCGTCGCTGAACGGTCGCGATGCCCGCTGGGGCTCGTCGTCGTGGTCGGTGGTGAGCGCACCCAGCAGGGAGAAGCCGAGCACGTCGAGCCAGGAGATCAGCGAGTCGTAACCGCCGGCCAGCATCATGCGGGCCTCGCCCTCCTGGACGATCCGATAGGCCTCGCCGAGGGCGTGACCGGAGGCGGTGCATGCGGTGGAGACACCGACCATCGGGCCGGCGCAGCCACCGGCCCGCGCGATAGCGGCCGCGGGCGTGTTCTGATCGCGTTCGAGCACATGCTCGATCGGCTGCCGGTACAGCGGCAGCGATTCGCGGAGCCGATGAAAGATCTCGGCCATCTCGTCGAGGGCCGGCCGGCCTACCGTGGCGCCGACGCTGACACCGCGCTCGGCCGGGTGGTAGTCGCCGCCGCCCGGCAGGCCCGCGTCGGCGAGGGCTTCCAGGGCGGCGGCGACTCCGAAGGCACCGGGACGCGACAGATTGCGCCGCAGTGCCGGATCGGGGATGGCCGACTCGGCGTCGAAGTCCTTCACCATGCCCGCGATCTGTACCGCGAAGCTGGAGGCGTCGAAGACCGTGATCCGGCCGACTCCGGATCGGCCCTCCCGCAAAGCATTCCATGTGGTGCCGGCATCGTTGCCGACGGGCGTCACCGCCCCGATTCCGGTGATCGCGACTCGCCTCACGAGCGCACCAGTCCTTCCAGCAGGCGGACGGAGTCCGCGTCGTCGGCCAGGTCGACCGCGTCGATCAGGGCGCACATGACGTCGGTGGCGCGCATGATCAGCACGCCGCCGACGGTGGCCGTGCCCGCGAGCACGGCCATTTCGTCGGACATGGATTCGACGACGCCGTCGAGGACCACCTCATCGCCCGGCCGGGCGAAACCCAGGAACTCGACGCTGCCGATCTGCAGCAGCGCCGCGCGCTTGCGGCGCTCGGTGGAGAGCATGATCAGCCAGGTACCGGCCTGGCACAGCGCCTCGAGGACGAGCGGAGCCTCGAGCACCGGTCCGGCCGCCGTGTCGCGCAGACCCGGTTCCGCCGCGGAGACCAGCTTGCGGCCGCGGACCCGGGTACTCGGTTCGTAGTCGTCGATCCGGTCGATCAGGTGGAAACGCATGGCGCTCAGGCGGTGACAGCGGCGCGGGTCTCCACCAGCGCGACCAGGTTGGCGACGGTGAACAGGCTCATCACCCGTTCGGGCCGGAGCTTGCCGTCCAGATCCATCTCGGCCAGCTGCGGCATGACCTTCTTCAGCTGAGCCATGCCGGCCTCGGTGATGACGTTGGCTTCCTCATCGCCGAACTCCTCGTCCGGGATGCCGCCCTGCACGTAGTTGGACAGCTCGGCGACGGTGATCTTGGTGCCGGTGAGGCGTTCGATGCGGAACAGGATGTCGAGCAGATCGATGGACTCGGCGCCGAGCTCGTCGAGCAGGGACGCGTCGGCGGTCACCTCGTCCTCCTCGATGCCGAGAGCCTCGGCGACGGCGGTGCGGACCTGGGCGAACATGGTGTCGTTCATCGGAACTTCCTTACTTCTTCACAGGGTGGAAATGGGTTGTGCGGCTTACCATTCGGGGCGGCCGAGGCCGAGCTGCGCGCCGGCGCCGCCGTCGACGGCGATGGTCGCGCCGGTCGTGTAGGCGGCATCGGGCCCGGCCAGGTGGACGACCATCCCGGCGAC